>NZ_JASMRR010000004.1:78071-343291 GCF_041431175.1 Psychrobacter sp. Arc29 | reverse complement strand
CAGGCGTTAGGGGTGCCGGTATTAGAGTATTTGCCCTATGCGTTCTTTTGTTATTTGTCATTGCTATTAACACTGCTATTTGGCTTTACGGGGGTGACGATTAGTCGGGTGCAAAAAGAAGTAAAAGTCGTCGAAGCATAATAAATGATGATGTATAAAAAAGGCGTAGTTCATATGAACTACGCCTTTTTTTGAATGTACAATCTGTATTTATTGATCTGCCGTTTGCGCGTCATCGCGCTTCACCACTTTATGCTGATCCTCTGTGCTATCGACTTTCCAATAACTAGACACATATAAATGCGTCTTTGGTACGTCGCGCTCCACTTTGAAGTATTGACGTAATACACGCATACTATGGAACTCACAAGCCGCCCAAACCGCAGGCTGTCCTTCAAGCCAAGTCAATGATTTGACGCCGTCAAGTAACGGGCTGCTGTCTGCATTTGGATGGTTGTTGACCACCCAGTGAATCTCAACGTTATCTGGTTTTTTGAGTGATTGCTGGTCTGCCTCAGTCGTCACCTCAAGCACAGCATAGCCGCGAGCATCTGCAGGCAATTGTGCCAGATTGACCGTGATCGCTGGTAGCGCTGTCATATCACCGACTAACAAAAACCAATCGGCGTCATTGTTGATGAGTTTTTTTGGACCAGGACCGCCTACCAATACTTGATCACCAGCTTGAGCATTACGTGCCCACGTTGATGCAGGGCCTGCAGCCTCATGTAATGCAAAATCAACATCTATCTCATCATCACGCTGAACGCTGACGGTATAGGTGCGGACCAATGGCCGAGCATCCTCACCTTGAGGAAACATCAGTTTGATATAGGCGCTTTCTTGATCTACGGGGAAATCAATCAGTCCAGCCCCGCCAAGCGTGACGCGGCACATATTTGGGGTGAGGTATTTGCTACCGATAACATCGAGTAATCTAGGGGTAGGTTTTGCCATTTGCTATGTCCTTCTTTTGTAGCATGTAACGATAGTGCTCAAAGCATGGTTTATTGTCGCCTGATAGCTTATAAGGCTAGCATATTGCTTTGATGATCGACTATCTTAAAAATGTATGGGTAAAAATGGTTCTAGAAATTGGATGATTTTATTAATAACCGTCTTGTTAAGTTTAAAAAATCAAGTTTAAAAACTGGCTTTTAAGCTGACCGACATTTGACGCTCAGGCCCCATCCAGCAGTTCTCGGTATCATAACAAGCACCAACATAGGTCTTATCAAACAGATTGTTGATACTCGCGCTGACAGCGAGCATGGGGTTGATTTGATAATTACCGCCAATATCGACCAACGTCACGCTTGGCAGCTCATCTGAGTTTTGCCTGTCAATCTGTATGCCGTCTTCGTAGCGAATGCCAGCATTGAGAGTGAGCTTGTCTGTCGCATAGTAGTCGGCCCATAGCGTGGCTTTGTGCTTGGCCGTTTGGGCAGGGGTGTTGCCGACCACATCAGGGTTGAACTCATCTTCGGTAATTTCAGCATCGGTGTAGCTGTAGCTTGCCGCGAGATCTACCCAGTCATTGAGCATATGGCTGCCTGATATCTCAACGCCTTTTGACTCAATCTCACCCGTTTGAACTTTCTGTCGATAGTCAGCGGGGTTGGTTACGACGACATTTTTCTGTGTGATATCGAATACGGCAAGCGTTCCTTTAGTCGCACGGTCTGGTGATAGATATTTGACACCAGCTTCGAGCTGATCTGCAGTGCTAGGTTCAAACGGTTTATTGGTAATAAAGTTGCTACCAACAACGGGTTGGAATGACTCTGAATAGCTAAAAAATGGTGATAAGCCATTGTCAAAATCATAGATCGCAGCGAGACGGTCGCTGGTCTCTGACGCATCATTACCAAACGTCTCATTATTATAAACGGCACCTTGAGAGGCGTCAGTTTGCTTAGTCGTACTCTCGAAGTTATCGTGACGCAGTCCGGCGACAACGGTCAAATCTTGCCATTTCATTTCGTCTTGCACATAGAATCCAAGCTGGCTTTGTTCGATATCTTGTGTCTGCCGATAGGTATCCAGCGGTAGCGTAGCCGTATTTATCTGTGAGAAGTCTGGATTAGACAGGTCAAGGTTTGGCGTACCATTTGCGCCCGCATCATAATAAACCGCATTGCTATCTGTCTCTTGATACTCAGCACCAAACAATAGATTATGTGAGGTATTGGCAGTATCGAATGTATAGGCCAGTTGGTTGTCCGTGGTCCAGTTATTCATGTTCTCATCAGTGGTATAGGCGACGCGATTGAGAACCGTGTCACTACCTTCTACAAACCCTCTATTATACATATTGCGTTGCTGCGCTTCGGCATCGGTATAGCGCGTGATGTGTTTAAAGGTCAACTGATCATTGATGTCCCAGTTGACGGTGACACTTGGCATGAATACTTCTTTACTAAAGCGATTCCACTTATCGCCTGCATAGGCATCACTACTCAATTTGCCATAGCTTGCCTTGTAGACGGTGCCGACAGCAGGTAATGGGGTAGAGGGCACCATTTCTGGATCGTCTTGATAAAAGAGGTTAGCAAGTACAGACACATCATCAGTCGCCTGCCACGCAAGCGACGGGTTAATCAACAATCGCTCTTCTTCTGTGGTCTGCATCTGACCATCTTTTTGTCGCTTCAACGCCACCAACCGATAGTTCAGCGTATCTGTGATAGGGCCTGTGCTATCGACAGCCACTTCTTTTAGATTTTGATTACCCAGTCGTAGCTGTACTTCATTTTCTTGAGTGCTCTTAGGGGCTTTGGCGACTTGGTTAACCATGCCGCCCGGTGCTGCATAGCCGTATAGCGAGGACGCTGGCCCTTTCACCACTTCGACCGCTTCAGTCGCATAAACATCGACTTGTGGCATCAGATTCCAAGCGCCATCGTAGGGCAGTCTGAGTCCATCATAAAAATTTGAGTAGGTTTTAAATCCACGAATGTTGTACTCATCAAAGATAGATACTGTGCCGCGGCTTTCAGTGCTCACGCCTGGCTCATAACGTAGAGCCGCATTGACACTATCTGCTTGGCGTTTTTGCAATAAGTCTTGATCGATTCTGGTATAGCTCATTGGCGCATCGTCTGGGTCCAATGCAGTTTTGGTGCCAGTACTGCGATAGCCATCTGAATAAACGGTAATCGTATCCAAGGTAGCTGATGGCCCAGCAATCTCAGTAGTCTCATTGTCCTCAGCTTTATCGTTCTTAAGCGCGCTTTCAGTGCTGGTATCAATGCTATGGCCGATATTGGCTTCAATGTTGTCTGCGCTGTTATTTTTGAGGCTATTCAATATATTTTCAGCATAAGCCGAGTGACTTAGACCCATTGCTAAGCCCAGTTGCACTGCTAGCGTTAAACGTTTTTGACGACCAAATCTAGACGTTGAGACAAAGCGCATTATATTTCCTCGTGAGTTGTTATTGAGTGTCAAAAGCAAAAGAAAAGGAATAATAACATTAATGATAATAATTATCATTTAAATTTTACAAATAAAGCGCTTTTAGAGAGACTGCTGCTTAGCAAGAGCTGTACTGAGTGGTTAGAGGTAACAGATAGCTGGGATAATTAATATTTATAAAAACAGTAGCTTAAGATTAATAATGCTATATAAAATGATAATTAGTGTCATGACCGATGGTGTTTAAATGACTTTTCTCGTATCATGCTCGCGTATATCTGAGCGTAAGTAAATAAGTAAGTACTGTTAAATACCGCTATTGATAGATCTATGTTGTTTATCGAGCCATCAGAGTTGCTAAAGGTCATATTTATGAACGAACCCATACGTCAATCTACCAACAACCAACGCTATTTTACGGTATGGCGCTGGCATTTTTATGCAGGAATGTTTGTCGCGCCTTTTTTAATTATTTTAGCGTGTACCGCCCTCGGTATGCTGTTCATGTCCAACACCGCAGGCCGTGATAATGACCGTCTAACTGTCGCTATACCAGAGTCGACGGTTCAGGCTCCTATCGCGACGCAAGCAAAAAACGCGCTAAGCACGCTACCTGACAGCACACTGATAAAATATATTGCACCGCGTGATACGGATACGGTTGCCTTGTTTCAGATCAAGTCAGTAGATCATGACAATATGGTGGCAGTGAACCCTTATACAGCCGATATTGTTGATAGTCGTCCTGCCAATAGCAATCTGTACTATACCTTTGACAATATTCATAGTGATTTGCTATTGGGTAAATTTGGTGATTATCTGTTAGAGACGGCTGCTTCATTAACGATTTTGCTGATATTGTCTGGCTGGTATCTATGGTGGCAAAAACGCAGATCAATCAAAGCTATGCTTATTCCTAATGACACTACGCCTAATAAGAAAAAACGCTCATTTATCCGCATGATTCATGGATCACTCGGTAGCTGGATATCTGTGTTGCTGCTGTTTTTTTGTATATCAGGTATGGCGTGGGCAGGTGTATGGGGCGAGAGAGTCGTGCAAGCATGGAGTCAGTTTCCTGCAGGGAAATGGGGCGTGGCACCAGTGCCTGTCTCTATCGACCACAGCCAGCACCATGCGGGTATGGATATGGACAACGCCAATGCTGCGCCGCACGTTCATGGATCGACGCCCGCTGTCGTACCTACGCATGGCAGTGTCTTGAACTCGGGCACCGCCAAAGAGGTTCCTTGGGTGCTCGAATTGACACCGATGCCCGTATCTGGCACGACTATGGGGAAGGATGGTATTGCGCCTAATATACCCATTATGATTGATACCGTAGATCGATTTGCTCATGAAATTGGGTTTAACGGGCGTTATCAATTAAATCTGCCCCAAGGCAGCACTGGCGTTTGGACGCTGAGCCAAGACTCCATGAGCTATGATATGAAGAGCCCAACTGCTGATCGCACGGTACATATCGACCGCTATTCGGGCAATATCTTGGCGGATATACGCTATGATGATTACAATGCCTTTGGTAAGTTTATGGCGGCAGGTCTCACGCTACATATGGGTACGCTCGGCTGGTGGAGCTTACTGGCCAATGTGCTGTTTTGTCTGTCAGTGATTGCCATGTGTGTGAGTGGCTATGTCATGTGGTGGCAGCGTCGTCCGCGTCATGCCAGTGAGAGCCGCGGCCTCAACCCGCCAGCACGTGGGCAGCATTTTACCGTTTGGTGGCCGCTCGCTATTCCTTTATTGGCAGTGGCTATCATATTCCCAACCGCCATTATTGCGATTGTAATTATTGCGCTATTAGACTTTTTGGTGATTTCTCGCGTTGGGTTTTTGCAGAGATTATTAAAATAAATAAATAGTGCAAAAAGTTATTCTTATCTAAAAAAGCGGGGCATCTTGTTAAGAGATGCCCCGCTTCTGTTATTACCTGTGGTTGACTCTGTACTAAGCGAACACTTACGCCAACATGGCAATGGCATCTTTACTGGCACGCTGTCGCTCTTCAGCATTGAGCTCAATGAGGCGGCCTTGTTTCATTAGCAGTAACCGGTCAGCGTGCTCAAAGTAACCGTCATCATGACTGATAATAAATAGCGTTTTCCCCAGCGCTTTTAGCTCAGGTATCAGAGTCTGATAAAAAACGCGGCGAAACGCAGGATCTTGGTCCGCGGCCCACTCATCGAGTAGCAAGATATCTTTTTGTTCAGCGACCGCGATAAGCATGGCCAAGCGTTTGCGTTGTCCTTGCGATAGCTTATCGGTAGACAGCTGGTTATTAACCACACTTATTTTGTCTTGCAAGTTCAACTTATGCAGCCACGCATTGACTAGTGCTTCGTCTGGCTGCTGTCCTTGTCTGCCAATCAATTGCTTAAAAATATGCTGATCGCTAAAAATGGCAGAATATAGCTGTCTATAATCAGCATTATTCTGTGAATCAACGGGCTGTTTGTCGATAGTTACCGCACCTGTGGTAGGGGTGAAAATGCCTGTGACAATCTTGGCAAGTGTCGATTTGCCGCTACCATTCGCCCCGATCAGAAACACCACATCGCCTCGTTGTAGCGTTAGATTGACGTCTTTTAAAATATTACCAGAGCGATCGCTGTCTTTGGCTATTAATGTCTGAGCATCGATATCGCTGTTATTACTGACACTGCTATTACTAGCATTGTTATTCGAAACACTGTTATTGGAAACATTGTAGCGATAGTTAACATCAGTTAGCGAGATGGTTTGCCAGTGTTGACTGGTGTTGTCCGTTCTAAATAAAGGTTGGTACTCAGCCAGTGCTAGCGACTGTATTTTGTCTAAGGCGACTTGAGCCGTTTGTAGTGTTGGATAAGCACCGACGGCATGGAGCAACGGTGACTGCATAAATAGAATCGTTAAAGAAAAAGTGGTGGCGATGCCCATCGAGATGCCGAGATAATTTGACACGGCAAATATCACACCAATCGCGGCGAACATCATAATGTTAGACCAGTTCACGGCTGATAAATGATACGTGTCTGATTTGATGACGCGCTCTTTGTATGATTTTGCATGATCTAAAAAATCATGCGTGTATATTTGTTCGGCGCGGTGATGGTTTAACGCCAGCTCTTTGCGACCATCTATGATCGATTGATAGTCTTGATACAGTGCATCGTTGATGTCTCTGATGGCTCTTAGATGGTGATACACATGCTTGACCAAAATAGTGCTGATCCAAATCGTCATCGCAATCCAAAACATGACAATCAGCAGTAATGGTAGCGACAGCCAGCCCAGATATAACCCCACACCAAAAGACAAGATAACGCCTTGTACCAACTCTGGCATCCGCACAAAGGCGACGGTAATAGATTGAATATCTGAAGATAGACTTGCAAGTAACCGTGCACTACCCAAATGGTCTATCTGCGGGACGGTGGTATCGATGATTTGTTTGACCAGCTTGGTTCTGAGCTCATAGACAAACTTGTGCCCCAAACGGGTGAGTGCATATTGCGATACAAAGGTAGTCACGAGCAATAGCAGCACGAGCAGAGCAAACTGCCCTAAGCTCGACCACGATAAGGTATTGAACACGGGCTGACTGATAAAGGTTTGATTGATATAAGCAATGATACCCACACTGACGGCAGCATTGACTAAGTTGAGCAAGATGACTTTTAGAAAGGGCAGACGATACTGTGCCCAAATCATATGGTGTAGAGAAACGCTGGCACGAGAGGACATAGTGACTCAGTAATAGTATGAATGTTTGATAGCATAAAAGGGCATAGGTAGCCCTAAAGCGTGTTTATAACTTCTAATAGCAAGACGGATGCAGACAGACCAGATAAACTCAATGACTTTAACGAGGTTGAAAAGCGAGAGATCATGAAAAGGTTAAGACGAAATAAAGCAGAATATAAGCGAGAGGGTTGCATGAATGTTTCCAGCGCACGGTTAAATCCCTATTGTATTGATAATCATTTTCATTATCAATATTATTACGGAGTCAATGCTAAATATATTTTCAGGTTAAAGTTTTAAGTGCGTTATTTATTTTGCCAAAAGCGGCCTTGTTTGCTCAATTTTTCTTTTTAAACGGCGCCTCCAATATCTACGAATGCTGAGGTAGATTATTCACTACTTTAAATTTCAATTTCTTAGTTTCCTAAGCTCCTCTTAAGGTTCGTTTGTTGTAATAGCGGTAGAGCAGACGATGTGATGCCGAGTCTAATAGCGGTATCTTGCCTAGATTCGATATTTAGCAATCATCTCGTCAAAAACAAACGAACCATTAAAGGAGTGACGGCCATGACCCAGAACAGTACAATCAATCCGATGCACGAGCCTGATATATCATTATCAAATGCTCCTAAAACTCGACAAGTACGAGTTTGGAATATTTTGGTCAGAGTGACTCACTGGACAGTGGCGGCTGGTATCACTGCCAACTTGTTGTTTACCGAAGAAGGCAGTGAGCTGCATCAATATGTCGGTTATACCGTGGTAGGGTTAGTGATTATCCGTCTACTTTGGGGATTTGTGGGTACACGTTATGCACGTTTCAGTGACTTTTTCCCCACGCCGTCTCGTATTAAACATCACTTATCTGATTTGAGTATTCGCCGTACAGATGAGCAGCATTTGGGTCATAATCCACTGGCTGCTATCATGATGTTTGCGTTATGGGGCGTGATTATAGGATTGGGCATGAGTGGTTATCTGATGGAAGCCAAAATTTTTGGTAGTAAAGATATCCTTGAAGAAATCCATGGAATACTGGCCAATAGTTTATACTTGCTAGTGCCGCTGCATATTATCTCTGCGATTGCCATGAGCTATTGGGAGCGGCAAAACCTCATCAAGTCGATGATAACGGGTAACAAAACGGTGACGACACGCCGCCCATAATAAAAAAAGACAATAGAGTACATAACCTAATAGGACACTCATGGCACGCATACTATTAATAGAAGACGATAACAATATCGCTGAAGGCCTCGTTGTTGGCCTAAAAAGCCATGGCATGATGGTCGATTGGTTTAGTGATGCCAAGCAAGGTGAGATGGCACTGCAAGAGGATATGTTTGACGCGGTGCTCCTTGATCTGACCTTGCCCAGAGGTGATGGCATGACGGTGCTACAAAACTGGCGATACAAACACTTAGACACGCCGGTATTGATCATTACCGCCCGTGATGCGATTGCCAACCGTGTGGCTGGACTCAATGCGGGCGCCGATGATTATCTGGTCAAGCCATTTGCACTAGACGAAGTGGTTGCTCGCCTGCAAGCATTGATACGGCGCAGTCAGGGACGTAGCCAGCCTGAGATTCGTTATGGCGACGTCGCTTATTGGCCGCACAATCACCAAGTTACTTATCAAGGGCAAGTCGTTGAGCTGACCATCAAAGAAGTGGCGATACTCGAGCAAATGCTGACCCATCCCAAGCAGATTCATAGCCGCGCAAGTTTAGAGGACAAGCTCTATGGCTGGCAACAGGATATTGAGAGCAATGCCATTGAAGTACATATCCATCATTTACGCAAAAAGTTGGGCAATGATTTTATTTTAACCAAACGCGGCATCGGCTACTATCTCAATCCAGCACATAACCATTAATACATTTATAGTCAATTTGGCTTTCAATATACAAACCATATATGAGCAACACGTGAGCTTATGAAAAGTATCCAGCAGCGACTGTTCATCTCCTTACTCATTGGTCTGCCTTTGCTATGGCTTGTCACGTCGAGCTTTATTGCTTGGCGGTTGTGGCACGAAATCAATGAGATGAATGACACACAAATCACGCAAGTGGTTCGTTACTTGATGGGCATCTCTGCTGATGACAGTGATCCAAAAGAGATGGATTCAAAAGACGGGAGTCCAAAAACTGTAGATTCAGAGAATAGTGATCAAGAAGACGATGACGACAGTCATCATAATCAGAAGAGCGAACATGCTGCCAAAATATACAATTTAAAAAGCAAAGAGCTGTCAGGTGATCTTGGTGATGCGGAAGATGACTATATGGGCTTTGCGATTTGGGATAAAGAGGGCCGACTATTAATGGCTGATGAAAACGGACAGTCGTTTTCTTTCCTACCAGATCAGCGTGGTTTTGTGGAAGAGGACAACTCTGCTTATCAGCGTCTTAACCCCTTTAGCAAACGTTGGCGGTTATTTTATGCGCACGACGACTATCATAGCGATGATATGCATGAAGGGCGTGTGATTGCCATTGGTCAAAATCTTGATTCTCGCCGAGAAATGATTGTGGAAGCGATGTCTGTACAAGTACTGCCGATGTTAATTGGGCTGCTTTCCTTAATGATCTTGACTATCGGATTGATAAGACACGGACTGATGCCATTAAGTCAGATTAGCTCTGAGGTAGAACAGCGCAAGCCACAAGACGATCGTCCGATCACAGCAGACGTCCCACAAGAGATTCAGCCTTTAGTGACCGCTTTAAACGTGTTGTTTGTTAAAGTGGCAGATACTTTGGCACGTGAACAACGCTTTACCGCTGATGCCTCTCATGAGCTGCGTAGCCCACTGGCTGCGCTCAAACTACAAGCCGATCTTTTGCAGCAGCAGCTATTACAGCTGTCGGGTATAGAAAACGACAATCAACTGTTTTATCACACGCTAAAAATCAGCGATGGTATTGAGCGCGCCACCCATTTGGTCGATCAGTTATTGGTTTTAGCCAAAATAGAGCCGCAACAGCAGTTGCCTCCTGAGCAATTAGAACGTCCAGACTGGCTGATGCTCACCGATACTGTGCTGAGTGACGTCAACCGTTTAGCTCGTGAAAAACACATCCAATTAAAACGTACCGTACACTGCGATAATCCTGCCGATATTTTACCCATTCTGATCAATCCAGTGTTGTTTAAGCTATTAATCCGCAACCTACTAGACAATGCCATTCGCTATTGCCCAGAGGGCTGCCAGATCGAACTGCAGTTAGATACTGATAGTATCAAAGTGGTGGACAATGGCCTGGGCGCAGATCCAGAGCAGCTAGCGCGCCTGAGCGAACGCTTCTATCGTCCAGCCGGTCAAACCCAAATAGGTAGTGGGCTAGGACTGTCAATCGCCAATCGAATTGCCGATCTGCACAACCTCACTTTAGCATTTGCCAACCGCCCTCAACCAGAAACAGGCTTTGTGGTAACAGTTAAAAGTAAAAACGCACTCTCAAAACCGTTATAAAAAATTAAAACATACTGTCTTAAGCTTAAGTTAATATTCATCGCGTATGCTCCTAGTATTCCCTAATAACGGTATACGGAGTACAACCTATGAGCCTACCTCTTTTAAGACCAGTATTATTAACTGTCAGTGCGACTTCCTTAGTATTCTTTGGTGGTGTTATTGCCTTAGCGGTGCAGTCTCCCGAATCGGCTGTCACCTCATTATCACCTGATCTTATCGCTCAAAATACTAACATCAAACCTAATGACTTATCCTCATCAATGCAGCAATTACCTCTTGCTGCACTGACTCCTGCGCAAGCGACAGCACTAGCAAAACAAGACGCGCCCAATGCGATATTGCAAGCCAATCCAGAGCTTATTAACTATAACGGCACAGTCGCTTATGAAGTGCTATTAGATAATAGCGCCACTTATATTGATGCCAACTTAGGCACGGTTCTAAATCCGGTCGCGACCAATAATTATCGTGTTGAGACTGTCTATAAAGACTACGACGATGATGACCAAGATGAGCATCATGATGACGATGGGGACGAAGGTGAAAAAGCTGGAAAATACCGTGACGAGGATTACAAAAAGAATGGTTATCTAATCGCAACGAGCTACAAGCACCATGAAGAGGAAGGTGATTATGATGACTAAGACGAAATCAACGACCCAATCAACGCAAAAGAAACCTGCCAATAAGACGAGCAAAAAAGCAGATCCTTTTGCCTTTTTGAAAAGCAGTATCATGATTGCCTCGATTGCAGGCACGATGGGCGGATGGTTATTTTTGCTTAATGAAGAGACAGACAGTCCATCTGTGGACGCCAACACGTTAAATACGGCTGTTCCTGCGAATGATGAGTTGGTGGTTGCCTCAATACCCATTGTTGACATCACCCAACTGAGGAAGGTCAATGAAGCTGCGCCTGTAGAGGCAATCACAATCGTTGCCCGTACTCGTTCTTCTCGATAAGTAAGCAAGTCGATGAATAGAAATGAGCCACAGTTGAGCTTATACCCTATTGCAAAAAATGGAGTCTGCTGATGAGTAAGGATATGAAAAAATTGGCGACTCTGAAACTGGCAGCGATGGGTTGCCACATTCAAATAACGTTAAACATTGCTAAGTGGGGCACGCCGTACTCGCAAGCAGTAATAGACCAGAAAATTGACTTGCTAACAATAGAGGCTCAGCAGCGTTTAGCACGCTGGGAGCACATATTTAGTCGATTCGATGAGACCAGTGAGCTCATGATACTCAATAATCATACCGACCAATGGACAGAGGTTAGTGCAGAGTTATTTGAGGTCCTAGGTCGCGCTATATATTTTGTTGCAAAAACCCAAGGCTTAATAACACCAACCTTACTCAAACCGCTTTGGGCTGCTGGTTATAAACAGTCATTTGAAACCTTGCCAAAAATGTCTACTCCATCCGTACCTGTTATGACCTCAAGTGCTGCCGTAAATAGGATCCCTTGCTTACAAGATACGCCCATTACCAACAATCCTAATCATAAAGTACATGATATCCAGTGTCGCCGATTGGCGAATGGTCAGCATCAGGTTTACCTGCCCGCTGGAATGGCACTTGATTTGAATGGTTATGTCAAAGGCTGGTGTGCCATGCAATTAGCCGATTACATTAGTCGAAGTCATGACTGGCAACTGCCTTGTTTGGTAGATATGGGCGGTGATATGGCCATCGGTGTCCCAATAAACCAAGCCCTAGATAATGCAATAGACAACCCAGTTGCTTGGGGCGTGGCGATTGCTAAACCTTACGGTGCTGATGGCGAGCACATGCAAAATGACCAAGATGTCGCGATACTTAGTTTAAAATCTGGCGCTGTCGCCACTTCTGGGCAAGATTATCGTCGTTGGTGGCATGAAGGACGCTGGCAACATCATTTAATTCATCCTCATTATTCCCGCCCAGCAATCAGTGATGTCCTGACGGCAACCGTCGTGGCTGCAGATACCGTAACAGCGGAGGTATATGCAAAATATTGCGTACTGCTCGGCGTTACAGAAGCAATGGTATGGCTGAACAAGCATCACATTGCGGCGCTCTTAATTGATACGAATAACCAAGTGTTATTGTCCACTGCTATCGAGCCAAAATTGATCAAGCCAAGCTTGGCTGTCATCTAACAACCCTCACTCGATAAGTTAGGTCCCAACATATTAAGTAGATGCATTCATAGGAGTATCGTCATGCATACAGACAATCTTACTCACAGCCAGACTACTTCTAATACGCCGCTGCTTGTTCAGATTATGTGGATTGGATTGAGTTTTATGATAGCTATTGGCGTCGGTAGCTACGCGCTATTGATGTGGGGAGAGACGATCTCACAACTGCTGACCGCCACAGATAAGCCTTTTTGGTATTTATCACGGGCAGGTGGTGTGATTGCTTATGCTTTATTTTGGCTGGCAGTGGTTTTTGGTTTATTACTGAGTACACGCTTAGGAAAGCATGTTAATGCGGCTAGGGTATTTGCCTTGCATCAGTATCTAAGTCTGATTGCGGTAGGCTTTGCCACCTTTCATGCTGGTATTTTATTGGCAGATAACTATCTAAATCTGCAAATATGGCAGTTCTTAGCCCCTTTCGGTTTTCAGACTGATCGAGTGGGTGTGGCGTTGGGACAGCTAGGATTCTGGCTGTTATTGATCTGCGCATTCAGTTTCTATATTAAGAAGTATATCGGTCAATCAGCATGGCGATGGCTACATTTTTTGACCTTTATGGCTTATATGCTCATTAGTATGCATGTGTTTATGGTGGGGTCAGACAGTCGAGCACTGCCGTTGATGTTGTTTTATGCAGGTAGTCAGACATTGGTTTTTTTATTGATTAGCTATAGATTGGTGGTGTTAAGACAAGTTAAGTGACTATTTAACAAGTGACTATTTAACAAGTGACTATTTAACAAGTGACTATTTAACAAGTGACTATTTAACAAATGAGCATCTAAAAAATGACTGTTTCAGTAGCTATCAAAGTATATGTCATAGTGTCCATTCGAGTAACCATCCGAATGAATCAATATTGGGCGATATAACGTTAAGCGGTACAAACTGCGGTGACATTATCAGCTACACTAGGGCATACCCATTCGCGTCTCTACCTTTTGAGGATTTTATGCATCACTATTCTATTCATGACGAAGCACATTTGAGCAATCGCAATCATTGGTTGAGGGCAGCAGTGCTGGGTGCGAATGATGGTTTGATTTCGACCGCCAGTCTATTGGTTGGGGTAGCTGCTGCCAGCACGAGCAGTCAAACATTGCTGCTGACAGGGATGGCGGCATTGACCGCAGGTGCGTTGTCAATGGCGGCTGGCGAGTATATCTCTGTCTCATCACAAGCGGATACCGAAAAGGCCGATCTCGATAAAGAGCGGCATGAGCTGACGCATAATGCTGAGCGCGAGCTGCTAGAGCTTACCAAAATTTATGAGGCACGAGGATTAGATCATGATTTGGCGCATCAGGTGGCCGTGAGTTTGACTGAGTACAATGCGTTAGAAGCCCATGCCCGTGATGAAATTGGCCTCACGGATCTTAGTGAAGCGAAGCCCATCCATGCCTCAGTGGCTTCGGGACTATCATTTGTGGCGGGGGCGATACTACCGATTATTGGGATATTACTGTTACCAGCGGAAACACTGGTGTGGTCATTGTCATCTTTGACGATAGTGGGCTTGATGTTACTTGGGATTATCTCCGCTCGTCTAGGCGGTGCGCCTGTGATTCCTGCGACTACCAGAGTCGTGGTTTGGGGCGTGCTCGCTATGGTGGCAACCTCGTTGATTGGTCGCTTATTTGGCGTGGTAATTTAACGACATACTTACTCCATGCCCGCTTAACTGATTATTATGATTTTCTAGCGTATTGTTTGATGGTGGGTAGGTCTTTGACAATGGCGTTGCCAACGATGTTGGGAAACAATCGATTGAGCCATGCAAAAAAGCGCTCGGGAAACCCCAAATGCTGCTGCGCCTGATCGGTGGATATAAAGTGAATCAGTGCCTTTGCGACCGTCTCAGGCGAGTCCATGTTCACTTTCAATGCCTCATTCATGGCGACGACAGCATCGTTATTCATGGTGGTTTTGGTGGCTCTGGGCGCAAAATAGCGAAACGTCACTGAGGTATCGGCATACTCGCGGCTTAGCGCTTCACTCGCGCCGCGCAAGGCAAACTTGCTCGCACTATAAGCACTAAAACCTGGGTAGCCAATACTGCCAAAGGTTGAGCCAATACTGATGATTTGGCTCGGGCTATGCTGCGCGATCAAGGTAGGTAGCAGCCTTTTTATAAGCTGTAGTGGATATGCCACATTGACGAGCATCATTTGTTCGATCGTGTCATCACTTTGATCTGTAAGTAGAGCAAAGTCATTGATACCTGCGTTGAGTATGACTGTATCAATGACTTTGCCATGACCTTGTGTCATCTCACTTAAACCTTCTACCAGTAGCGTTTGCGACGCCTGCGAGCTTAAATCACAAGTATGAGACAGAAGCGGGACATCAGGGTAGTCTTTGGTCAACTCACTCACCAAATGCGTCAAGGTCTGGTTGTTACGCCCGACCAAGATTACCGGTCGATTATTGGCACATAATTGCCGTGCGATCTCTTGTCCGATACCACCCGTGGCACCGATTAGCATGGTGTATTGCAGGGTAGCCTGTACTGGGTCTGATTGACCATTAGCTGGTGTCATGATATCGCATCCTTGTTGAATAGTTATTATTAAAGCATGGTTTATTGAAGCGCGGATTACTAAAGCACGAATTACAGTGATATGTGCTATTGCCAATCGTTTGAGTGATTCATACCGTGTCTAATGCCAAGCCCCATCGCAATATACAGCTTACGCTCTGTTAAAGGCACATCAATCTGACGACGACCATGCATCATGCGTTTGTTGTCCAGTATCACCACATCGCCATTTTGCCATGCAATGTCTTGAGTATATTTTTCACAAATCTGTGTCAGTTCATCTAAGAGCGCATCATCGACGGGTTGACCATTGGCTAGGGTGAACTCAGGTTTTTCATAATTAAATGAGGGCCCAAGTAAGGTATTGGCAAAGGCCAGCTGTCCGCTTACGTTGTCCTCACGGATGGCAGGTATTTGTAATACATACCGAACGCCGCCATCTATCTGAGGTTCCACATGATGCGTTAGCGTCTTACTCGTCGTCGCAGTAATAAAGGTCTCTAAATCATCCAAGCTTATTTGCTCGGCATCTGTTCTGCCGGTCGCAGTAGCCACGTAATGTTGCCATATTGCTTGAGGCAAATAGCGACTGATACGCATCGGCTGACTAAAAGTGGCCTTCAGCTCAGGTGATAATGCTTGATACACCGCATTTCCATCACATATCGTGGTCTGTGAGCCTTTTTTGGCGCTCAATTCACTAAAAAAAGCAATGACGTCAGGCGGCATCGGCGTATTGCCATTTTCGATATGTAGGCCAATCGCATGCGTGCCTGCATCCACTTTTTGCGCTTCTGAGGTGATGTTTTGGCGGGCAGGGTCGTAGGTTAAGGTCTGACACAGTTGACTCATCAACTGACTGAACGTCTCTACATCGTAGTGATAACCCCGAAGTAACGTCCAGCCATGGGTTTTTAAGTCCGTTAAAATATCAGCAGTTTTAGGCAGTGATACATTGGCAGGCGCTTGAGCGGTTGACGCATTAGGAGTATCAATGTCGATAATGTCACTTTTTATCAAGTCGTTTTCTATCAAATCATTTGGCATCAGAGTGGTTTGCATAATATGGTCCTATTGTTGTACTGCTGGCGAAAGCGTCCGTTATAAGCCAAGTGCTGATTGATAAGCGGTAAAAATATGCGCGCGGCGCAGTTTGCCGTTATCGGTCAATAATTCATTGTCCGTGCTAAAAGGCTGCTCGGCGAGATGCCACTGTTGGATACGCGCATAGTCAGGCAAAGTCTGGTTAACGACATCTATCGCCTGCGCAATCGCAGATTGTGGGTCACTGCTCGTTGCGGTCATGTTGGGATTGGCAACTATCACCGCAGACAAATGCGGCTCACCATCTCCGAGTACCGCGACCTGATAAATAATGGGCTGCGTTGAGAGCTGCGCTTCTACCCATTCAGGCGAGATATTGCGGCCAAAACTACTGATGAGCACGTTTTTGCGTCGACCCGTGATGTACAAATAGCCATCGTCATCTAGATGACCGATATCTCCTGTGGCAATGATGCCATCGTCATCCTGATTATCGTTATGGTTTAGGTAGCCTTGCATCGCATTGCCTTTGACCATCACCTCACCACTATATGCGATGCTGACCGACGCATGAGGCATCGGTTTGCCGACACTGCCTGTACGATTGGCTTTTGGCGTATTCAGGCTAACCACTGAGCCGCATTCAGACAGGCCATAGCCTTCATAGACAGGCAAGCTTAAGGCGCTGGCGTCCTTTAGTAATTGAGGCGAGACTTTGCCGCCGCCGACTGCCATAAATTTTAATGACGGCACAGCGGCATTGGCGCTAGATTCGGTTGTTCCATTGGCTACCATGTGCTCGCAAATGGCTTTTAGCATTTGGGGTAATAAAATAACACTGGCGATATCGTGTGCGTTCACCGCTGTAATAAGTCGCTCGGCATCAAATGCTTGATTGGATAATAAACCAAATTGATCAATACACCCTGTCACTAAGGTGCGACCCATATATAGGCTCACGTAAACACCCGCCACGTTTTCTAATAAAGTGGCAAAAGGCAACACGCTCAAATGACCAAAGTTGCTTGTGGTATTACTGGCTTCTGGCGCGTTAGTAGCATCATCTGTCAAGGTGTCAGCGAGCGCGCCCGATAACGACTCGACAATACGCATCAACGTATCTTGCCCTAAACACACGCCTTTGGGCATACCCGTACTGCCTGAGGTGTAAGTCACTTTACAAAAGTCACTGGCAGTAGAGGAGAGGGTATGGTCAGTGATAGTGTCAGCAAGTTGATAAAAACGGCCTGTGATATGAGTCGCTTGCTCAGACTTGATGGTTTTTGTCTCTGGTGTATCAGCAATTATCCAGTTATACATATTATCTACGACCGGCAGTGTCAAACCCGACCCAACATATACCGTCTCTATCTGCGCATCTTGTAGTAAGTGCGCAATTTGCGCGGCACTAAAAAATAAGGGGATTGGCACAACGACCGCGCCGACGGTACTCAATGCCAAATCGAGTATGATCCAATCTATATCATTATGCGCATACAAGGCGACACGCTTGCCTTGCCATGTTTCTAATGTTTGATGAAGCGATGACAACGTGCGTTGCAGCTGGTTATAGGTCAGACTGGTCGTGTTATGGTCAGCTATCGTTTGTATCGCCACCTGCTTGGGAGTTTGGCGGGCATGCTGACATATCGCGGTATAAATGGGGGTCATAGTATTCTCACTGTCTTTTGGTAGTGCAGTGTTATTGGTTGGCTAATGCATGCGTATTAAACAGCTATTTTATTGAGCGTCAAACGCGTGGTAGGGTTTGTCTCTAACGTTTCGGTATAGCGATAATGCGTGGCGCATACCCGCTTAGCATCGGCCACATTAATGGCGACGACCAAGGGATTGTGCTGATAGTAATGGCCCCATGATGATACTTGCTCAGGGTCTTCTAATACTTCTGCCGTAGCCTTGGCAATGACATGACTGCGAATGCCCATATGTGCCAGTATATGCCTTACCGCATCGGTGCCAGTACACACAACCCAGTCTGCCTTGGTTTGGTATTCATGAGTCGTAGGATTTAGGGTAGGGGTGGATAAATAAAACACCAAAAACGCAATCATAAGCCGCGCGCTACCAGCACAACCTGATGCCAAATTGCCAATCTCAAAAATACGCTGACGACTGACAAGCTCGCCTGCCACTCTGCTGATTTCGTTTTGTATTGGCGTGTTCAGATACTGCTCTAAAAATATTTTATCTTCACAGATAGGCTTTAGACCGATAGCAACGCTCGTCCCTTTAAATGCAGGTAACGCATTATCATCAGTAGATAACCAATCGCCATAGGATGGCATATCGGTAAAACCTGAAAACAAAATGGGCATAAAGTAGCTCAATCGTGCGTGATGGATGTACTCGTATATGCGTTTGATAAATGCCTGAGCATCTTGATTTTGAGCATATGAAGTAGGCGATGTCGCTATTGGTATTTGCGTACTGGCACGAATATAGAGGGATGAGGGTATGCCTTGCACTTCCAATATTGACATTGGCTTGACCGCTTCAATATAAAAGGTCGTATTTAGAACATTCTGTAAGGTATGAGTGCTATCAATAGATAATGACATCAGCTGTCTCCAAATGGTTAAAAGCTTTTAGCACGATTAACATCATGAAAGCATCATAAAGGAGCAACCTTAACTGAACCTTAAGCTCAGCATTTATCACTTCCTATAAACCGACATCGCTAGAAAATAGGTATTAAGCGTAGCATTTAGCATTTAACAATTACTAAAATCAGTAATCCTAACGCCAATCGCCTTTATTAAGTTTGGATACAAGATGGGTGGTTTGAGAGAGGTTAGGCGTAGAAAGTGATTTTTATTCAATAGTTAAACGAGGTACTAGGTGCTACTAAATCCATCAACACGTTTCAGACACCTAGGTCTTGCGTTAGCGATATTTTATCTACTCTACAACTTGACGACTGTTTATAGTGTCTCCCTGTATAAACTTTATCCATCGAAAGTTCATAACTTAGCCACGCCGTTTGACAGCGTTATTCCTTTCATTTCCGCTATGATTGTTCCTTACAGCTGGTCGTTGGTTTTATTTGTGGTGAGCTTTTTTTTAGTACGTACGTCTATACAGTTATCTTTGTTGACCTATCGCCTAATTTTGGTGACCATTTTTGCCTGTTTTATTTTCTATCTCTATCCCGCTCGGTTCTCATTTCATCGGCTGATACCTGATGATTGGACGCAATTCGGCTATCAGTTTTTACAGTTGGTGGACAAGCCATTTAATCAGCTACCATCGTTGCATGTCAGTTATGCCATCTTGCTTGGTGTATCTTTATGGCATGCTGCAGATTCCAAAAAACGATGGTTTTCAATGCTTTATCGGTTATTACTGGTGAGCATATGTACATCGATTGCTTTTTCAACGGTGTTGACGTATCAGCATCACTTGTTAGATATGTTCGGCGGGGTAGTGTTGGCGGCATTGGTGCTCATACTCTCAAATCGAATCCGAAATGCACTGGTGATTAAGCATCTGACATTGGGTGTGATAGGGTTTTTGTTGATAGCGATAGCAGGGTTTTACCTTGCTAATATGAGTATGATAGCGGCTGAAATGATAGAAACATTCGCTATTATCATCGCTCTATACTGGTTGATCAGTTTTGTGATGTTAGCTTGTGCTTATCAGCAGGCCGGACCAATGCAAGATACACGCTGGTTTAGAAAGTCCAGTGGCGGCCGACTTACCGTATATACTTGGATGAAATTTGCTCCCATCATTATTATTTACAAAGCTATGTCACTTTTGGGACAGTGGTATTTTGAAGTTTTTTCGAAAGGTCAGAAGTATCCACTCACACCATATGCTATTAGTGACGGTGTCACCGTTCTGGCCTCACCTCGATTGACGCAGACAGGTATCAATACCCATTTAACGAATTGGTTACGCTCGCCAGAAAAAAGTAAGCCTTCAGTTCGCTATCAGATTATTGTTGTTGATTTAGCTGCTGAAATATCGAGCCATGTTGATAAACTTGAAATGACCACTAAAGCCACCGCGTCTGTGCCTGTTCATTATTTGTATTTGCCCTTATTGGACTTGCAGCCATTAAATGACGTATTGCTCAAAGATTACATTGATTTATTTAAACAAATTGACGCTTTGATACGATCAGCTGAGACACAGGCGTTTGTCACCAATAATAAAGATAAAATAGAGGGTAGCCTTATCACGCTTATCAATTTCCATTGCGTAATGGGGTTGTCGCGTAGCATCGGCGTGCAGGTTTTATATTTATTATATTGTGGTACGCTAACCACTCATAACTATCAATCGTGGCTTAAGCAGCATTATCCGCACGCGCATCTCAAAGATGCTTATCTGCCGCAGTCGTTGGTAGAAGCTATGGCCAATTATAAGTCGATAGAGTATTCAAAAACTCCTTTATGAACATCGATATCAAGTAGGTTAAGCCCACTGGCTCTTGTTGACCTACTATTTAACTCCTATTCAATTGTGGAAAATAATTATGACTTCACCGCTTCATCGCTTGTATTCTTTTCGCCGCTGTCCCTATGCCATGCGCGCTCGTCTCGGCATCTTATTTGCTGAGCTGTCCGTGGAGCTGCGGGAGATTACGTTGAAGAATAAACCTGAGCAAATGCTAGCGATTAGTCCAAAAGGTACGGTACCAGTTTTGCAGTTGGTGGATGGGACCGTCATTGAAGAAAGTGTCGAGATAATGACGTGGGCGCTTGAGCAGAGTGATCCACAAGGGTTGCTTGATAAAAAAACGCTACCGCAAGCAAGTGCCTTAATTGCACAAAATGACAATGAGTTTAAGTATTGGCTAGATCACTACAAATATGCCGATCGTCACCCTGAGATGACTCAGACCGAGTATCGACAGCGAGGCGAAGTGTTTTTGCAGGATTTAGAAGCGTTATTGACTGAGAATACGTATCTACTAGGCAATCGCGTGACTATCGCCGATATCGGTATCATGCCTTTTGTCCGTCAGTTTGCGCATGTCGATCGTGAGGTTTTTTATAGTTTGCCTTATCCTAAATTGCAGCAGTGGCTGCAACATTGGCTTGATCATCCGTTATTTGTACAAGCCATGGCTAAGTTTCAGCCATGGCAGGAAGGCGATGAGGTAGTGGTGTTTCCTGCTTAATATAGCGGGTTCTATATAAGCTGTATACGGTATCGGTCTTGCTTGGTCTATCTTGATTTCACAACGACCACTTTTTGTGCTGGATGTTTGTCTTTAACAACGATTACTTTTTTGGCTTTGGCTTTGGCTTTGGCTTTGGGTTTTGCTTTAACCACAACCACTTGTTTCGCTTTGGGCTTCGCTTTAACGACGACAGCTTGCTTTGTTTGATGTTTGTCTTTGACCACGACCACTTGTTGGGCCGCATTTGCTGGACCGATCATAGCAAAGCAAGTAGATACAGCCAATAGTGAGCTGATAGCGATTTTTTTCGTGTTGAAGTTTTTCATGGTAAGGTCTTTTTAGGTTAATTATAAGTAAGCGTGTTTATTTAATGGTTAAAGATATCTGAATTAAACGTCACTCTATTGAATAAGTAGATAATAGCGAGTTATAGCGTTACGTACTTTTATGAAAATTAAAGAAAGGTGACTTTTTCTAGCAGATACTGAACCATTAATACAATCTTAGGAGCTTTTTGCTGAGGGTCGGCAGGCTGGTAACACTCTGGAGACGTTAATTACTGAAGACTAACCCATATTTCCTTACTGGTTAATTGTGAAATAAATAGAAGGTGTTGTTACGGCAATGAGCTGAGATAGCTAGCTGATGATATATCATCTACTGAATATACGAATCATCATCTAATGACGATTTGAGCAGATTATCCGTGATATAGAAAGGTTTTCTATAAGGTTTAGAAGAAGTGTCAGTGAATAGTACTTATCTACTATGAAATGCTGCGACTATCGCATTCTAATAGGTCAGCAAATTGCAATAATGGTAAAATATGATTTCTGAGTTGAATAAGTAAGAAGTAACAGACTTTTATTAAGATAAGGCTTTATCCGGGCATAATAGAGGTAAAGCTTTGTCTATAAAAATCGCTAATAATGCTAAAGTAGCAATCAAAAGGTTACATTAACTAAGGTTGCTATGTCTAATACAGAGTCCAATACGGAAAAACCAATACTTGAACAGAGTATCTCGCTATCAGAGAATAGCGGGTATATATCTAATGACGTAAGCACAGCGCAATCTGCTTTCTTAACGCTACCAGTCGTTATACAGACTGCACTAGAGCAAGCTAAACGAGTCGTTCTGATTACAAATAATCCTGCTGTGACCACGGTTCAGTTTGAGATGCTAATACAGCCCGATGATATCTTGGTAGTATTTAATCACTTTATTCACGCCGATTTTTTTGCCAGCCATCAGTTAGCTAGTTTGTTACCTAAGTTGCTGTTTTTTCGGCAGATTGGAGACAGTAAGCTGCATTTTGGCCTACCGCCTAGAAGCAATCATATATCAGTGGTGGAGCAAATGGCCGAGACCGCCCCGCTAGGGATATTGACGAGCAACCAGCCTTATCAGTTTCCAACATTCGCTGATGATCCAAGCCCTAATGATGATCCTATCACTACTCAGCGCATTTTAGATATTCCTTTGAACATGCAAAAAATATTATCAAGCCCTACCTACCACAGTGTGCTATCAGAGCGTCATAAAGTCGTTGCTGACTATCCATACTTTACCGATATTCATTCGTCAGCGCCCTCGTCAGGTTTTCTATTATATCGGCTGATGCTTGCAGCTCGATCATACTTACACTATATTCAAAACACGAAACTACCGTTAGAGATAGTAATGATTGGTTTCAATGACAATGATAAAAATGCTCATTTTTGGCATGGTCATAATTGGGATTTTGAACGTCAGGAAATGAGTCGGCTACCTACAGGAGTGACTATTCATCGGTACTAGAATATTGATTAACTAAGTTATCGTTAGCTAGAAATTGCTAGAAGTAATTAAACATAAGGAGCATCGGGACAATGAGCGCGCTTTATCTCGTTATCGTTAGGCTCTCGTCGTATGGCTATCAGTGATGACTGTTCTTCGGTCCAATCAATCAGATCCATATCGGAGAACTGTGACAACCACCCTGCCATGGGCCAACAATGCCATTTTTGATAGAAGCGATTGGCATTGACAATGATACTGTCCAGATGATTGAGTGGTGGTCGGTAGACACTATGCTGCTGATGATAAGCGATATCAGCAGTAAGGTAAAAATCGATACCTAATCGACGAGCTGTAAAAGCAAAATCGGTATCCTCTGTGCCATAACCTGTATATTGGGTATCGAAACCACCAATATTATCAAAAGTCTGTCGATTGATAGCGAAGCATAAACTCCAAAATGCACCATAGTCATCAGTCTGTTTGATAGCGGTTTGCTTTGTTTCAATAGGATATGAGTCAGCTTCATCAAAATTGTAACGATAAGGGTTATATACAGACAGCTCGTCTAAAAGAGACAAAGGCAGATGATTGATTTTTAATTGTGCATTTTCTTCTACTGATAATGGTCGCGTTAGATAGCGCGGTTGACCCATCAAAAGCGCACTAGGATATTGTAGAAGCTTCTTATACATTTGCTCAATAAACGTAGGCGCTACGATACAATCAACATCCAAAAAAATTAGCATATCGTGAGTTGCCTGCATCGCTCCAAGATTGCGATTATGTCCGATATCAAATTCTGTAGTTTTAATATCATCACCGTTATTCACAGTTGATTTGACCGTAGTCGGTAACTTCACGATGTTTAATGAGAATTCAGCTAACTGATTAGGATCGGCGTCATCGTTGACGATAATGACTTCGGCTGGCTTTACACTACTATTTTCTAGACTGCTGAGTAGGTTATAGAGATGACGATTACGACCATAGCAAGTCGTAATGACTGTCATCGATACAGTATCAGAAGTCGTGCTAGCGTTACTCGTTGGCTGAATGGTCATCGTTTATCTTTGTCTCGCTATCAAGTTGCCTGTTATTTTTAATAAGACAGTCTTTAATTGTTGATTCAGGTGTTAAGTTGAGTCGAGGAAGTAACCAGTTTTCAAACCAACGCTTAGTAGTAGGATAATCAGTGGTGCTATGCATGAACGCTTGAGCATCTGTTGACATAGCTGCGTTGGTTTCCTTACTGCTATCTTCCTCAACATCATTTTTTTCAATGTTATCAACCGATGTAGTAGGGTATGGTTTACTTTGGCCATGAATGGTTTGGTCAAAAGATTCAGGTTGATTATCATTGACACGCATTAAGGTTTTAAACTGCTGCCAATTTAGCGCTTTATTCTGAGTAACTAACGCTTCAGCCATGACGGCTTGTTCATTATGCGGCCTGTCATCAGGCACTACTATGAGCGGCGTATCATAATGATATGCTTGCGCGACAGCATTTAGGCCACAGGCCATCATCAAATAATTGCTATGACAAATAAATGGTGTGACGTCATCTACCTCAGCTGAGATATCGACATAACACCGTTTGTCATCGTCTATAGGCCCGAGAGAGATGATTAATGCATTAGGTAGCAGTGAGCGCAACGCCGGTAGTTTTTCGTCAATCGCTTTGTGTCCACCGTAGCCTTTGATAACGGTGATAATAAGTATTGTAGCTTCGGACTTGTCTGTTAATTGAGCCTCAATAGATGATAGCCTTGTAGATTTAGGAACAGAAATTTCGCTACCAGCGCTTAATTTTGCCAAGATATCTATAAAGCTCTCATAAGTACATAACTCAGTTTTTTGAGTGTAGATAAAGTCAAGATAGAGCGTTTTATCACAGACCCATTCAGATGTATGGGTAGACTCTAACGCCTTAGGATAAGGTGCTAGTAAGGCAAGTGCACCAGAAAACGCACCCGAATGTGGCGCATCATCGCGAATGCCCGGAAGCCTAACGTAAAGGTAAGGAATACTTGCCGCACGGCAGAGCATGGCCACCTCAACACTGACATCGATAATCATTAGATCAATCTTACGTTGAAAGATAGTGTCTAGTATTTGGTGACTGCGTTTTTGGATATCGCTATTGCCTACGGGCGAGTAATGTAGGCTGGCTGGTTGCCAATATTCTCCTGCACGACCTGCTAATATGTCGTCTGAGCGTTCATCTTCTGCATTTAAACGTACGATTTGTTGTTCATCAATAGCGGTAAAACGATAGCTATTTATATCTAAGCTCGTAAATACTGTTAATTGCGCTCTTGCGTCATTAGGTAACAATGCAGCCAGTTTGTCTGCCTGTCGGCAATGTCCTGAGCCATGATGATGCGCATAATATCCGATACGCATCATTACGATCCCTCAGAAAAGCTAACAAGATCATTATCAATTTCAACTGGCGCTTGAATGGCTTGATTAAAAAATTGCAGGGAGTCTTTTGTTAAATCAGACATCTCATAACTGTTGATACTGCTTATGTATCTATTTGAATTGTCTTCTATCAACATCGTTCTATTTTTTAACGCTGCTCGGTACAGTTTCAGATAGCCGTCTACCATGGCCGATACTGAACAAAACTGCAAAGCACGGTCACGGCAGGCTTTACGTGATATGTTTTTAATCGTAGAAAAACCGTTGATAAAGGCGGCTTTATCTTTCTTAGGTACGATGACTCCTGTCTCTGGAGTAATAATTTCGGCACTGGCTCCAGCATCGAAACCAATAACTGGTGTGCCACATGCCAAACTCTCAGCTAAGGTCAATCCGTATGGCTCATCCCAAGTGCTAGTAAATAGCATGGCAGTTGCTCGGCACAAGTAATTGTTAATATCATCCTTGGTGACATGACCTACGTAATTGAATAGTTTGTCATCGCCGCTCTTATTGTCTTTAAACAACAAAGGAGCTACTTTTTGATTGAAGTAGTCTTCGTTGCTTTTAGGTCCTGCAATGATAAGTTTTTTCCCAGCTTCCATGCAGTATTGCATGGCTAAATGGGTGCCTTTTTCAGGGCAGATGCGTCCATACCAAAAATATACCTCGTCATCGCCAGTAACATTATTGCCAAGGGATTCAGTATTGGCAATAAAGGATTCGACGTCGATGCCGTTGTATACCACTTGTGAGGGGACAAATTCAGCAAACAACTGCTGTTGATGCTTACTAATCGCTGTAAATTGAGTGGTCGTACCAGCGCGCAGCGTTAAAAGCGCCAAACGTAACTGTGGAAAAATAGGCGTATGAAAAGTAGTAAAAAACCTTTCGCCAAACGCTTGGCCTGTCATCATCGGAATATGATGCAAACTATGATTATGTACGATATCAATCTCACCGCCCTCATCACGTTCGATAATATCTCGTAAGGCTATCTGATACGTGAGATATTGGTACATCTCTTCACGGCCCATGGCGACCGTTTCGTGCTCATTATCATAGACCATCTTATTAAACTCATGACGCGTCAATAATGGCACCAACGTTGCTTTCGTCTCGCTATCTTTATGAGCGTAAAGCAATACCTCATGACCTTGCGCCACTAGCTCATCACAAATCAATTGGGTAATCATTTCTAGACCACCTGCGTAAGGCTGGGCAATGGGATACAGTGAATGTGCAATAATGGCAATACGTAGCGGTGAATTCGAAGACCTAATCATGTTTTTGAGACCTTTATAGTTATAAGCATCATGGCTATAAGTGTTATGGTTAGTAGAGTGGTGTATAGGGAACATAGTATAGAAACGATAAAAGACAATAGAATGACCTTGGTTCAAAATTGGCTTATATAATCGCAAGTTTTTGCGAATTACTATCTTTATAAGTACTAGTTCTATAAGTGCTGATTTTTATGAATCGATGGTTTTTTTATCTTTAAATAAAGACGTCGCATAAGATGTCGTAATAGTCGTCTTTTTTTCATGGGCTACCTTTAAAGTCTGCTTAAGAACCTTACTCATACTTGGTATGTCTGCTCGAGCATTAGAGAAATTATCCATTGCTACTTTGGCGGCGCTTAGTTTGAGAACACAAACTACCGCTGCACAGATAAATAGTACTGGTGAGTAGAGCGGTGAAAACGGTGCTACAACTAGGACTGTAATAATATTTAGCACCAACAGCAGTTTTGGTAACGCCGCTATATTCCTAAGAAATAAGGAATGACGATTTTGGATATAGTTTTGTTTTGGCGTACAGACAAAAGGTTTCTCTCGTCCCCACAGCACCGGCAGCCATGACAATGCGCCAATCTCCCAAAAATTCAAATGCATCAACCATGCTCGTATCTTTGTGCCAAAACGTGGCTGATAGCTGTTATCGACTTGTTGATTGAGAGGCGATTGATCACGGCAATATGCCCAAAAACGTCTAAGGATAAAGAACGCATAACCTGCATAAACCACATATAGAGGGGTAAGCATCGACACGTTAACGTTATTTACCAAAAGCATATCAACCGTCATCAGCAATGAGCAGATATGCAAAAGGATAAAAAACCCTGTGAAATTTACCCAAGCACTCAATTGAGACAGATGAGCGCGTATATATGCTAGACGTTCACTTATACTTTTGGACTGTGGAACATATTGACTTGTAGAGTTGGACGGGACTGACAGGTAATCCGTGAGCACTTGCATATTGCCGTAGATCCAGCGTCGACGTTGACATATTAGGTCATCTAGTGTGTTAGGCAGTAAACCTGTGGCAATAACTTCTGGCACGAACTGACTGCGAAAACCTTGTCGATGCATAAGGACGCCCATCTGAGCATCTTCAGTGATAGAAGCACCTGACCAACCTCCTATGCTCAAAAGATCCGAGCGTCGAATGACGGCGTAAGTACCCGTTGATAAAGCGCGATTGCGATTAAAAGAACGATATAGATGGTGATTAAAATAGTGATTCAACTCGCTATGGACATCCATCTGTCCTTCATTACGATAAAACTGCGGAAACTGCAGTAGAGTATGCTCAGGATATTGGGCGATAGCCTGCATAATAGAGACTCTAGCATGTGGTAATGCCTGATAATCACTATCGACCACCACAATGTGACTACAGTCTGGACTCATCAACCCAAGTGCCAAGTTTAAAGCACCCGCTTTGAATCCTTCAACATGATCAATGTGATAAAAGTGAACATTCAATTTAGCGTCTAAGCTCCGGCAAAATGCTGCCAGCGGCTCATACAATGACGCCTCTTTATTATTATTATCGATAATTAATATCTCATCGCGCGCTTCTTTTACTGCTAATAACGACTTTATCGTGGCAATAACCAACTCTGGAGGCTCAGCTCGCGTCATTAATTGAAAACTGAGTGCTGCGCTAGTCAAAGCTTCTTGTGTGTTAGCAGTCATGTCTGGTCCTTGAGCAGGTACAACAAGTGAAATTTATATAGAAAGAATGGGCTTATAGACAATGTAATTACTTGTACCTTCAATCTTTAGTGAATACCAATGCATACTAATACAAAATTAAGTAATGATTTAGCCGATAATTGTTTGTGATAAATTAACTGTGTAAGCTGTACGTAATGTGACATAAAAACTTAGTATTCCAATCACGTAAAAATAGGGCGTTTTTGAATTGAGAAGAGATAGGTAGCTGTGTTTTATTTTTGAGTTAGGGCAACTAGTAAAAAGACAAAACGCAGAAAGAAGACGAGGATAAAAAGCAGGCAAGCAAGTCTGCATCAGTAGATTAAAGCACGACCTTATTAAAATAGAAAGTCACGACTAAAATCGTAGTTAGCTTTACAGGCGAAAAACGTTAATAAGTTTGAAATTAGATTATTGATGCTTAGCTATTTAGATCTGAATAAATCAAGTCAGTACTAAGCCAGTGACACATCAGTTCCAGACAGCGTCGACAGTTGGTGTTGATGACGAATTCTTTTTTCGAAAGAGATAATAGTCTGGAGCAAACATTGGCGTTGACTCGCATAATAAATCAGCTTTATCTATTTGGTCAGGGTCAAAGTCTATAATAGATTAGATGGTTACCAGTACGCTAATGATTACCCTGAGATGATTGAATTAGAGTCTCGGCAATAAGATATATTTTTTTATAAAATTTTGAAGCGTTATTGACCAAGTTTCAGCCATGGCAGGAAGGCGATGAGATTGTGGTTTTCCCTACTTAATACTTGATATTTGCGGTTGTTTCTTTGATTGAATACACTCTGAAGCCTTGATCACCACTAAAAAAGGTCCAAAAACCATCGTTTTTGGACCTTTTTTAGTAGCGGCAGAGCGAGCTATCGATCAGCTGGCTTATGTTAACTGCTGCCGTGCCTGATAGCGACTATAATAAAAAATCGCTAAGCCAGGTATATACAGCAGCAAGGACAACAGCAAGTTATCCACGCCAGCGGCATAGATTAGCCAAATACCGTAGACACTCGCGCCCAGACCGATGGCTTTGATGCTCCAGCGTTCTGATTGTGCAAATGATACCTTGACCAAGTACGCCCCAACCAAAAAGTAAGGAATCAAAATCATCGAGGTGGAGATAATCACCAAGGTGTTATAGCCTTTACCGGTCAAAAAGATCATCAGTAAGCAAAGCTGCACGGTCAAGCTAGTCAGCATGAGCGAAGCCGTTGGCGTGCCTTGGGCGTTTTGCTTGGTAAAGATGCGTGGAAACGCATTGTACTTCGCCGCGGTAAACGGCACTTCAGCAGAATAAAGAATCCAGCTAAGATAAGAGGCCAATACCGAGACGATAAGCCCAATACTGATGACCCATTTACCCACACTGCCTGTCATTTGCGCCATGATGCCAGCCATCGATGGGTTGCTGAGAGCCGCCACATCCACACGGCTCATGACCCCGAGAGAGAGCAGGGTAATGGCAACATACAACACCAGCGCACACAACACACCGATATAAGTAGCGCGGCCGATATCAGCGCGTTTCTTGGCACGCTGCGATAAGACAATCGCGCCCTCGATACCCGTAAATACCCATAGGGTGATCAGCATTGTCCCTTTGACCTGTTCCATAAAGGGTACGTCCAACGTCGTTCCCGCGCGGTCAGCATTAAAGGTCTGCATATCAAAGGCATAATAGGCAAACACAATAAAAGCAATGAGCGGTAAGCTTTTTGCCAAAGTCGCCAGCAAGTTGATAAATGCCGCTTGCTTAACGCCGCGCAGTACCAAATAATGTACCAGCCATAAAATGATAGATTCACCGACCAGCGCCCATAGCGTATTGCCTTCACCAAAAACAATACTGGTTGGTGTATCAATAAAGCTACCCAGCGCAGCAAACGCCACGACCAAGTAACCCACCACGCCAATGGTCGCACACAGCCAGTAACCCCATGCCGAAAAGAAGCCTGCCAAATCGCCAAATCCTGTTTTGGCATAGGTATAAATACCGCCATCCAGTTCAGGCTTGAGGCGTGATAAATGCAAAAAGCAGCCCGCGAGGAATAAAATACCCACCCCTGTGATGATCCATGCCGTAATGATGGCGTTCACACCTGCCACTTCGGCCATGTTTTGCGGTAGGCTAAAAATACCCGCACCGACCATCGAGCTAAACACGATGGCAGTGAGCATGGTTAGCCCAATTTTTTGTCCATTTTGCATCGTGCGATCTCTATTTTGTCGAGGTACCTGTTGTTAAATTACCTGTTGTCAAAGTATCTGTGAAATGCTGGCTCAATTCCTGAATGTGCTCTGGGCCAATGCCGCAGCAACCGCCAATCAGTGATGCGCCTTGGGTTTGCCATTTCTTGGCCCAGACCAGATAGGCAGGCGGGGTTAGGTCATCACGCACTTCATCGAGACCATCGTTCGCTGTAGCGTCTTTTGGCTGTGGTGGAAAGGCGTTGGCATACGCGCCAAGTTTGATGTGTGCGGCATTCTTGTCTTGCAACACGCTTTGCGCTACATCAAGCGCTTGGTCGATCACTTCTGGCTGACAGCAGTTAAACAAGATTGCTTCTACATTGATATCTGCCATTTTGGTAACGGCTTCTTTTACCGTCTCGCCTGAACGCAAACGCGGCACATTGAGATGCTCGCTGTCCTCCAACGTGAATGAGACCCATAATGGTTTGTTGTTAGTATCGAGCGTGTTCAGTAACTCGCGAACAGCGACAGATTCAGCGATTAAGCTTTGGGTTTCTGCGAGCCAAAAGTCCACATATTCGCTCAAGCCTTTGATAAGCGGCGTGGCGATATCCTCTACGTGATCGGCGTCAAACAAATCGGCACGGTATGAGCCAAATAGCGGCGGGATTGAACCTGCAATCTTAGTGTCGCGGCCTTCCATCTCGACAGCGGCGCGCGCCATCTTACCTGCTGAGGTAGCCAAATCTTGCGCTTGATTGGCAAAACGCTCTTCGCCAATATGAAAAGGCACGAGCGCATAACTGTTGGTAGTAATGACTGCTGCGCCGCTTTGAATAAAGGCTCGATGCACGTCACGAACGATCTCAGGTGCTTCTATCATTGCCAGCGCCGACCATTCAGGTTGACGAAAAGGTGCGCCGCGTTTGGCCAGTTCTCGGCCCAAGCCGCCGTCAATAATAGTGACTGAATTAGTTGCCATAATAAATCCCTCTTTATTGTAAATAGCAGAATTATTTAGAAGGGCGAAATACTAGGCGTAATAAGGAGCAGATGCAACCAAAAGTTTAGTAGTCATGTTAATTGATTACTTTTGGCATCTGATTCACCGATTTTGAGGGTATTATGGCGAGATTATCCTTAATAACATCTATACAAATTATGAGTAAATACGAAGTAGCGATGACTTTCAACCGGACATAAGAAAGCAGATACCGTTGCTAGTAACTACAAGCAATCACCATAAAATTTATAGCTATTGACAATCAATTGTTTACAAATAAGTTGTTTGATGGAATTATGAGGTAGCGTCATATATAGTATTTTAAGACGTTGTAGAAGACGAAAACTTGGCAAAGTAATGGGTGAGACATTAAGAGGATTGATCACAGGTTATTGGTTTTGAATATGAGTTTCTGTATTGCCATGTTTGAAATACCAAGGACAAACCATCTTTATTACTTTTATGGATTATTTTATCTAAAAACTTAACTGCTTCTCAACGAAGCGTTAAAAATTTAAGGAAGTATTGTGCAAGAAGCGCGTAAGTTAGCAGATTACATAACTAAGAGACCTAAGCCAAAAGGTATAGACGTTCTTTGCGGCCTGAAGCATTTCGCAATTATAACTTATGCCGTACCAGCGGATAGATTCAAAGGGCTATTTCCTGCTCGATTCAAACTAGATGTCGTAGAAATAGGTGGCCAAGAGATGGGGTTAATATCGGTAGTACCTTTTATCGATGTCGATTTTACCTCAGCTGTTTTTCCTTTTCCAAAATTTACGATGGGGCAGACGAACTACCGTATTTATATCATCGATACGAAAACTGGTGAGCGCTGTGTATGGTTTCTTGGTACAACGCTCGATTCATGGACGATAGCAGTTCCTCGATACTTATGGAATTTGCCATGGCACAGCGGAGAAGTAACTTTCGATTGTGTCCTAAACGAATCAACCGGACTGTATGAAAAGTACCATATGGAGACATCATCCAGTTGGGCGAAAGCGTCTGTTGATATTGTGCAATCAGAATCCGACGAGATGGTATTTGATGGTTTTCCTGATGCTGAATCAGCATTGGTGTATCTGACGCATCCTTTTGCTGGGTTTTATTATCGAAGGGATAATAAAGTCGGTACCTATCGGGTCTGGCACAAGGAACTCAAAGTCAAGCCAGCAAAACTAAAATCAGCCAATTTCAAGCTTTTGTCTGATCTAGGCATCGTTGAGGAAACCGAGCAACACACACCTTATAGCGTATTAGTAGAGCCAATAAATGAATTTACAATCTACTTACCGCCTACCATTGTAGAGTAAGAATCTAAAAAAAGATTGCTATAACAAGCACAAAAAAAGCAGACACACTAGGTATCTGCTTTTCTATTATTGCAAAGCTGCTTTTAAATAACGCTTCAAATAATGATTAGCCTTGAGGCTTGATCAAATACTTTTCACCAGTCGCTTGTTTGCCATAAGCGGCGATTGATTTTAATTGTAGCGCTTCCTCTAGCGTGACTTCATGCGTGTAGCTACTGGCAAAGGTGGTGGTGATTTCTTCTGCCACGCGTTTACGCATCGACTTGACCGTCTCGCTACCTAGTTTGCCAAGTGCATTGAATAATAAGAAACCATTCACACCCCATGCAAAACCAAAGTTACGGTTTAGCGTGATTGGGCCACGGTCTAGCGCGCCATAAATATAAGCTTGCTTAAAGGTATTTGAGCCATAGACGCTGTATTCTTCGACATCATGAGTGATGGCCGCTTCCATACAGTTTAGAATATCGCTCGTGAGCTTACCGCCGCCAACAGGGTCAAATGAAATCGTTGCGCCCGTTTCGATGATCGCTGCGGTTAAGTCCTTAGTGAACGACTCGCTGCTTGAATTGACCACGTATTTTGCGCCCATATCGCGCAATAGCTTTTCTTGTTCTTCTTTGCGTACGATATTGATCAGATCAATGCCGTCGGCCATACAAATGCGGTTGAGCATTTGACCGAGGCTAGAGGCTGCTGCGGCATGGATAATGGCTTTGTGGCCTTCAGCACGCATGGTTTCGACCATGGCTAATGAGGTGAGTGGATTGACAAAAGACGAGGCGGCCTCGGTAGCAGTCGTGCCATCTTGCATCTCTATGCAGCTTTTCACGTTTACGCAGTGATACTGACGATACGTACCGCCGCCAATCACCGCCACCATTTTGCCCATTAATGCTTGTGCGGCTTCTGACGAGCCTGCGGCGATGACGGTACCAGCGCCTTCATTACCGACAGGCGTGTCTTTATTGACCCGCGTTTTGAGTGCTGGCATGAATTTCGCAGGCACATCAGCGGTAATAATTGGGCTGTCATCGGTGCCTGACTGTACAGCGGTTGACATGTCAGCGGCGCTGAACATCACCCCAAAGTCAGACGGGTTCAATGGCATGGCTTCCATGCGTACGACAACTTCGTCAGCGCCTGGCTGCGGCATCTCGATATCTTTTAAAGACAGGGTTAATTTATTGTCATCACTGATGGTGGATACCAGTTGTTTGTTTTTATTGCTCATAGGGTTTGCTCCTGCAAGTAGTTATATGAGTAGCATCACTCATGTTAGTGTATTGATGAGAGATTGTTTGTCGTTCAATTAAAAGAATAATTTTAATATTGGTAATGTTTATTACTCAGTTCTATCCAATGCGATGTAGCTTAAAAGGCCATTTAACCGTCAAGTGCTACTTAGCATTGGCAGCTTGTATCTGAGCTTGCACATGCTGCATAAACTCAGGCATATTGGCGACGCGATCGGCCTCTATTTTTTGGGCAATGTCAGATTGACTCATGGTCTTGTTCCATTCTTTCATACCGGGTATCTCTGCTAGCACATCCCAGTCAAGCTGGGCTTGCGCGCAGGCTTTGACGACAACGTTTACATAGTGCATATAGATGTCAGCCATCGTCAGCTCTTTACCGGCAATCCAAGGTGAAAACTGACACACCTGATTTAACGCACCAATACCACGGGTGAGCACTTGACGCACTTCTTCTTTGACGGTATCGGGCGCCTGTGTACCTGAAAATACATAAGGAATCAGTCGGCGGCTTGGTAATTCAAGATACAGCTCTGCTATTTTCATGATTTGGCGCACGGCTGCACGTTCGCTGGCATCGGTAGGGTATAGCGGCGTATCAGGATAAGTCTCTTCGATAAAGTCGCAAATGACATTGGCTTCTGACAAATTAAAACCTTCAGCCGTTGTGATAGCAGGTACTTTGCCAACGGGACTGACTTTTAGTAATTCGTCGCTACCAGCGAAGATTAAGTTTTCTTGGAAAGGTACTTCTTTATATAAGAGCGTATGTTTTACGATGTTGTAATAGTTGCTTGCGGCAAAACCGTGCAAAGTAATCATAAATTCGTCTTCCTTTATTGACGTAAAAGTTATTTTTGTTTGAGCTAATTAAGTTAAACACATTATTACTGGTTTTAATGTGGTTATATATAGGGTAAAACGTCAATCACTATTGCTTTTAAGACAATAATAAGACAAAAATGTTTTACTATTTATAAAAAGGTTTCGCTACTTATACTTAGGTATTTATTCAATGGAGAAATTGGTTGGATCAACTACGTGCAATACGATATTTCAGTAAAGTTGTGGAGACAGGTAGCTTTACCAAAGCGGCAAAGGCGTTCGGTGTACCGCCATCCTCATTGTCGAGACGCGTGTCCGACTTGGAGAAGAGCTTGGGTGCGACACTATTACAGCGCTCAACCCGAATTGTCAAACTGACGGAAGTAGGGCGTGTTTACTACAACGATGTACAGCAGATATTGAATCAACTCGAGCAAAGCAAAGAAACGGTTCGAAGTTACCAAACAACGCCAATGGGGCGTCTGCGTATCAGCTCGATGGTGGGATTCGGTGAAAAGATATTACTGCCGTTGTTAGAGGAGTTTAGCGAGTTATACCCTCAGATTGTACTCGATGTCAGTTTGAGTGATGAGCTATCTGCCCTTGGGCGTGATGATGTCGATATTGCGATTCGTGGTGGCTACGCACCAAACGAGCGGGTGCTGGCGATAAGACTGATGGATAACGAATTTATTCCAGTTGCATCTCCTAGTTATTTGGAAAAGTATGGCGTACCTGAGCATGTCATGGAGTTAAAAGAGCATAGAGGCCTTTATTTCAAAGCGCCAGCAGGGCCAACTCCTTGGCTGTGTTATGTGGATGAGCAATGGCACGATGTCTCAGGGCCTGTGGTCGCGATGTCAAATAACGGCCCATGGTTGGCACAAAAAGCCAGCAATGGCGAAGGTATCTTAATGTCCACGCGATGGGCGTTGGCGTCCTATCTTGAGTCGGGCGCGTTGCAAGAGCTGACGTTTGAGCATGAGTTGGCCGTCACTCAGCATGCGGATATGGCGATCTATTTGCTGTATCAAAAACAGCGTTATCTAGTGCCAAAAGTAAAGGCGGCGGTGGATTTTTTGGTTGAAAAGATAAAAGAAAAGAAGTGAGTAAAATAGCCTAAGTAAGAATTTTGTGATTAACTGATGCTAGCTAAATTTTCTGATTGTCTGATCTGAGATATCAGAAGAGCCTTTGTGTATTTACGTGCCTTTTGTTGGTAAAGTTAGCAGAGTTTGAAAGATAGGAATATTTAAGTTTATTAGTAACGTTCAAGTATCTGTTCCACTAGGGAACATGTTAGATACGCTGCCTACATTACAATCGGCTAATAGACTTGAAGTTGAGCTTAGTAGTGAGCACATGGTAACACTTACGCTTGATAATGAGCGTAGTGGATCATCTAAAGACTTACGATCAGTTTTACCATTAATCATTAATTGGTAGGCACCAAAATATAACCAGTGGTTGCTATGGGCTGCAATACGATTTGCGTTCTAAAGCCAAAGAACCAAGCGCTAAATGAATCAAAACGGAGTTGATATATGTTGGAAATTAGACCTAATTGTGAATGTTGTGATAAAGATTTAGTACCAGATTCTACCGAAGCAATGATTTGCACATACGAATGCACTTTTTGCGTCACATGTGTAAATGAAATATTAGAAAATGTATGCCCAAATTGTGGCGGTGGTTTTGTCCTTCGACCTATTCGACCTAAAATGGCTAGACGTGCAGGTTTAAGTATCAACCATCAGCCTCCTTCGATTGAAAGAGTACATACCAAATATAGTATAGAAGAACTTAAAGAGTTCTCAGCAAAAGTTAAATACACAAAACCCGAAGATCGATGATTAGTACATTCACATAACAAGCAATTTAAACGGAAATAGAGTAGTTGGATCAGTTTTGCTTCGCTACACATTATCAATAGTTTTTGTTTGCTTAATGGGGTGTTATGTTTTTAGAAGTTTTCGCTAATAATGATGCGAAATATATTGAACACACAAGTAGAGTTAGTCAAAAAATAGATATAACAAGCATTTGAAGCAAAGCTCAATCGGTAATAACCAATTGAGCCAGTATTGCCTATACAGTTACTCTATCGGAGACGGCTTGCCATGCGGGCTTGAGCGCAGGTACTGTTTGGGCGCTTTGACTTTTGCGCCAAGCTCGGCCGCCGCGTGCCAAGGCCAGTGCGGGTCGTAAAGCATGCCGCGTGCCAATGCAACCGCATCCGCTTGCTGCTCAACAATAATGCTTTGCGCTTGCTCGGCTTCGGTGATTAAGCCCACGGCGATGACAGGTATATTGACTGCTTCTTTTATCGCGGCGGCAAAAGGCACTTGATAGTTCGCCTTCACAGGGATTTGCTGCTGTGGGCTCAGTCCTGCGGTGCTCACATGGATATAATCACAGCCTAACGCCTCTAATGCTTTAGCCAGCTCAATCGTTTGGGTGAGGTCCCAGCCGCCCTCAACCCAATCGGTTGCAGACACACGCACACCCATGGGCTTTTCACTTGAAAACTCAGCCCGAACCGCTGTAAATACATCAAGTAACAAGCGCATTCTATTCTCAAGACTGCCGCCGTATTGATCATCACGTTGATTAGAAAGTGGCGATAAAAACTGATGCAATAGATAACCGTGCGCCCCATGAAGTTCAATTAAGTCAAGGCCCAGCGCGTCTGCGCGTTTTGCTGCATGGAAAAAATCGCTGATGAGCGTATCAATGTCATTTTGATCCATTGCTGTGGGTACAGTGGAATTTTCGTCATACGCAAGCGCCGACGGTGCCACCGTTTGCCAGCCATTTACCTCATCAGGGGCAATCGAACCGCCGCCGTCCCATGGTTTTTCGGTTGACGCTTTACGCCCAGCATGGGCAAGTTGGACGCCTATCGGCATCGGGCTGTACTGCCTGATTGCCGTTAGCGTTTTATCCAGTGCCGCTTGCGTCCTGTCATCCCATAATCCCAAATCAGCATAGCTGATGCGTCCTTGCGGGTTGACTGCCGTCGCTTCTAAAATAAGTAGTCCTGCGCCACTCAAGCTCATTTGGCCTAAATGAATCGTATGCCAATCGCTTGCCGCGCCGTCATTGGCAGAGTACTGGCACATGGGGGCGATGATGATGCGGTTGTCTAGTGTGAGTTGCCCAATTGTCAAAGGCGAAAAAAGCTGGCTCATAATGAATCCTTAAAAACGTGCCTAAAAGCACGTAAATACAATGCAAAAGCGATATGAGTGACTTATATGACTTATACGATTATCGCTTGAATAGTTGGTGGGGATGAACCGTTATTTTTATAGGGTACATTTAAATGATGCTAGCTAATATATAAATTACTCTCAATCATGTTTTTCATATGTAGCAGGCGAGGGGCGATGTCTTCTTCTAGCTTGGTGCGACTCAGGATAAAACTTGGCGCGCCGCAGTTAAAAGTCAGCAGGCCTTCCGTCGGGTGCATTAGCGCAATGGCAACCGCATTGACATCCTTTTGCCATTCGCTGATAGAAAAACAGTAGCCGTAATCTTCATAATCTTGAAAGGCTTTGTCTAGCCCTCGTCTGATCTTTAGCCAATCATCTTTATACTTATTGCGAATCGCATTTAGGATAAATTCTTGCTCAGCAGGCGGCATGCTGGCGAGGCAAGCTCGTCCCATCGAGCTTAAATGAATGGGGAGGTATGAGCCGATATTGCGCTGCATGGTCGTGCTACCAGCGCCCTGTACCACATTGAGATAGACCATCATTAACCGATCGCGAGTCGCCATAGCCACCGCACTATTGGCATAATCTGCCAGCTCTTCCATATAAGGGGTCGCGAGATTATTGATAGAGATGTTGGTCATCATCGTGTAGCCAAACCCAAGCACGCCTGTTGAGAGCTGATACTTGCTGCTATTGGTCGACTGTTTTAGATAGCCTAATTTTACCAAAGTGTATGTCAGACGAGTGATGGTACCTTTAGGAATCCCTGTTAGCTGACTGAGGTCTTGATTGCCCAAATAAGGGCGCTGCGGGGTAAAACAGCGCAGCAGCTCAAGACCGCGAGCCAATGCAGTGACAAACTGTCTATCGTTTTTGTCCCGCATTTCTGCAATGGGCTCTAAAAGCTCCATATGCATCTCACTATTAGCGTTGTCATTAGCAAGGGTATCATTCGTCATAGGTGGTCTATTATCCCCAATTAAGTCCATACAAGTATTATAAAAAGTGACTACTCAGGGCGTCCTATTAGCCAGTATCCACTTTCGGTACTGCTCTTATCGTCATATGCTAATGGTAGTCTATCCCTTTAATTATACTATATTAATGTATATTTACAGTCTTAGCATAGCATGATGCGGAAGGTTTATTTCGCTATGCGGTATGAACGGTAGTGATAGTTGTCATAAGAGGCATTATTATCCCTCTTGTGGGTCATACTGCTTTTCTTTGATAAATAAAGTTGGGATCAGACCACATAAGAAGTATGCGCCTGCCATTAGCAGTAGACCTGCACCGATAGAGTTATGCATGGCCATATAACCAATCGTAAGAGGGGCAAGAGCTGATCCTATACGTCCAATATTGTATGATCCACCCATTGCGGTACCTCTAATAGCTGTCGGGAAACTTTCGGTCAAATAGGTAGCGTTTATAGCATAAGGAATACCGTATAAAAAACCAAAGGTAATCATTAACCAGCCAATATTTTCTGGAGTGTGCATATAGATTAATACTGGAATAAATAAGGCTGTGCCCATCGTACCAAAGGCAAATACTATTTTGCGTCCAATCTTATCGGCTAGTAGACCTGCTATTACTTTTGCAAACATCATCGTTAGGTAAGTACCTGCCATATAGATAGCCATTTCTTTAAAATTGATACCTAATTCGGTTTCTAAGTAAGTAGGTAGCCAGTTACTGACACCAAAATAACCAAATAATAAAAGAGTTGAGCTCATAGTCCACAAAATAAACATGATGCGATGTCTAGGACTTTCAAATATGGCTCTATAAGAGTTTTTACGTTTTTCAATAGTATTATTCAAACCTTTGAGTTTGAGGGCACGAGACTCTTTCCAAGACTGTGGTTCAGATAATGTAAAATGCATTAAGACTGATAAAATAATTGGTATAAATGAGATGAAATAAATCGTACGCCAACCGTAATCAGGAATGATCCAAGCTGAAAGACTGCTGATAACTAAAGACCCTAAAGTGTAACCTGTCATTATTGTTGCGAGCACAGTGGTTCGATGCTGGGTAGGTACCATTTCTGACATTAAAGTATTAGCAGCAACATATAAGCTACCAAGACCTACGCAAGCGCCCACTCGTAGAATTATGAACTGCTCATAAGTTTGAGCAAATCCAACACAGCCAGACAATAATGCAAACAGGGCTGTAGCAGTCACCATAACACGCACCCGTCCAAAGCGATCACAGGCCCAACCACCGAAAAAACCACCAATTCCCATGCCGATTAATGACCAGCTACCCAAAGCACCAGCTTGTACATTAGTCAATCCAAACTCTAGCTTTAAACTAGAAAGAGTAAATGCAAGGATACCGACATCGGCTCCATCACATAATAAAACCAAGAAACAAAAAACAAAGGCGAGCTTCCAAGGTTGCTTTTGGGCAGCGCTTACATTTGGGTTGGACGTTATAGCGACACTTTTCACAATGTACATCCTTATCGTTGTGAGAATGAAAGACTAATTTGAGGCGTGGTGGTAGAGATAGAGGGAACGGCATCCGCATCCTAGCAAATACCGCCTTGTGTTTTGATGGGTGAATCAGTTGCGTGATTACTCGCTGGCTTCTTTGATCATGTTACGGGCAATGATGACTTGCTGAATTTGCGTGGTACCTTCATACAGACGATAGAGACGGACATCACGATAAAAACGCTCAATACCATAGTCTGCGATATAGCCTGCGCCGCCATGGATCTGTACCGCTCTATCAGCTACGCGGCCACACATTTCGGTTGCAAACATTTTGGCGCATGAGGATTCGGTCACGACATCTTTGCCTTCATCACGTAGACGCGCCGCATCTAGTACCATGGATTTGGCAGCATAAATCTCAGCTTTTGAGTCAGCGAGCATACCTTGAATGAGCTGAAAACTGGCAATGGGTTGACCAAATTGCTTACGCTCGACCGCATAGTTGAGCGCGTCATTTAGCATGCGGGTCGCGGCGCCAGTACTGGCTGCTGCAATATGCAAGCGTCCTTTGTCTAAGACTTTCATCGCCGTTTTAAAACCCACGCCCTCGACACCGCCAATGAGTGCATCAGCTGGCACGACACAGTTATCAAAGATGACATCACAGGTATGTGCGCCTTTTTGCCCCATTTTTTTATCAATCTTGCCCAAGGTAATACCCGGCGTGTCACTCTCCACAATAAATGCCGAAATACCGCCAGAGCGTTTGTTTTGCGGATCGGTGCGTGCCATGACAGTGAAGACGCCAGCTTGCGGGGCGTTGGTGATATAGCGTTTGGTACCATTAATGATATAAGTATCACCATCTCTAACAGCGGTTGTTTTTAATGAGGCTGCATCTGAGCCTGACTCCGGCTCGGTCAAACAGAATGAACCAATGATCTCCCCACTGGCGAGGCGAGGCAGATACTTCTGCTTTTGCGCTTCCGTCCCATCAATCACAAGACCAGATGAGCCAATACCATTATTTGTCCCTATTAATGAACGAAACGCGGGGGAGGTGCGTCCTAGCTCAAATGCCAACGTCACTTCTTCTTCCATTGTGACACCCAGTCCGCCGTACTCTTCAGGGATAGTCAGCCCAAATAGCCCAAGCTCGCGCATCTGTTCAATGATGTCTTCTGGTAGACGGTCGTTTTCTGCGACCCAATGCTCCATAGGAATCAGTTCATCGTTAACAAAGTTGCGAATGGTCTGGGTAATGTGGTCGAGGGTCTCTTTATCTCTAATCATGTGAATCTTCCTTGTTTGATTAATGCCTGATAGTCATAACGGCTTTTTGATGGTGTTAGTAATGCGATACTAAGTAATTTGGTGAGCTTGCTAAACAGCATAATCCATGGATTATTAAATTACAATAGTTTTGGTTTAAAATACCGCAATGCGGTATTTTTATTATAAATATGATAATTATTCTCTATAATTTTTCTCATTTAACCAATTTTTTCCCTTCACAAACGAAAATAAACAGTATATATTGATATTAAATACCGCATAGCGATATTTTTATTTCAAAAATAATCGTTTTAATACGTATTTGTACTTTATTGTGTATTTGTACTTTATATCGGAATGATGTTTAAGGAGTGGATCATGGAAGAGCAAATCCTTATTTGTGAAAAACAAGGAGACGGCGTGAGTGTCATTACACTCAATCGTCCTAAAGTGCGCAATGCATTGAACGGTGAATTACGCCAGCAAATGGCGGATCTGTTCATTCAATTAAATGAGGATTCACAAACCAAAGCGATCGTGCTGACGGGTGGTGACAAGGTGTTTGCTGCTGGTGCCGATATTAATGATTTCTTAACTGCAAAAACGTCGGATGTATATTTGCGCCGCAGTGAACGATATTGGGAAGCCATTACCAACTGCCGCAAGCCCATTATTGCTGCCGTCAATGGCTATGCGCTTGGCGGCGGATGTGAGCTGGCAATGCATGCTGACATTATCGTCGCAGGCAAGTCTGCCAAATTTGGGCAGCCCGAGATCAAAATAGGACTGATGCCAGGGGCTGGCGGGACGCAGCGTTTGTTTCGTGCCATTGGCAAACACAAGGCCATGAAGATGGTACTCACGGGCGATATGATCAGTGCTGATGAGGCGGATACCATGGGATTGGTATCCGAAGTCGTCGAAGATCAGTTCACCATCACTCGCGCCATTGAGATCGCTGAGCAGCTGTCAAAGTATTCTCCTATTGCCTTAGCGCAAATCAAAGAAGTGGCGAATCTGGGTGTTGATATGTCCTTAGAGGGCGCGCTAGCACTCGAGCGTAAAGCCTTTCAGATTCTGTTCGATACGCATGATCAAAAAGAAGGCGCCAAAGCCTTTTTAGAAAAACGCCCTGCAGAGTATAAAGGCTATTAAGGGGCAGACGACGCTTATATCTTTTGAGGTCCACGCCGACCAAATCCTATCGCAAATTATGTAGAGAATCATTATGACCGTGAAAACACTTGCCATTGTAGGCACTGGTATTATGGGTATGGGTATTGCCCAAATTGCTGCCCAAGCTGATATCCAAGTCCTTTTATATGACGCCAAAGCAGGCGCGGCTGAGCAAGGGCGACACTCCTTGCAAGCCATGCTCGAAAAGCTCACCGCTAAAGGCAAATTCAGCGATGACGAGCTACAGTCGATGTTAAGCAACTTAACCGTCGTCCAAGAGTTAGGCCAGATTGCTACTGCTGAGATCGTGGTTGAAGCCATTATCGAAAATCTAGATATTAAAAAACAGCTTTTTGCTCAGTTAGAAGAGGTTGTCACCCCCGATACTATTTTGGCGACCAATACCTCCTCATTATCAGTCACCGCCATCGCTGCTGACTGCGATCATCCAGAGCGCGTGGCAGGGTTTCACTTTTTTAACCCCGTACCACTGATGAAAATCGTCGAGATTATTCCGGGCCTTTCTACTCAGCAATCAGTCGTTGACGCGCTCACTGATTTGGCCAAACGAATGGGTCATCTGGGCGTAGTGGCAAAAGACACACCCGGATTTATCGTCAACCATGGTGGCAGAGCCTATGGTACCGAAGCATTAAAAATATTGGGTGAAGGCGTTGCAAGTTTTGAGCAAATCGATCGCATTTTGCGTGATGGTGCAGGGTTTCGTATGGGGCCATTCGAGCTAATGGATCTTACGGGCGTTGATGTGTCTCATCCTGTGATGGAGTCAATTTATAACCAGTTCTATCATGAAGCGCGCTATCGTCCGCATCCATTAACCCGTCAGATGCTGGTAGGCAAAAAGCTCGGCCGTAAGGTTGGTGAAGGTTTTTATCAATACGAAAAAGGTCAGAAATTGCCAATGGACGGCGCTCAAAATCAATCGTCCAAAGCGCTTGTATCTGATGCCGTTATTACCTCAGTTTGGGTTGGCGCTGATCTGGCAGAAGATAAAACGCAGCTGATTGATTACTTAAATGCTCATGACGTCACTATTGATAATAACGACACACCACACCCTGATAGTTTGGTGCTGCTCGCCATCTATGGCGAGGATACGACCAATGCCGCGATTCGTTATCACATCGATCCCAAGCAAGCGGTTGCGATTGATATGCTCACCGAACTCAACAAGCATCGTACGTTGATGCCAAGTCTTATTACACAAGCGCGATTTGTGGCGCAAGCCTACGCACTATTTAGCAGCAGCACAGGTAATAAAGGCTCAGATAGTCGTGAAGCAAATACGCAAGAAACGTGCAGTGCTACCTTGATTACCGAAAGTACAGGCTTTGTGGCACAGCGGGTGGTCGCCATGGTAATCAATCTTGGCTGTGACATCGCAATGCAAAAAATTGCCACGCCAGAGGATATCGATAATGCTGTCAAGCTTGGGCTAGGGTATCCATACGGCCCTATCTCTTGGGGCGATCACCTTGGGGCCTCGCGTGTGCTGCTCATTTTAGAGCGTATCTACGGACTAACCGGCGATCCACGCTATCGCCCAAGTCCTTGGTTACAGCGCCGCGCCAAACTGGATGTGTCATTGTTCACTCAGCAGACTATTTATTAATACAAACAGCAAAATATGGTTATCAAACCATTATTCAAAGTTAAAAAATACAACAAGGAAACGTTATGTTAGATGCCTATATTTATGATGGATTAAGAAGCCCTTTTGGTCGCTATGTCGGTGCATTGGCAACGGTGCGTCCTGATGATCTGGTCGCCACCGTGATAAAAGCGTTGGTCGAGAAACATCAATTGCCAAGTGATGTGTTTGATGAAGTGCTGCTAGGCAGTGCCAACCAAGCGGGCGAGGACTCTCGTAACATCGCGCGTAACGCTGCTCTGTTGGCAGGGCTGGATGTCACCACGCCAGGTCAGACCGTCAATCGCCTGTGTGCGTCAGGTCTGTCTACTGTGGTCGATGCTGCGCACAGTATCACGTGTCATGAAGGGGATATTATTTTGGCGGGTGGTGTGGAGTCGATGACGCGTGCGCCTTTTGTCTTTGCCAAGACAGAAAAGCCGTTTAGCCGTGACTTTAAAGTATTTGACACGACCATCGGTAGCCGTTTTCCTAACCCAAAGATTATTGAGCAGTTCGGTAGCGATACCATGCCGCAGACGGGTGACAACGTTGCTCATAAATATGGCATTACGCGCGAGGAAGCGGATAAGTTTGCCGCCGCATCGCAATCCAAGTATCAAGCTGCCAAACAAGCAGGATTTTTTGACGATGAGATAACGCTTATCACCGTCTCACAAGGTAAGAAGTTGCCTGAAAAAGTCATTAAAGATGATGAGCATCCTCGCGCCAGCTCCGATATTGCAGCGCTACAAAAGCTTAAACCTTTAAATGAAAATGGCATAGTCACCGCAGGTAATGCATCCGGTATCAATGATGGCGCTGTCGCGCTCATTATTGGCTCAAAACAAGCAGAAAAAAAGCTAGGTTTTAAGCCGATCGCCAAAATTTTGTCATCAGGTGCGATGGGGGTTGAGCCTAACATCATGGGTGTCGGGCCTGTTGAAGCGATTAAGCTGGCACTAAAGCGTGCGGATTTGACCCTTGATGATATGTCTGTTATTGAGATCAATGAAGCCTTTGCCTCACAGGTACTGGGTTGTCTAAAAGGGTTGGATATTGATTTTGATGATAAGCGTGTCAATCCCAATGGCGGCGCCATCGCGGTCGGGCATCCGCTTGGCGCATCTGGTGCCAGAATCGCTTTGAGTACGGCGCGAGAGTTGCAGCGTACGGGCGGCAAATACGCAGTGGTCAGCTTGTGTATTGGCATCGGGCAAGGACTTGCTATGGTGATAGAGCACGTCTGATATTAAAAGCACGCTTACTACATTACTGATTATCAAGGACAGTTTATTATCAAGGATGACACTATGACAACCATACTCAATCAACATGACAACTACCATCAAGCCGAAGAAGCGTATGGGTTTCCACTGATTATTAAGCAGCTACTCAATCGTGCCAAAATGGCTTCCACCAACCAAACCATTAGCTATGCGGACAAAGTTACTTATACCTATGCTGAATTTTTTAAGCGTATCAATCGCTTGGCCAATGTCCTAAAAAACATGGGTTTGCAGGCAGGTGATGTGGTCGCGGTCATGGACTGGGACAGTCATCGTTACCTTGAGGCATACTTTGCCGTGCCAATGTCTGGCATGATTTTACAAACGGTCAATGTGCGCTTATCAGAAGATAAAGTGCTGTACACCATCAATCATGCTGCGCCAAAAGCATTGCTGTTAAATGCTGAATTCGCACCAATGATTAAAGACTATCGTGACGATGTGCCGTCTATTGAGCATATGATGTGGGCGGATGATGCAGAGGATGACAAGGCAGGTGGTGAGAAAGCAGGTAGTGAGAAAACAGAGCTGCCTGATTATGTCGATGGTGAGTACGAGTCGCTATTGGCCGCCGCTAGTGATGAGTTTGATTTTCCAGATTTTGATGAAAACACTATCGCCACCACATTCTATACCAGTGGTACGACAGGCGATCCAAAAGGAGTTTTCTTTACCCATCGACAGATTGTGTTGCAAACTTTGGCAAGTACGCTATCAACAGCGCTCAATGCTGAAGGTCAAGGTGTTCGCTATAACGATGTCTATATGCCAATGACGCCGTTATTCCATGTTCATGCATGGTGCTGGCCATATGGTGCCACCATGATAGGACTCAAGCAAATTTATCCAGGGCGATACAATCCAGGGGCACTGGTTGACCTGATTGAAAATCATAAAGTTACATTATCACATGGCGTTCCAACAATTTTACAAATGTTACTCAAGGAGATCGCAGCCCGAGGACGCAAATTTAATGGTCTTAAGCTGATGGTAGGTGGTTCTAAAATAAATAAAGGCTTGGCTAAGAATGCTATTGATATGGGTGTAGAGTTTATGCCTGGTTTTGGAATGTCAGAATCCTGTCCAGTATTAGCTAGAGCAGTATTCAATGATAAAACAACTGCAATGTCCATAGAAGAACAGCTCAATTATCGTTGTCTGTCAGGTTCACCCATTATGTTAGTGTCGATGGAAATTTGGGATGAAAATGGTAAACCACAACCCATGGATGGTGAGTCGACGGGCGAGCTTGTGATACGAGCGCCGTGGCTGACCCAAAGCTATTTTAAAAACCCCGATGCAGGTAATGAGCTGTGGAAAGGTGGCTGGATGCATACGCAGGATATCGCTTGTATGACAGCTGATGGCACGCTCAGCATTACCGATAGGCTAAAGGACGTCATCAAGTCAGGCGGTGAGTGGGTATCCTCGCTTGAGGTTGAGACTATTTTATCCTTTCATCCGAGCGTGGCTGATATCGCGGTGATTGGTGTTCCAGATGAGCGCTGGGGCGAGCGTCCTCTCGCCTTGATTGTACTAAAGCCAGATTATATCGATACAACATCGACAGATATTTTGGCACTGGGTCATCAAGCGGTTGAGAAAGGTCATTTGCCAAAATATGGCGTGCCAAGTGAAGTGAGGTTTTTGTCAGAAATGCCAAAAACCAGCGTCGGTAAACTCGATAAAAAACGCATGCGTTCGATGTACTCAGAAAATTTAATCTAACCAAACAAACCTATCACCATCACGGTGACTTTGATAATAGAGAAAATTTGTATAAACCCTAGTGTCTGCATAAATGCTAGGGATGGGGGAGGTGTGTTTCATGAGCACCCTGAGTCACACGCATCATCTGTATAACAAAACCTGCCTAATAAAAAGAGACAAGCTATGGAAGCGGTTCCTACATTCCCAGAAATACAAGAGATTGTCATAAGCGATGACAATCACCCGTTACATGGCTTTACGGTGATCTATCCTCAGCAAGTGGAATGGGGCGATATGGATACCTTTGGTCATGTCAATAATGTGGTTTATTATGAATATTCTCAAAACGCTCGTATTTACTACAACAGACGGCTTGGTTTATTTAACGAAAAAACGTTTTCGGTGATGGCAGCCTCGTCATGCCGATATCTCAAATCAGTTGCTTATCCTGATGAGTTATGGATTGGCGTCAAGGTCAAGAAAATCGGAAACTCAAGTTTGATTCATGAATATACCTATTATAGTACGGTGCTTGAGGCAGTCGTTGCGATAGGCGAGTCGGTTTTGGTCTATCTCGATAAGTTGAGTGGACAAAAAAAACCGATCGATGAGACGCAAAAAAAAGCCATTGCAGCATTAGAGAATATCGACTAAGAAGCATAGAGTTAAATTCACAAGCTAAGATGGAGCAGTGTGCTGATACGGTCAAAAAATGTCGCTGGAGCTTGGCGGCAATGTATTGTTACTGAACTCGCTTGGTGGTATCAAAGAGACAAAAATTGGTCTTTGTGAAATATTTATAAATGCTGTATCGGTTCGTCCCAATAGGGCGGTGAACCGTAATACCCTTCGATAAAGTCAATAAAGCACCTGATTTTGTGCGGCAACAGTTTTTTATGGGCATACACCGCATACAATCCTAGCGTCTCGGGTTCGTAATCAGGTAACACCATCATAAGCTCCCCTTTACTCAGTGCTTCACTCGCAATAAATGTGGGCTGCAGTGCTATTCCAGCCCCAGCCACTGCAGCATTGACAAGCAAATCCCCGTTATTACTGGTTAGCTCTGAGTTTGGCTGATTGGTGGTATCTAGCCACTGATAAATATCTTCTTTGCCGTATTTTTCCATATAACTATAATGCAAATACCGATGGTTTTTCAGATCTTCAGGCTTGCTAGGCACGCCATGCTTTTTGAGATAGTCAGGGGAGGCACACAAGATGACGCGGACAGGCGCAACTTGCTTGGCAATCAGTGACGAGCTTTTAAGCTGACCGATACGAAGCGCCACATCAAATCCCTCTTCAACGATATCTACTTTGCGATCGTTCAGCTGCAAATCGACATTGACCGAAGGATAAAGTGCCTGAAAATCTGTGACCAATTTTGCCATGTGTTTTAGCGCAAAGGACACAGGCGCGCTTATTCTTAACATGCCTTTTGGGTTTTGTTGAAACCCACCTAATTTGGACTCCATATCGTCGATACTGAGCAACAATTGCTGTGCATGCTCGAAGTAGTGAGTACCTGCCTCCGTCAGACTGACTTTACGAGTAGTGCGGTTCAATAAACGTATGCCCAGTCGATCTTCTAACTTTGACACATATTTACTCACCAACTGCGGCGACAGTTGCATGGCTGTGGCGGCATTGCTAAAACTGCCCTCAATCACCACCGATACAAACGCCCGTATCGCATCAATTCTATCCATTATTTAGGTCTTCCTTCCAGCGGTTATCAATATTCTCTTGTCATTCATCTTACGCTGTTGCTTGACTGATAGTAAAGTATGTCGCCGCACCAGAAGTATGCTCTTTTAATAGAAAAACAAATCAGCCCCGTTAACAGACAACTATTTAGAATAATTGAAGCCAATATAGAGTGTGATTTAACGTGCATATCAGCAATATCTTTAAATCACAAGGCAGGTTAGGGTCTATCACATAGCCATACGGAAAAAGGTTTACCTTTAATACCTTTCGTTATAACATAACGTTTTTTTTTGAAATGTTATAATATAACGGAAAGTATGTGAAGAAAATTGGCTTGATTTCGGTATTGGTGGTGCTAGCAGGGCTGGCGTGGTATGTCATTGCTGGTGCGCAAACAGCGGGCAATAACGCGACGAATACAGCGGCAAACGATGACAGTCAGCAGGATTTGATCGTGGTGACGCCGTGGGAGCTAACCTCCGCTGATCCTAGTAAGTCAGGGTTTATTTTTCAGCGTTTGCAGATTGCTGAAACGCTGGTAGATGCCAAACAAAATGCAGAGCTACAGCCCATGCTGGCACAAAGTTGGTCTGCCAATGAGAAAGGGGATGTGTGGACGTTTGTGCTACGTGATGGCGTGAAATTCCATGACGGCTCGCCACTGACAGCGGATGCTGTGGTAAAAAGCCTGCAGGTCGCGCTCAGCAAACCCACCGCTCTAGAGTCGGCTGCAATCTCAGACATCAAAGCCATTGACAGCGAAACGGTTGAGATCAGCCTAGAGCGACCACTGATGTCTTTCCCCGCTTATTTGGCGCATGCGACCAGTATCATTTTGGCGACCTCATCGTTTAACGAGAATAACGAAGTCACTCAGCTGATCGGTACAGGGCCATACTATGTCACCAAATTTGAGCCACCACAAAAAATCGAGCAAAAAGCCTTTGCCGATTACTGGGGTGAGAAAGCCAAGATTCAGGACGTCACTTATTTAGCCAATAGTCGCAGCGAAACGCGCACCCTGCTGGCGCAGAGCAAGCCCAATTATTTGGTATTTACCTTAGATTCAGCGAGTCTAACCCGCCTAAAGCAAGACCCCAATCTACAAGTTCAGTCAAAGTCATTGGCGCGTACTATCGAATATAAAGTCAATGCGGACAATTCGTTTTTTAGCGATGTGCGTGTTCGTCAAGCGCTTAGTGATGCCATCGACAGACAAGCCATTGCTCAATCTGTGATGCATGCTGACAATGCCGCCGCCGCGCAAATTTTGCCGCCGATTTTTAAAGACTGGCAAATCAATACCCCAAATCAGAAGCCTGACCCTCAAGCTATTAAGCAGCGCCTATTAGACGCAGGCTTTACTGAAGATAGTGATGGCATGCTCCAAAAAGACGGCAAGCCCTTTAAATTTACTTTACGCACATTTTCAGATCGTCCTGAATTACCCATTATTGCCACCGCCTTACAAGCACAGTGGAAAAAAATCGGGGTAGATGTGGACGTGTCCGTGGGTAATTTTTCAGAGATTCCATCAGGCCATCAAGACGGCACGCTGGAGATGGGGTTATATGCACGTAACTACGGCATGACGCCTGATCCAGTCGGCTCGCTGGTAGAGGATTTTGACCCACAAGGTAGCGATTGGGGCGTGATGAATTGGCAAAATCCAGAGCTGACCAAGCGTTTATTGACGCTTGAGACGACCAAGGGCAATGATGTCGCGACAAAACAGAGAGTCTCGCAAATCATCTTTGATGAGCGTCCTATCGTGCCTGTGGTGTACTACCAACAAAACGCCGCCGCGCATAAGTCATTAAAGGGCTTAGAAATCGATGGTTTGGAGCGAAACTTTTATTTAAACAAGTTGTCTTGGTAAGTCGTGTTTACTGTCATTTGATTTGTAACGCCAATTCTTTATAACACTAAAAAATTGTAATGGATAACTATGTTTAAATATATTGCTCATCGAGTGCTGCAACTGCTCTTGGTTATTTGGTCGGTCGGTACATTGACTTTTGTACTGACTCGCAGCTTGCCCGGTGATATGGCGTACCGCATCGCGGCTAGTCGCTACGGTTATGACCAAACCGATGCCGCCGCCGCCGCACTGGTGCGCTCAGAGCTTGGTTTGGATCAACCATGGTGGCAGAGCTACTTTGATTGGTTGCTTGATTTGGTTCAGTTCAATCTTGGTCACTCCTTGGTCACTCCTTGGTCAGTGGCGAGTCAGTATGGGCTGAGATTGCACATCAGTTTGGGCACACGTTGTCTTTAGCATTGGCGGCATTGGTGATATCGATTTTTATCGGGCCGCCGCTTGGCCTGCTTGCCGCACAAAAACCCAATGGCTGGTTTGATCGTCTGACGTTGGTGGCGAGTACCGTACTGCGTTCTGTGCCTATCTTTATTATTGGTATCGCGCTCATCACGCTACTCGCCGTCCAGATAAAATGGCTGCCCGCTGCAGGTTATGGCACGCCGCAGCATTATATTTTGCCTGCTTTGACGCTAGCGATTGGTTTGTCTGCGGTGTCGGTTCGCGTGAGTCGCCATGCGATGGTACAGGTACAAACGTCTGAATATTATGATTTTGCCAAGCTTAAAGGACTGAATAAATGGACGGCGTTTTGTCGGCATGGTTTACGTAACGTGACCATTCCGATTTTGGCTTATCACTCAGTACAGCTCGTGTATTTGGTAGAAGGTGTGGTGATTGTGGAGAGTTTGTTTGCTTGGCCTGGTAGTGGTCATGCGTTGGTGCATGCCATCGTCGCGCGTGATGTGCCGATGATACAAGGCACCGCGTTGATTATGGGCGGTATGTTTGTGGTGCTCAATATGGTGGTGGATTTGCTCAGTGGGTTGATTGATCCGCGTATTGATTTGGCACGTTAATCATTACTGCCAAAGCTATTGTCAAAACGCTTTATCACAGAATGACAACTACAAACCCAAGCCATAAATTAAAGCCACAAACTGAAGCCACATGAGGAATTATGATTTTATGACTATTTTTAGCGGGGTTCATGCCCTACAACCAGTACAAAAATTTGGCGGACTACTACTCATTTTATTATTAGTTTTTGCGTTTTTGCAGCCGCTGTACTATCCGATAGATGCCGACATACAAGACCTTGGTAATATGCTGCAATCGTCCAGTGTCAGCCATTGGTTTGGCACCGATCACTTTGGTCGAGATATGCTGGCACGCGTCGCGTCTGCCATTCGTTTATCGTTTTTACTGATTGTCCTATCGGTAGGCTTTGCCCTATTTTTTGGACTATTGATGGGTGTGCTCAGCGGCTATTTTGGCGGCTGGGTGGATAAGATATGCACGTTTTTGTGTGACATTATCATGGCGCTACCGGGGCTGCTGTTCGTCTTATTGTTTGCAGCGATTGCGCCTAACACCTTTTGGTCGCTGTATCTGGGTATTTCTTTGGTGCTTTGGGTTGAGTTCTTTCGCATGGTGCGTGCCATGACCCAAACGATCGCCAGTAGTCGCGAGATCGAAGCGTCGCGTTTGATGGGTATGGACTTTTTCTATTGTTTTAAACGACATTTTTTACCCAAGATTTTGCCCGTTGTTGCCACTCTAAGTGCTTTTGCGGCAGGTAATGCGGTGCTCGCGCTTGCCACGCTAGGCTTTATCAATGTTGGTTTGCGTCCACCGACCGCCGAGCTGGGGCTGATGATGACGGAGCTGTTTCCGTATTATTATCAAGCGCCGTTTGTGTTTCTCCAGCCCATTATTGCCGTCTTTATTCTGGTATTAAGCCTACAATTACTCTCAGGAAAAATGAAATGATCGCGCATACAGCAGGAGACAATACTGACAAGGCCGCCACAAATGTCTTGGTAAAAACGGACAACTTGGCAGTGTTTACCAAGTCGGGTCTGGGTTTGGTTGAGCCCATCAGCGTTACGTTATATAAAGGCCAAAATCTGACCATTTTGGGTGAAACAGGGTCGGGTAAAAGTTTGCTAGCGCAAGCCATCATGGGCGCGCTGCCTGATGAGCTGGTGAGCCGCGGCGATATTTTGATCGAAAACCAAGCGTTGACCAAGCCGCAGCTGCGTGCCTACTGGGGACGCCGTATGGCGATGCTGCCGCAAGAGCCAAGCCGTTCGCTGAATCCCACGATGGATGTACTCAGTCAAGTGTGGGAGAGCCTATATTTTGTCGCCAAACAAGACAACAAGGTCAGTAAGCAATTGGCACAAGAGAAGATAGAGAAGCTAGGGCTGGGCAAATTTTCGGCGTACTATCCGCATGAGCTGTCAGGTGGCATGGCGCAGCGAGCCTCCTTTGCGATTGCCACCTCGGGCGGCGCGTACATTGTCATCGCTGATGAGCCGACCAAAGGTCTAGATGAGATCAACAAACAAGCGGTGATTAATCTGCTCAAAAACGTTGCCCGCGATGGCGGCACACTACTGACCATCACCCATGATATTGATGTGGCAAGAGCGCTGAGCCTGGGTGCTGATGATCGCATCATGGTAATGAAAAAAGGCAAACTGCTAGAGCAAGGTAAAGGCGAGCAGGTATTGAATCAACCCGTGTCAGACTACGCCAAACAACTCATCGCTGCCGCGCCTGATAATTGGCCAGCAAAAAATAGCGCAATCATTGAAGAGCAACCCTTACTGACCGCAAAAGATGTGAGTTTAGCGCGTGGTACACGAGTATTGTTTGAGGGTTTGAGTTTTCGTCTAAAGCGCGCTGAAGTCCTTGGGGTGATTGGCGGTAGTGGTATCGGTAAAAGTTCATTAGGGGACGCGCTCTGCGGCCTGCTTAAACCAGCTGGCGGCGCGATCACATGGCAGACCAAACCCAAGCGCCATCAAGTGCTCAAACTGTATCAAGATCCGCCTGCTGCTTTTGCTTCGCATGTACCACTGCAAACTCTGCTAAATGATGTCATCCGCAAGCATCGCTTAGATGCCAGCCGCGTACCTGAATTATTGGAGAAGCTAAAGCTAGATAAGCAGATTCTCACTCGCAATGCGCTGAATGTCTCGGGTGGGGAATTGCAACGCGTGGCGATTTTGCGTGCACTACTTTTCAACCCTGTGTTGCTGTTCGCCGATGAGGTCACCTCTAGACTCGATCCCATTACTCAAAAAGAAACGCTGGATTTACTGGTGGCGCAGTGCCAAGCGCAGCAGTGCACGCTGGTGATGGTCAGTCACGATCACCACATCATGCGCCATTACTGTCATCAAGTGATTGATTTGGAGGATTTCGCCAAGTTGTAATGGCTGTTAAAAAATAAGCAACTGTCGATATTTTTTATAAAAGACGAGTTGATCTCATTGCTTTAACGTCCGTTCCTAACGATATCAATAGCTTGGCTGGGCGTACGCAGTAGCGTTACTTTCGCTTAACAACTACATACGTGGCCATCGTTGACAGCCCAACTTTAATCTGGGCATGATGGTAGCGAGTAACCCTCATTGCAGCATATTAACCACGACTAGACTTATCAAAGGAGCATGATATGAAAGCGGCACGTTTTTATGACAAAGGTGATATCCGTATTGAAGACATCCCAGAGCCTACTGTTGAGGCGGGTACAGTCGGTATCGACGTAGCATGGTGCGGTATTTGCGGCACGGACTTGCATGAGTTTATGGAAGGGCCTATTTTTATTCCGCCATGTGGTCACCCGCATCCCATCTCAGGCGAGTCCGCACCCATCACCATGGGGCATGAGTTCTCGGGCGTGGTCTACGAAGTCGGCGAGGGTGTCGATGATATTGAGGTCGGTCAGCACGTGGTGGTTGAGCCGTATATCATCGCCGATGACGTCTCTACCGCTGAAGGGGAGAACTATCATTTATCAGAAAATATGAACTTCATTGGTCTGGGTGGACGCGGTGGCGGTTTGTCAGAGAAAATCGCGGTCAAGCGCCGCTGGGTACATCCTATCTCAAACGATATTCCACTAGACCAAGCAGCGTTGATTGAGCCTTTATCGGTGGGCTATCACGCTTTTGTCCGTAGCGGCGCAAAAGAAGGCGATGTGGCATTGGTCGGCGGCGGTGGCCCCATCGGTCTGTTATTGTCGTCAGTTTTAAAAGCCAAAGGTCTGACGGTGATTCTGACCGAGCTGAGTGCCAAGCGTAAAGAAAAAGCCAAAAACAGCGGCGTGGCTGAATATGTCTTAGACCCGACTGAAGTGGATCTTAAAGAAGAGGTGATGAAAATCACTGATGATCGCGGCGTGGACGTGGCGTTTGAATGTACCAGTGTCAATGCGGTGCTCGACTCACTCGTCGAGCTGACCAAACCTGCTGGCGTGGTGGTGATTGTCTCTATCTGGAGCCATCCTGCAGAAATCAGCGTGCATAGCGTGGTGATGAAAGAGCTGGATATTCGCGGTACTATTGGATATGTGAACAATCACGAAGACACCATCAAACTGGTCGAAGACGGACTTGTCGATCTTGAGCCGTTTATTACTCAGCGCATCAAATTAGATGATTTGATTTCAGAAGGATTTGAAACGCTGATTCACAACAATGAATCTGCGGTAAAAATCATCGTGAATCCAAATTTATAAGGGATATGTTTGATTAAAATTGGCTTTGTAAAGTGATAGCCAATGATAAGAAAAAAGCGCCATCTTATTAGAATGGCGCTTTTTTATGGATTTTTGACTGTATATACTGTGATGACAAAATCGAAATCGGCTCTACAATTTACCGTTCAGATATTGGATTTCACCATAGCCAAAACTCCAATCCACATCAGTATTGGTCATAAAAGAGATAAACAAATCTTTTGGGTCGAGCGCGCAATGCGTCTGGAGCTTGTCTGCCATCAACTCACAAAATTTCTTTTTCATTACTGTTGCGCGCGGACTGGTAAATACTTGAATAACGATGGCGGCTTCTGTGCGCTCAAACCCCAAACCTGTATCGAGCAAAATCATACGTCCGGGCTTATGCTCAGTGACGATTTGATATCGGTCTCGCTCAGGCACTTCAAACGCGCTCACGACACAGTCTTGCACTGTATTCATTAGCATTTTAAGCTCGTCGTCGCTGCGACCTTCAGTCACGTCTATTCGTACTAGTGGCATGTTTTTATCCTTATATAATTATAATTATGGCAAATCGTCATTGACGCCCAGTGTGCTCATGCGATGATAATAGTCGCAGCTATCATCATCGATAGCCGCTTTAGCTTCAGTGATATTCTCGTAATTATTTTTTGACATTCATTGCTGGACGGTCAATATTCAGCCTTTTGATATTTCTCAAGCCACCGATAGGCATATCTTTGATGTGTTGGTTCAAGCGCTTGCTGTGTCAAGGTTAGATGATAAATTTATGGATGCTAATCATAATCAGTGCATTTAACGAATGTGCTTGAGTACTTTGATTATATATTTTTTAGTGAAAATATGAGATGTTTTGGAGTATCATAAACCATCAAAATAATACAAAATAAGATTTTAGGTGAAAAAATTGAGGAAATATGAGTCTCTACATAGAGATAATAGCTGAGTTGACACGAGCAATTACAGGGTCTCTTTATACGGATGATCAAATAAAATCGATAACTAAAGGTGCTACAGGCAAATACCTCAAAGAGTTTTTCCCCGAGACTAGAGATGAAAGACTCTCTAGAGATAGGGCTGACTCTGCTCGCAACCATATTGAAGCAGCATCAGCAATAATCCATGATATGCAAGAAGATCTTGAGACACAAGATAAAAAGTTGAATACGCTTTTAGAAACTATTGATGAGAAAAAGAAGCTAGCTGATCGATATCAAACATTAGCGGATACAAACAAAGAGGCTTTTGATGCTTTTCGAATTGAAATGGAAGAGGCGCTTCGTAAGGAGCTAGTAGAACAAGCCAATACTGGAAAGCGAACAAGACAGCTAGCCGCTGGAATTATATGGATAATCACGTTGATAGCTGGTGCAGCATTCAGTACTTACTTCAGAGAACTCCTTGTTTGGGCTACTACCATCTATTAGAGCAGAAATATATTGTTGCATTATTTCATGCAATACGTCACATAGGGTTTTGCACAAAGGTGCTCCATGATTTGGACGAGTTACAGCGCGTTAGGATGAATATTAATGTCAAGTTTAAACAAACTAATCTGTTTATTATTACGCCCTTTAGCCTTACCCAAATCAAAGTCGAATGATAAGCCCCCAAATCGAGCCTTGATCATTCCAGTTTCCACCACTATCAAAGCAGCGGAAACTGATAAACATTGGCATACACAAAGATAGCGACCAAAATACTCACAACACTAAACCATAGCATATACACCGACCCTTTCGACCACGACACACGCCAATTGATTTTGCCCCGTGCGGTCAGCCATTCCGTCACACTGATCGCAATGATCAGCCACAGCGACCCCACCAAAAACCCGCCCAGCACATCACTCAGATAGTGCTCGTTTAACACGATTCGGCTCAATCCTATAAGCAGACATAATAAAAGTGCAAGCGATAATATCCGCACTTGGTGAATAAAGCTTTGGCTAAAGCGAATCGCCATATAAGCGAGAAACCCATACAGCGCAATACTAATAGTCGCATGACCACTGGGAAAAGAGTAGGTGTGTTCCATCAGCAAAATATCGATCGGTCGCGACCGCTGAAAAGCCATCTTGCTCAAAAATGTAAAAGCGGTACTGCCTATGGTTGAGATTAGCAGACCGACCAAAATATAAGGCTGGCGCACGACCGCGCAGAGGATAGCTGTCAGTAGAATGATCAAGCAAGTAATCGGTGTAGAGCCTAAGCTGGTGATAAAAACAAACGCAGGCACGATGCTCGAATCTTGTAACACGCTCATATGCTGCGACACAAACAGATCGGTGGTCACAATAGAGTCCGCGTTCACCACATCTTCGACCAAGCCTGCAAACAGCGCCAAGATATATATATTTAAAAGTGTCAAAATGGTGAGAATCAGACCAGAAAAATGACCACGAGCAAAGCGCTTGGTGATCAATCCAAACATTGCTGGGTATTTTTGCTGTAGACGTACCATCAGCGGTAGGCGTGCGATATGTTCGCGCAACCAAAAATCGATACGAGAAATTAATCCCAATATCCGCTTACCATAGCGAATCATGAGGCGCTGTATCAGCCATAACAGCGCTATCGTCAAAATAAGCACCATGCCTAAGCTGATGAGCTGAGGGTGTTGTTCAATGAGCGCAATCATGGATAGCTTATTCCTTTATCGTGGCTGATATGGCATTGAATAATGCGCTTATCATCGTGTCTACTATGTCGGTTGGGTGGATACAGGGATCGAGACTATAGATGACGTGGTTGATAACGCCTAGTCTGAATAATCGGCTGATACTGTAGCAGACCACACGCTCATTGCTGTCTGATTTTCTTTACGGTGTGTCGTTATTTGAGCGTTTTGCGCCATTTATTACTGTTTTTGCGTAAGTGCTAATAAGTACTAACAGGACATTGGCGCTAAAAACATAAAGTGTAAAAAACAACGTGATAAATGACCGTAAAAGCTGCTACCTTTAGTAGCCAGCCCTTTCACACTTAAACAGACGGCATTAATAAATTACTTATGAACGCACTTACATCAACCCTGACCGCGCAAAAACCATCTATGAAAAAACCGCTCCTTGGCCTAACGCTGAGCGTATTGCTATCGACATTACTGATATCTGAAACGGCGCAAGCCGCCAGTGCTAATGCTCGCTTAGAGCAAGAAGTGGATAAGCAGGCCAAACAGTTAATGAGCCAATATCAGATCTCCGGTATGGCATTTGGAATCATCATCGATGGTAAATCACATTTTTATAACTATGGCTTGTCTGACAAGCAGCGCAACCAGCCTGTATCAGAGCACACAATTTTTGAGCTGGGTTCTGTGAGCAAGACCTTTGCAGCCACTTTAGCCAGTTATTCAGAATTAAATGGCACATTGTCACTCGATGATACCGCGGACAAATACGTTCCCTACCTAAAAAACAGTGCCATTGGCAATACAAAGCTCATCAGCTTGGGTACGTATAGCGCAGGCGGATTGCCATTACAGGTGCCTGAAGATATTGAGAATAATAAGGAGCTGCTGCAATATTACAAATCTTGGCAACCTAAGTTTCCTATCGACTCAACCCGTCTGTATTCCAATGCCAGTATCGGACTGTTCGGCCATCTCTCTGCCCTGAGTATGAGTGATGACTATACCAAGCTCATAGAAAACACTGTGTTGCCATCGCTTAAGATGAACAATACCTTTGTCAATGTCCCTTCGGATAAAATGAAGGATTATGCCTTTGGTTATAACAAGGCAGGCGAGCCAATCAGAGTCAACCCCGGTATGCTAGATGCAGAAGCGTACGGTATCAAATCAACCAGTGCCGATATGACACGCTTCATGGCGGCGAATATGGGGCTGGTAACGGTAGATAGTCAAATGCAGCAAGCACTTGAGAACAATAGAAAAGGCTACTATCAAACAAAATACTTTACGCAAGGGCTGGCTTGGGAGATGTATTCGTTACCGACGACGTTGCAGATGTTGTTAGATGGCAATTCAACAGAGGTTATTTTAAACCCTCAAGCTATCCAAGTGAATGAGCCACCAACGCCTGTGCTGAATGATATGTGGGTCAACAAAACAGGGTCAACGAATGGGTTCGGGGCTTATATTGCGTATGTACCCGCGAAAAAAACAGGCATCGTCATTTTAGCCAACAAGAACTATCCGAATACAGAACGAGTCAAAGCCGCGTATACGATTTTAGAAAGTGCTGTTGGTCAATGATAAAATGAGTCATTGATATGAATGATAGGGCATCAGCATGATGCTACGCAGCAGTGACACCCAAAACATCAGGGCAGTGGACAAAGACTCTAGGGTTTATCTAGCGTCTTTGTCGCTTAGGGTCTTTATCATATCGATTTAGAAGCGTTTAACAATAATTAAGAGCAGCCCTCGACCAAATAAATGGCTTCTGGAATACCGATATCGATACTCTCTACCTCACCTTGTAATGCGCGCTTATTTTCTACCGTCCATTCAGTCTCGCTAATGGTGTTATTACTGAGCTTTTGACCACCTTTGATATGATATTCAACTTGAATGGGTAAAGTATCATTGGCATTATTGAGCTTAATATCATCTTTTTTTAAGAGTGTGCCCGCATCTGCGTCGCCAGTCACGATAAAGTTGACGTTTGCAATCAGATTATAAAAGTCACCATCCACCGCATATTTATCAACCTCGTAAGTAAGACTGTCATCATGCGCGCTCATCACCGCTGTTACCGCATCACCGACATGAACGCCCGTATAAAACGGCGTTTTTGGATCTCGAATCGTAATCAGTGCTACTTTGCCATCTATCACTTGATACAGGACAGAAGCACGTTTGCCGTAAGCTTGATCCATGTAATACTGTTTTGGATCGCTCACATAGTAGCATTGCTCATTGTCACTCTCTTGTTTGGTCAGCCCTAAATCCGCCAGCAGCGCGGGGGTAACCACTTGTCCAAAGCTTAGTTTTTGATAGCCTGATGGACCCACCATTTGGTCATCAGGCGGGCTTGTCTCGGTAGTGATAGGCTCTTTGTCTATTGCGATTTCATTATTATCAGTAGTAACGGGTGCGGATGTATCCGTTTGCGAGGCTGCTGTATTCTTATCCATTTGCGCTGTATTGTCATCAGTAGTTGAGGATTGTGAGTCACAGCTGGTGAGTAGTGATACGCCACCTACCAGACAGGCAGAAAACAATAGCGATTTCATTTTTGTAGATAATAAGTGCTTATGAGAGTCAAACATGGTCATGCTCCTAAAGGTCGCCGATATATATGAGATGGCTTTCATATAATGGCTGTCATATATCGCACGCTGTCATTATTAAGCGGTCACTAATATTGTAGTGGTTAACGTATGACTCAGTACGATATAAAGCGTGGTATTTTTTGTAACAGTTTGAAGCCAAATCAATCACATCAATTTATATTTGTTAGGATGCTTTTATCAGACAATAGCTTACTATTTTTTAGCATGACGCATAAAAAGGAACAATCATGCCAGACATAGGGAACTTGTCACCACAAGAAGTCAGGGCACTGATCAGAAATAACAAAATAGACAAACCCACCTCTGGTATGTGCAAAGGTCACATACAAGCCAACTTGGTCATCGTGCCCAAAGATTTGGCTTATGATTTTTTGTTATTTGCACAAAGAAATCCCAAGCCTTGCCCTGTGTTAGACGTCACCGATATTGGCAGTGCTGAGCCAAAGCTAATGGCAAAAGGGGCTGATCTCAGAACTGATCTATCCAGATACCGAATATACCAACATGGTGAGCTGGTCGATGAAGTATCAGACTTAACAGACTATTGGCGCGACGATTTGGTCTGCTTTCTTTTAGGCTGTAGCTTCTCTTTTGAGACGGCGATGTTGAGTGCCTCCATCCCCATAAGACACATTGAAGACAACCACAATATACCGATGTACATCACTAATATAGAAACAGAGCCTGCTGGAAAATTTCACGGAAAAATGGTGGTCAGTATGAGACCCATACCTTATCCGTTAATCACAAAAGCGGTGCAAGCCACCTCACGTTTTCCGCAAGTACATGGCGCACCCATTCATATCGGTGATCCTAGACTCATCGGTATCACTGACATTGATACACCAGACTTTGGCGACCCATCAACCATAAAAGCAGGCGAAGTGCCTGTATTTTGGGCATGTGGTGTGACGCCGCAGAGCATCGCCATGACCAGCCGTCCTGAGCTGATGATTACTCATGCACCGGGATATATGTTTATTTGCGACCCCAGAGATGAAGACTTAGCAGTCTTATAAATCATCATACTTGTTTTGATTTTACGCCAGTTGTTTCAAACCAAATTTTTATAAAAACTAAAGGAATAGTGTCCAATATGAATATCAATTTTGATGATTTAGAGAAGCTGATAAAAATCGCAGAAAACGCTGATATACAATCGCTAGAGGTGACCGACGGTGACGCGCGCATCGCTATTGTGTGTCACTCTGCTGAGCAACATATGGGCCAATCATCTACCAGTACTGTCAGCAGCGCAACCAATAAACAACAGGCCACGCTTGCATCTAGTGATAATAATAAATATGAAAATAATACCAGTGATAGGGCAAATGAGACTGAAGAGATAGCAAGCACATCGCACAAAAATGACATATCAGCGCCAATGTTGGGCACGTTTTATCGGCGTTCTGAGCCTGACGCCGATGAGTTTGTCAGCATAGGCGATCAGGTCGAAGTCGGGCAGACGCTTTGCATCATTGAAGCAATGAAAATGATGCATGAAGTCAGAGCAGAGACGGCGTGCATCATCAAAGACATTCTGATTGAGGAAGGGGATATCGTCGAATACGGTCAGGCTTTATTCGTCACTGAACCTGCAAGCCAGCCTAGAAACTAACTAGCAGTGGTTTAATAAACATCTGATCTCTCTTTTTTAGGAAAATATATGTTCTCCAAAATATTAATCGCTAACCGTGGCGAGATTGCATTACGTATCATTCGAGCTTGCAAGCAGTTAGGTATTAGGTCAGTCATCGTGTATTCAGAAGCAGATAAAGACTCCTTGCCAGTACGTTTGGCGGATGAAAAGGTCTGCATCGGCCCTGCTAATGCGGCAAAAAGCTACCTGAACCAAAGGGCGATTGTTTCTGCGGCCAAAATGACACAGGCGGAAGCCATTCACCCCGGCTATGGGTTTTTGTCAGAAAATGCAGACTTTGCGGCATTGGTGGAAGCATCAGGCATTCAGTTTATAGGCCCAACTGCTGAAAATATAAGCACCATGGGCGACAAGGTCGCGGCCAAAGTGCAAATGGTTGCGGCTGGCGTGCCTTGTGTGCCCGGTTCTGAGGGCGCGCTGCCAACAGACTCTGATGCGGTAATGCAGATTGCCAATAATGTGGGCTATCCTGTCATTATCAAAGCCGCGAGCGGTGGCGGTGGTCGCGGTATGCGTGTCGTTGAAAAAGAAGCCGATCTGTTATCCGCCATCTCCTTGACCCAGAGCGAAGCCAAAGCCAACTTTGGCAGCGCTGTGGTCTATCTCGAAAAATACTTACAACATCCGCGTCATATCGAAATACAAGTGCTGTCTGATACGCATGGTCATGCCATCTATCTGGGCGAGCGTGACTGCTCGATGCAGCGCCGCCATCAAAAGGTCATTGAAGAAGCACCTGCACCTGGGATTACCGACGAGCAACGGCAGCAGATAGGCGAGGCGTGTGCCACGGCTTGCCAGCAGATGGGTTATAGAGGGGCGGGGACGTTTGAGTTTTTGTACGAAAACGGCGAATTTTTCTTTATTGAGATGAATACGCGCGTGCAAGTGGAGCACACCATCACTGAGATGGTGACAGGCGTTGATATCGTCCGTGAGCAAATACGCATTGCCGCAGGGCTGCCGCTCGCGTACCAGCAGCAAGACATCACCATCAGTGGTCATGCCTTTGAATGCCGCATTAATGCTGAAAACCCAAAGACCTTTTTACCCAATGCAGGCCACATCAACTATTGTCATTTGCCTGCAGGCTTTGGCGTCAGAGTGGACAGTCATATCGAGTCCAACTACACCGTACCGCCCACTTATGACAGTTTGATTGCCAAAATATGTGTACAAGATGAGTCCAGAGCGCACGCTATCACCAAGATGCAAGGGGCATTGTCAGAAGCGCAGATTACGGGTATTGATACCAATATTGGGTTGCATCAGCGTTTGTTTGCCGATAAAGGGTTTTGTGACGGTCAAATGAGTATTCATTATTTAGAAAAATGGATCAAAGAAAATATATAAAACAGCTGTTCATAACACGTTATCAAGATGACGATAACGAGTACATCGTATAAAAATAATGGAGCGTACAAGGATGACCCTACAATGGCAAATCGGCAGTGAAACCAACCTTGTGTTGTTTTTCCCCAAGCCTATCAGCCTAGACAAACAAAAAAAATGCTGGGCACTGGCGGAAATTATTGAAACCATGCCTGAGGTGTTAGAAGTCATTATCGGTATGAATACACTTAGTGTGTTTAGTTACCCGCTAGCAAGGGAAGAGTTTAAAGCGCTACAAAACAAACTGACCGCGCTGCTTGAGGAGATACCTGAGAAAACCATCGACGGCAAGCATATAGAGATACCCGTACATTATGGCGGCAAATATGGCCCTGATTTAGCAGCGATGGCAGCGTCGCTTGAGATGTCTATTGATGCTGTGGTCGATCTGCACACTAGCGCTATTTACACCGTTTATTTTATTGGTTTTCAGCCCGGCTTTCCTTATCTTGGCGGTCTCTCTGAGTCGCTACATTTCCCAAGGCATACCACCCCAAGGACGCACGTGCCTGCAGGGTCAGTCGGTATTGGTGGCGAGCAAACAGGCATTTATCCTTTTGCCTCCCCAGGCGGATGGCAGTTGTTGGGTCAGACAGACACCGATTTATTTGACTTGACCAAAGATTCGCCAACCTTGCTGAGTGCAGGTGATACTTTGTGCTTTACCGCAATAGATATCCATGAATAAAACAAGACCCTGTAAAAAATGAGTCAATAGGTGGCATCAATGAAGATTTTAACGACCAATGGTATGGCCAGTATTCAGGACCTGGGGCGTTTTGGTTATCGCAGTATGGGCGTGGGCAGAAGTGGCGCAATGGATCACTGGGCGCTGCAAGCAGGTAATGCTTTGCTAAAAAATGAGCGTGACGAGCCGGCAATTGAGCTGGCGATGGGTGAGTTGACCATACAGTTTGAGGCAGACGTCAGCTTTTGTCTGACAGGCGCGCTTTATGAGGTGTATTTGGATAACAAGCGTATACCCAGTTATTGGCGCATCAATGCGAAAGCGGGGCAAACCCTAAAGCTACTACGTCCGATAGAGGGCATGTATGCGTATCTTTGCGTGCACGGTGGATTTGATATTGCGTCTATATTGCAATCGGGTAGTACCAATTTAAAAGCTGGTTTCGGTGGCTTTAACGGTAGGTACTTGCAAGCGGATGACAGGTTAAAGGTAAAAGCACCGTCAAGCTTGCCCATCATCGGTGTGGCTCCTCTTGCACCCATCAATAGCATCAGAGTGCTCAAAAGTAGCGAATATGATTGCTTTACACCAGCGGCGCAGACGGCTTTTGTCTCCCAGCCGTGGCAGCTACAGACCAGTAGTAACCGTATGGGTTATCGCTTAGCAGGCGCGTCAGCACTTGAACTCACAGAGCCCAAAGAGATGAGTTCGCACGGTGTCGATATGGGTATGATTCAAGTGCCGCCGCAGGGTCAGCCGATTGTACTCATGGCAGACGGGCAAACCACGGGCGGCTATCCCAAGATTGCTACCGTTATCGATGCCGATATCGGATTAATGGCACAAATAAGATTTGGTAAAACTTGTCAATTTACCCTCGTAGATCGCAGGCAGACCCACCGCGCGCGCCAAAACCGACAAAATTATATCGATCAGATACAGGAGTATGGTTATGAACATTGATTTGAATGCAGACGTTGCTGAAGGCTGCGGGCAAGACGATAAACTGCTTACCATTGTCAGCTCTGCCAATGTTTGCTGCGGGCTGCATGCAGGCTCTTATGCAGAGATGGTCGCGACCTTGCAATTGGCAAAACAAAACAATGTTAGAGTTGGAGCACACCCAGGGCTTGACGATAGAGAAAACTTTGGTCGAACCAATCAGTCTTTGGGCGAAGAGAAATATCGGGCATTGATGGCCTATCAGCTTGGTGCAACCAAAGCGCTGTGTGATTTGGTCGGTGTGTCTTTGGAGTATGTCAAACCGCATGGTGCTTTATACAACCAAGCAGCTATTGATGAGTCGCTCGCTGATATTTTGGTCAGTGAGATCAAACGCTTTGATCCCAATTTAAAAGTCATGGGGCTGTCAGGTGGTCATCTGGTTGCAGCGGCCAAGCGTCAGGGACTTGTGTCGATATCCGAGGTATTTGCCGATAGGAACTATGAAAAAGACGGCTCACTGGTCTCACGTAGTAAAGATAACGCACTAATCACCGATACCCAAGCGGCCATTGACCATGTGTTGCAGATGATTACCCAAGGGACAGTGACTAGTATCTGCGGTGAGGTCGTGCCTGTTGAGGCAGAGAGTATCTGTCTGCATGGCGATGGCGCGCACGCCATTTTATTTGCTGAGGAGATCAAAGAACAATTAGAACGAAAGGGTATTACGATATCCGCATAATAATCATTTGACGGATAACTGTTTGAACGTTAATGACTCAAATTTGTTGTCTCGTTTTATACAAGGATGTTTATGAGTACCTTAAAAAAGCACAATACCGCCATTTTGGGCGCGGCCTTTTTGATGGCCACTTCAGCGGTTGGGCCGGGATTCTTAACCCAAACCGCTACTTTTACCGAAAGTTTAATGGCAAGCTTTGGCTTTGTTATTTTAATATCAATCATTATGGATATCGGCGTTCAGCTCAATGTCTGGCGCGTGGTAGCCGTATCCAAAAAACGCGCGCAGGAAATCGCCAACTTGGTGTTTCCTGGAGTTGGTTATCTGCTCGCTTTTTTGATTATTGCAGGCGGGCTTGCCTTTAATATTGGTAATATCGGCGGTGCTGGCCTTGGCATGCAGTCGATGTTTAACATCTCGCCGATCACGGGCGCATTAATCAGTGGTGTGATTGCCGTCGCAATATTTTTGGGTCGAGAGACAGGGCCTTTAATGGATAAATTTGCTCAGCTCATGGGCTTTATCTTAATTGTCTTAATCATTTATGTGGTATTCAAATCAGACCCACCTTTGGCAGAAGCAGCGACCAAAACCATTATGCCTGATAAAATTGATGCGATAGCCATCGTGACCTTGGTCGGTGGTACGGTCGGCGGATATATTACCTTTTCTGGAGCGCACCGCTTGCTAGAGGCTGGCGTGACGGGTGAGGAAAATCTAGGCTCAGTGACCAAAAGCTCAGTCACGGGCATTTTGGTCGCCTCAGTGATTCGGGTGTTTTTATTCCTTGCTGTTCTGGGCGTGGTGTCACAAGGCCTAACTTTAGATCCGTCAAACCCTGCGATGTCGCCTTTTGAGCATATCTTAGGTAACGTGGGTAAAGTGATCTTTGGCATCGTCATTTGGGCGGCATCTGTGACCTCGGTGATTGGCGCGGCTTACACCTCAGTGTCATTTATGACCAATTTCCATCCCTTTATCGAAACCTATAAGCGCTATTTTATTATCGGTTTTATCGTCATCTCAACGCTTGTTTTTGCCACCATTGGTAAGCCCGCTCAAGTGCTGGTACTGGTCGGTACATTGAATGGCTTGGTCTTGCCTATTGCGATGATTATTGTACTGATTGCCGCTTATCGAAAAAACATCGTTGGTAACTACAAGCATCCTATTTGGATTGCGGCCTTTGGTTGGCTAATCGCCATTGCGATGAGTGTGCTCAGTATCATGACCATTGCCAAATACCTTGGACTAAGCTAAAAATTGGACTGGGCTAAAAACAGTATCGACTAAAAAATATAATATAAGGAGAATATGATGGATATCGAACAAGTCGAGCGAGTGGTCAAACTCGTCGAGCAAAGCCAATTACAGGAAATGACGATCGTAGAGGGTGGTCAGTCAATCAAAGTGGTCAATGCTATTTATTCGCAGCGCCATCGTCTACCATTTGAAGCAGACAACGGTGAGAAACTCGCTGAAGATGACAGCAATAAGTCTGCGCAAGTGCGTGCCCCGCATGTGGGTATCGTGCATTTAAGCGCAGACGCCGTGACGGATAACCTCGTGAAAAAAGGTGATCGTATTGAAAAAGGCCAAACCGTTTGCTTTATCGAAGAGCTAACGCGCCTGCTCCCTGTCGTGAGTGAGCATGACGGTATTGTTAGCGATATAGTGGTTGAGGATGGGATCGGTGTGGAATATGGTCAACCTATTTTGGATGTAATAATACATTAATGAGTCATACTGCGATGGCATTTTGTCTGTGTCTTTTCCATACTGATTGAGTTTTATATCCAATCAATTAACAACATTACGTTGATAATTATTCAATATAACTTGGCTTACTCTTCGGTAACGATGATAGTAAAGTATGTTTATACCAATATTTAAACACCTTATTTTACTAATACGTTATGGAGTACTCATCAATGCAATCATCATTATTAAATAGAGTTTTAACGTCGAAAGCTGGCGTTGCTGCCTTAATCCTTCGTGTGCCTGTGGGACTGATTTTAATGGCACATGGTGCGCAGAAGCTATTTGGCTGGTTTGGTGGCAATGGGCTGGCAGGTACGGCTGGGTGGATGAGCAGTATGGGCATGGAACCTGGCTACCTGATGGCCATCTTAGCAGGCGGTGCTGAGTTCTTTGGTGGTCTTGCCTTAGTATTAGGATTGCTGACTCGACCTGCTGCATTGGTCGCCGCTTTTACGATGCTAGTCGCTATTTTCTCTGTCCATATCAGCAATGGCCTATTTGCCGCTGATGGTGGTTACGAATACGCATTGACCTTGATGGTGGCTTTGATTGCTTTAGCAGTACAAGGTGGCGGTGCTATAAGCATGGATAAGGCAATATCAGAAAAGCTAGGGCGTGTGTCATAGCTCCCTCTAATGGCTGTCAGTAACGCTAAAGAGGCGTCATCCTAATAACAGTAATGACTCACGTTGATAACGTCATATCAATTAATAACACCATTTCATAGAAGTGACGAGGAGCAAGTGATGAGCGTACACGCATCTAACGAGTCAGTTACTCAACCTGTGCTATTTATCCCGCATGGCGCGGGACCTTGCTTCTTTATGGATTGGCAACCTGCAGATATGTGGGATGGGATGGCAAGTTTTTTAGCGAGCATCGCCACTCGATTACCTGAGCGTCCAAAAGCGATTTTTATCATTAGCGGTCATTGGCAGACGCCTGAGTTTGGTATTACTGCTGGCGCAAAACCTGATTTGATTTACGATTATTATGGGTTTCCTGAGCATACCTATCACTTGACGTACCCAGCATCTGGTGCGCCAGTATTGTCTGAGCGAGTCAGTAAACTGCTGATAGAAGCAAGTATACCGAATAAGCAAGATGCGTCACGCGGTTTTGATCACGGAGTATTTATACCGTTAAAGGTAATGTTCCCTGAGGCAGATATTCCTGTAGTACAGATGTCACTACGTAATGATTTAGACCCAGAAGTGCATCTGGCAGCAGGTCAAGCCCTGCAATCATTACGCAAAGAGGGAGTGTTAATCATCGGAAGCGGTATGAGCTTTCATAATATGCGTGGCTATGGTGATGCAAATTTCACCGCACCGTCTGAAGTTTTTGACGAATGGCTAACCGATACTGTTGCAGCGGATTCGGAGACGCGATGGTCAGCGCTGGCTAACTGGTCAAAAGCGCCTTATGCAACAGCGTCGCATCCATTAGGGGCAGAGGAGCATTTGCTACCGCTTATGGTAGCGGTAGGCGCAGCAGGTAATGATAAGGGTCATAAAATTTACTCTGAGCAAGTGCTAAAAACGCAGTTATCTGCTTTTCAGTTTGGATAAAGTCCAAGTAGATACCGCCATTCAGCTGATCACTTGAAAAAGAGGGCGTGATGACCAATAAAATAATACGCTACTGTATTAGATTGGCGCATATCTAGCATAAAACAGACTATCATATGTCTTTATGCCTCAATCGAGCTTATCAAATCCACTCATCACAACTCATCAAGGAGCGATCATGCGTATCACTGCCAATTTTGACGCAGGTAATATTGACGTACTTAACATAGAAGATAAAAATAATATTCAACTCGCCATTCGTCCAGACGTTGGCGAAGAATTTTTCCAATGGTTTAACTTCCGTCTCTCTGGTGAGATTGGAGAGGAGTACGTTCTTCATATTATGAATGCAGGGGAGGCTTCCTATCTAGAAGGGTGGGAGAATTATCAAGCAGTCGCTTCCTACGATCGTCAGCATTGGTTCCGTCTACCGACCACTTATCAAGATGGCAAATTAACCATCGTGGCAGAGCTGGCGTGCGAAACCATCCAAATTGCTTATTTTGCCCCTTATAGCTATGAGCGTCATCAGGATTTATTAGCCGCTGTACAGACGCATCCGCTAGTGACGCTAGAGCATTTAGGTGACACCCTCGATAAGCGCGACCTAACGTTAGTAAAAATCGGTGATGGAGATGCTAGTAAGCGCAATATTTGGATCACTGCGCGTCAGCATCCGGGTGAGACGATGGCTGAATGGCTGATTGAGGGTCTGCTTTATAGCTTGTTAGATAACGATAATGCCAATAGTCGGTTGCTGTTAGAGAAAGCCAACTTCTATATTGTGCCCAATATGAATCCTGATGGCAGTGTACGCGGACATCTACGTACGAACGCCGCAGGTACGAACCTAAACCGTGAGTGGGCAAGTCCAAGTTTGGAAAAAAGCCCTGAAGTGTTTCATGTGATTAAAAAGATGGAAGAGACGGGCGTTGATCTGTTTTATGATGTGCATGGCGATGAAGCATTGCCTTTTGCATTCCTTGCTGGCTCTCAAGGCACGCCGAGTTATAACGAGCGCCTTGCACATCTACGTGATCGGTTCTCAGACGTATTGAAATTAGCCAGTGCTGACTTTCAGACCGAGGTCGGCTATGAGATTGATGCGCCAGGTAAGGCGAACATGACACTGGCAACCCATTGGGTGGCTGAACGTTTTGATTGTCTTGCCAATACGCTAGAGATGCCATTTAAAGACAACGATAACCTACCTGATGCAGAAATGGGCTGGTCACCAGAGCGTTCTATTCAGTTAGGGGAAGCATCGCTTATCGCCATGCTAGCCGTCGTTGATGATCTGCGTTAATTGATGCTAACTGAAGATTTAGATAGACAGTCGTTATTCAAACGCTAGTAAGTACTCACTTGCTAGCGTTTTTTATTTATCAGATCTTTATGTGTATAGATACCAGCAGATAGGCAGTCACAATGGGGTGTCTTTATGATTTTCATATAGTAAACAATTATATAAAGCGTTCGCTACTTTTAAAATAATACTGAAAAATGGTCAATCGTGACTGTATGAAGTACAACATTTTCATAACAATGGATACCATGACGGCGGATAAAATGTAGCGTGTACCTAATAATATAACCATAAGTTAAATAATCAAATAATAAGGATGGTTGCAATCATGAGTAAAACTAAAACAATTTTAATCACGGGTAGCACGGATGGTATTGGTAAGTTGGCGGCTTTAAAGTTAACAGAAGCGGGTCATCAGGTGTACCTGCATGGCCGCGATGCTGAAAAACTGGCCAGCGTCATCTCAGAAGTTCAAGCCGTGGCAACAGGCGATGCCGTAGATCAAATTGATGGGTTTGTCGCTGATTTTTCTGACTTAACAGATGTGCTCAAGATGGCCGCAGATGTCAATGAAAAGCTACCAAGGCTTGACGTCCTCATAAACAACGCAGGCATTTATACCACGGCATCAGCGATGACCAAAGAGGGTCTAGATGTACGTTTTGTGGTCAATTACCTAGCACCTTACGAGTTGACCAATGCGCTATTACCGTTACTCAAGCAATCTAGTAAAGCACGTATTGTGAATCTGAGCTCGGCTGCTCAAGCACCAATATCATATAAGGCATTTGTAGGGCAAGAGCGTCTCGATGACAAAGCTGCCTATGCGCAAAGTAAGCTGGCACTAACAATGTGGAGCATGGGTTTAGCTGATACAGTTGCTAGCCATGATATTAACGTGATCGCTGTCAATCCAGGATCATTATTGAACACCAAGATGGTTGACGAAGCGTATGGTCATCACTGGTCATCAGCAGACAAAGGCGCAAATATCCTAACAGCATTGGCTGTCTCGGATGAGTTCGCGGACGACACGGCTAAATACTTTGATAACGATATCAAAGATGGTGCACATGGTGATGCTAGGGGCGAATTTGGTCAACCGCATGCCGATGCGTTAGACAAAGAAGCCATTGCAGAGCTAGAACGCCAAACACAGCAGGTGTTACAGTCGTTGTATTAAAAGTATATTAACTCCTGTTAAGCGCTATGTATTTCGGTACTGCTCACATGAGAGCTCTGCTCAATCTATTCATTATTAGGAATAAAAACAATGCAAAATCAGACAATAAAAGCCATTGGCTATCAAGATAACCTAGCCATTGATAATGAACAAGCACTACAAGATATTACCCTTGATAAGCCAACTGCGACAGGTCACGATATTCTGGTAGAGGTCAAAGCCATATCCGTAAATCCAGTGGATTATAAGATCCGTCAATCGCGTCCTGCACTAGAAGGTGAGTATGCAGTGATTGGTTGGGATGCAGCGGGCATCGTGACGGCTGTCGGCGACGAAGTCAGCCTGTTCTCAGTCGGGGATAAGGTCTATTACGCAGGGGATCTAACCCGTTCAGGCAGTAACGCTGAGTATCAGCTGGTTGATGAGCGTATTGTTGGGCGTATGCCAGCATCGCTATCATTTGCTGAAGCGGTGGCACTGCCACTCACCACGATCACGGCTTGGGAGATGTTGTTTGAGCGTTTGCAAGTACCTGTTACTAATAGCGCGGCAGATAAAAATGGTGGTGATGAGCGTGATAACGATGTCTCGGTATTAGTTATTGGCGCGGCAGGCGGGGTTGGTTCTATCTTAACGCAGCTATTGAAAACACGAACGTCTGCGACGATTATTGGCACCGCGTCAAGAGATGAGAGCGTACAGTGGTTAAAGGATCTAGGCGCAGATCATGTGATTAATCATCGTAACCCATTGTTTGATGAGCTACAGAAGACAGGTATCACTGAGGTAGATTACGCCATCAGTCTCAATAACACCGAAGAGCATTATGAAGAAATCATCAAATGCTTAAAGCCACAAGGTAAATTGGGGCTCATTGATGATCCTGAGTCATTAGACGCCAAGCTGCTTAAAACTAAATGCCTAAGCCTACATTGGGAATTTATGTTCACGCGATCTATGTTCCATACGCCAGATATGATTGAACAGCATCGTTTATTGACGGACGTTGCCAATATGATTGATGCAGGCGAGATCAAAACCACCGTTGCCTATCATCTTGGCACTATCACGGCTGAGCATGTACGCAGTGCGCACCAAATGCTAGAAAACCAGCAAGCACATGGCAAGATTGTATTAGAAGGTTGGCCTGCGTAGGGCTTATAGTTCTAGAAAGTATAATCTTAAAATCAAAATAGAAAGCCACTCTTGCTTGCATTGCTAGGGTGGTTTTTTTGGGTTTGAGTATTAATATATTTATTGATAATAATTCTCATTAGCATTAATATTCATATTTTTTAAACATATGTTCTTTATTGCGTGCTGATATTTTGGCTCTCTTACTTGATTAGTAGTTTGCCAATAAATATTGATTCGTAACATGCAATAGATAGATATTTTTAAAAGAGAGTCAAGTTATATCAATCAATAGGAATTTGAATGCGTAAAGCAGTATCGAGCTACCAAAAGGGCAGTTATCGAAAAACGTTTATTTTTATTCTAATTATTAGTTTTTATTGGCTAATAGACTCTCTTGTGGCAAAAGATATACCATCTATTTTAACAGGGCTAGCGTTATGCTTATCAGTGCTAAAACAAGTTGTCATACCTGTAAATCTTAATCAAAAGGTATTTTCACGAAAAAAATACGCTATAAGTGACGATGATTTTATTAGTCATTATCAGTATATTTCTAATTTTAATAGAAATAATATTTGGCATAGATTAATAATATGGGGTGATAAGATTTCATTTCTCCTATTCATTGCTGGAATACTTTATAGCCTATTAATTTAGCTATAAAAGGTAATTATTTGAATGAGTCTGCACAATAAGTGTTTATGTCTTCACTAGGCCTTTCATTATATAACTTATAGAAGAATATACGAACCATCACTGCCATATCTCACCCAGCACCCCAAACCAATTTTTTGACGTGATTTTTTCAATCAGCGCATCAGAGAAGTGGCGTTGTTGCATCCGCTCAATCAGCTTGGCGATTTGACTAATATCAGACAATTCATCAGGCAATAGGCAACCATCAAAATCAGAGCCAAAACCAACGTGATCTTCGCCTAGATGGTCAATCAGATAAGCAAGATGATCGACAATCACATCAAGGGAGGTCTGCGTATCTTGCTGCCCATCCGCACGCAAAAAGGCCACATCGAAGTTCACCCCAACTAGACCACCATTTTGTTTAATGGCAGCCAACTGTCGATCGGTTAGGTTTCTTGCTTGCGGACATAAGGCGTGTGCATTAGAGTGGGTTGCGACAATCGGCTGATCTGCAATCTCTAACGTATCCCAAAACGCGCGCTCATTCATATGCGACACATCGATGAGCATATGCTTGTCACGACACGCCAAGATAAGACCTTTGCCTTCGTGAGTCAGACCAGAGCCTGTATTTGGAGAGTGCGGAAAAGAGGCATTTAAGCCATCACCGAACAGACTTTTTCTATTCCAGAGTGGGCCAATACTTCTAAGCCCTGCGTCATAAAACACATCCAGCAACTCAGGCTCAATGGCTAAAAATTCAGCGCCTTCAAGATGCAGAACAATGGCCAGTTGCTGGTTCTGCTGACAGGCTTTTATTTGTGCAACAGACGTACAGATCTGAATCTGACCATCGGATCGCGCTTGCAATTGCTGGGCAAATTCTAATTGCGCGCAGCAAGTATCAACGATTTCTTGCGGAGTGAAGTCTGAGTTTGACGGATTCGCTAATTTATCAGGATGGTTGTTTTTTACATAAGCGTAGGGTGGCAAAAATATAGAAAATAAGCCGCCCATCCAACCTACTTGTCGGCAGCGAGCTAGATCCAAATGCCCTGGCAGTGTGCCATAAATAAAATCATGTACGGGATCGTCAGCCGAGCTTAGCCATAGGCGAGTTAATAGATCGTTATGACCATCAAAAATTATGGGCTGGTTATTCATCATTAATCCGTGACCGTACGCGTGGGAATCAGTTGCTCTTGACTCATACTTAATAGTTTAGAATTTTTAGGGTTCCTAAAGCGCAGCTCTTCAAACGGAGTTGGCATTTCGCTATTAACACGCGCTTCCTCAATCAGGTAGTGATAAGGCGATTTGCCGCATACAGGATCGGCGTTTTTTGCATCGCCGGTTAGCATAAACGCTTGGCAACGGCAGCCGCCATAATCGTGCTCTTTATCAGGGCAGCTTTGGCACATATCAGGCATCCACTCATCACCGCGAAAGTGATTGAAGCTGTCTGAGTCATACCAGATTTCTTTTAATGGCGTCTGCCTAACATTGGGAAATTCTAGTGGCAGCTGTCTGGCAGCATGACACGGTAGGGCAGTGCCGTCAGGCGCGACGGTCAAGAAAATCTTACCCCAGCCATCCATACAGGCTTTTGGTCGCTCTTCGTAGTAATCAGGTACCACAAAAATGAGTTTGCATTTGATACCACGTGCTTCGATTTTTTGGCGATATTCGTTGGTAATGCGTTCGGCTCTGACCACTTGTTCTTTGGTGGGTAGTAGGCCTTCGATGTTTTCAAATGCCCAACCATAAAACTGGCAAATAGCCAATTCAACCGTATCAGCCTCTAACTCTAAACATAGCTCAATAATCTGGTCAATCTGATCGATGTTTTGCCGATGAATCACAAAGTTAAGTACCATTGGATAATCGTACTGCTTGACCAGACGTGACATCTCATACTTTTGCTCAAAAGCATGTTTGGAACCTGCTAAGAGGTTATTTACTGTCGGGTCACTGGCTTGGAAACTGATCTGAATATGCTGCAATCCTGCGTCTTTTAAACTGGCAATGCGTGCTTCAGTCAGTCCCATACCTGAGGTGATGAGATTAGTATAAAAACCTTGCTGGTGCGCATAAGCGACCAGTTCTTCTAGGTCTTGACGCACCAGCGGCTCACCACCAGAAAAGCCCAACTGCACCGCGCCCATTTGCCGCGCTTGATCAAACACATCAAACCACTCCTTTGTCGTCAGCTCTTCTTTATACTGAGCATAATCAATCGGGTTGGAGCAGTACGGGCATTGTAAGGGGCAGCGATAGGTTAACTCAGCGAGTAACCATAGCGGCAGTCCGACGGGCGCAGTCATACTAAATCAATCCAATGTTCACGCTGGGCAACCAGCATATATTCAATGATGTCTTGCTCGATTTCAGGGACATCGCCAAACATCGCTTTGACCTTTTGGATAATATCAGCAACCGATACGGTGCCATCAATATGTTGTCCAATGATACTGGCGCTATCATTGAGTGTGATCATCCCTTCAGGATAGAGCAAGACATAAGCGTCTTGCGCCGGCTCAAACTGAAAGCGATAGCCATGACGCCATGTGGGAACCAGCGATTGATCCAGTTCAGGTAAACTAGTAGGGATACTCATTTGAACAATCCTTTATGCCAGACATGATCTGTGGTGACACTTTGGTAAGGCGCTTGGTCATGCACATAGGCAAGGCTCAAGGCATCCAAAATCGTCCACAAAATATCGAGTTTAAATTGTAATATCTCAAGCATGCGTTCTTGCTCTTGAGCCGTCTTGAATGAGTCAAGAGTGATGGTCAGACCATGCTCAACATCGCGGCGAGCTTGACTCAAGCGCGAGCGGAAATAGGTATAGCCTTCTTCTTTGATCCAAGGGTAGTGCTTGGGCCAAGACTCTAAGCGCGATTGGTGAATCTGCGGCGCAAACAGCTCGGTCAATGAGCTGCTCGCCGCCTCACGCCATGAGGTACGGCGGGCAAAGTTCACATAAGCATCAACAGCAAAACGCACACCCGGTAAGACCAATTCTTCCGAAATCACTTGCTCACGCGTCAAGCCAACTGCTTCCGCCAGACCAAGCCACGCTTCGCGCCCGCCGCCATCAGGATAAACGCCGTCTTGATCGATCATGCGCTGAATCCACTCTTGACGCACGCGCTGATCAGGACAGTTTGCCATGATTGCTGCGTCTTTTAGCGGGATATTGATTTGATAGTAGAATCGGTTGGCGACCCACGCTTGGATTTGCTGCTGCGTCGCGCGTCCTTCGTGCATCATGACGTGAAACGGATGGTGGATATGATAATACTGACCTTTAGCCATAATCGCTTGTTCAAACGCTTCTGGGGTGAGTGCTACGGTTTGTTCTTGCATTATTTTTACCTTGCGATTGCTGTCTTTATCTTACCGTTTGTCTTAAAGCTCTATCTGCATACCATCAAAGGCCACTTCAACACCGTGCTGTTTTAGTGTCGCCGCTTGTTCAGATTGCTCGTTCAATATCGGGTTGGTATTATTGATATGAATGAGCACCTTACGAGCGTTATCGAGCTGATCTAAATAATGCAGCGAGCCATCGTCACCACTGATATGCAAATGCCCCATGTCTTGGCCCGTTTTAGTGCCAACGCCGCGTTCTTGCATCTCGTTGTCTGTCCATAGCGTGCCGTCAATCATCACGCAATCAGACGCTTTCATAATTTGCATGACTTCATCGTCAATTTTGCCCAAGCCTGGCGCATAGAACAGCTGCTTTTGTGTTTTTAAATCTTTCACAATCAGCGCAATATTGTCGCCATCATGAGGGTCGTTACGGTGCGGCGAATACGGCGGCGCTGAGCTTCTGATGACTAAAGGCGTTAGCTCTAAATTGCTGTAACCGTCAATTTGAAAGCTTTGTTTTGGGTCGATTTGATTATATTGTAGACCGCCGTTCCAGTGCTGTAACATATTAAACAGTGGAAATCCTGTGCTGAGGTCGTCATGCACCATGTCGGTACACCAAACAGAGATGGGGCAGCCTTCACGTAAGGTCAATAGGCCTGTGGTGTGGTCAAGCTGACTGTCCATCAATACCACATCGGTGATGCCTGTGTCTCTTAGATGACGGGCTGGCTGCGCGGCTTTAAAGTCAAATAGCTGCTGGCGAATGTCTGGTGAAGCGTTAAACAAAATCCAGTCAACGCCATTTTCTGATATGGCGATCGAAGACTGGGTACGGGTCTTTGCTTTAATGGTGCCTTGGCGTACGCCGTGGCAGTTTTCGCAGTTACAGTTCCACTGCGGAAAACCGCCGCCCGCTGCTGAGCCTAAAACGTGAATATACATAGATCAATATTTCCAAATGTCAAAAAAAGTAAAAGCCCTAATCATCTAGGGCTTTTAATGTATTCAGGTCTATGAGTTTTTAGCGTGCTTCAAAATACATAGTGATTTCGAAACCGATACGAATGTCTTGAAAAGCGGGTTTAGTCCACTGCATAGGATTACTCCAAAAAGTTATTATAGGATCATCGTTGAGATGAATGAAAGTAATTATCAATGGTATTATAAGCCGACCCTGAATGTCAATTTGTTAGATGTTAACTTTCAAGCTCAACACGCCCTAATATTTAGACTAAAAGCGATAAGTCACTCTACCGACTACGTTTAAAGGCTCGCCATACGTTAATCCAAAGAAGTTTTCGCCAGCAAGATACTTTTGGTTGAATAAATTGTTGACGTTAAGCTGTGCTTCTAGGTTGTCATTGATGGCATATTTGGCCATGATACTTGCTAGTGTCACGTTGTCTTGACCATATTTTTCAGATTGACCAGTCACAGGGTTGGTGACCACACCATAGTAGCCGTTTGACCAATCGATACCGCCACCAACTGTCAAATTAGGAACGATATCGTTCATATCATAGGTGGCAAACAAATTCAGCGTGGTGTCGGCGTAGCCTGTGTTAACGGGTTTACCATCTCGACCCTCAGCATTAAAATGCGTGTAGCCAATAGCGGCCTTTAGCTTGTCGCTAAGCTGACCAGTAACTTCGACTTCAACGCCTTGACTTACAGCATCTACACCAAAGTAGGCTCTCTCAAGACCGGCACCTGGTATTATTTGACCACTATCTTGAGCAAGATCATTTTGCTCGATTCTAAAAATGCTGACTTGGCTTTGTAGTGCGCCATTATCTGACTCACTTTTTAGACCAATCTCGTAGTTTTTTCCTTCGACAGGATCGAGATAAGTACCATTGATATCGCGCTCTGACTGAGGTTTAAAAATAGTACTATAGCTGCTATAGATACTATGATTGTTATTAATATCATAAGTAATGCCCGCATAAGGCGCCCAAATATGCTCGGATTCAGTATTCATTTTAGTTCCATACTGAAAACCCGAGCGCTCATATTCAGACACACGCGATCCTAAAATCACTGACAAGGGATCCGTTAGCTTAAGCTGAGTGGCGGCAAAGATGGCTTTTTCCTTAGTCGTGACATCAGAGCTTTGGGTTTTGGCGCCCCATGCTGGCTCAGCATAGCTGCCATCCCAGTTATCGAAGTCAGATATTGGTAAAAGTCCATCAGGCGGCGCTGTATAGGTAAAGGTATCAAGATCGCTTTTATTGTAAGAGCCACCGACGATGACTTGATGCGTTCTGCCTAGTGCATCAAAATTACCAGTCAGCTCGGTTTTTACATTGATTTGCTTGCGTTCAGTATCGGCATGGAATGGGTTTAAGTTGTAGACCAGCCCCACATTAGGATCAATAACTTGACTGCCATTGGCATAGATATAAAGGAGTTTTGGGCTACTATCGCTCTCGTTATAACTGGCATTGGTGGTTAGGTTCCAGTCTTCATTAAAATCATGATCGATGTCAGCGAAGTAGTAAACATTGTCAGAGTCCCAGTTTGACCAGTCAGCACTACCGTTTTTACTGGTGTCCCACTCGGCTTTTGAGCCATCACTTAAATAACTTGGCAAACCGCCCCACATGGTCGATTTTGATTTATTGTGCTGACGGCTTGCGCCCACACTGACGGTAGTGTTGTCACTCACATCAGCATCCACTGTGGCATAGATTAGGTTTTGCCCCAGCTCTTGGCGATCGATAAAGGTGTCGCCATCTTGATAGCTTGCCACGACTCGGCCACGTACCGCGCCATCTTTGGTCAATGGCTGACTACGATCGATGCTCACACCATAATTGCCATAACGATCAACGTTGGCAGAGAGTTCAGTGGCGGGCACTGTGCTGTCGGCACGTTTGCGAATGAGATTGACGTTGGCAGAAGGGTCGCCTGAGCCACTCATCAAACCTGTCGCACCACGTACGATTTCAACATGATCAAACATAGCAGTATTGGCTGAATATTCACCCATCGCCGCTTGCTGAACAAAATCTGTATTCAAGCCATCGATTTGAAAGCCAGTAATGCCAAATCCTCTCGCTGAGAACCCACTGCGCGCGCCATCGATACTGCCCACTTGAATACCAGGCGCGCGTTTAAGCACCTCTGTTAGATTGGTTGAGTTTTGATCTTTGATTTGCTGATTGGTCACTACACTGGTGGCCTGCGGGGTTTCTTTTGCAGAAAGTGCCAGTCCAGTGGCGCTACTGGCGGTAGGAATAGTATAGCGGTCGGTATTTTCAGTAATCTGTGCGTCTATATCTGCCGTGACCACGATAGTCTCTAGCGTGGTACTGGGTTCGGCTTTTTTGTCAGCATCATTGATGGCGATACTATCACCAGTTGCGGATCGGTCGGTGGTTTCAGCATGAATGATAGATGAGCTGACTGCCAATGAAGCAATGGCTGACAGATGCATCGTTTGTTTGATGAACCAACTCAAGGAGCTGGGTTTATGTCGCTTGGTGCCTTTTGTAATGATAAACATCAGATGGTATCTCGATAAAAGTATTGGGTTAGTTGGCTTAACATTCTCTTGATGTAGCATTGAATGCGTAATCAATATACGGTTTTGTCAGTGACAGGCTGTTTAATGGGCTTAACATGTCACGATCAATTGCGTACATGATAATGATAATGAGAATTATTAGCAATACAATATAGAGATATTTTTGACACATTTGCCTACGTGTCTGATCGGTGAGCTTGAGTATTTGATAAAATTGCATGAATGAATAGGGCGCGAGCTGACCTATTCGATGAAAAAAGGAATGAGCATGCAACAATATCAACGCATAGTATGATAAAGCCATGATGAACCAATGCCTCATCAACACTCATAGAAGCGTGAATGACGTTAAATAGACACCTCTTTATAGAGTAGTATTATAAGTAGTGGTGTGAATCACGCTTTGATACGGCGCATCAGGTATAAGAAGTACGCACCACCAATAATAGCGGCAATGGTGCCAGCCGGTATCTCGTAAGGAAATATGATATAACGCCCAAGCCAATCCGCCAGCACCATTAATGCGGCACCTAAAATAGCCGCCAGTGGCAATTGGCACTTGAGCTGAACCGCGCCGAGCGTCGTGGCAAGATGTGGAATCATTAAACCAATAAAACTAAGCGGTCCGACTGCCAATGTGGATATGGTACTAAGCGCTGCCACTAGGATTAATATCAAGCTTTGAAACAGCCTCAAAGAGACACCAAGCTCACGCGCTATCCCGCTGCCTAAGCTCAATATCTCTAGTGGTTTTATCAGCATAAAACTCAACAAAAAAAGCAATAGGGCGAATATCACAAGTAGCCATGCAGTCTCAGGGCTGGCCAGATAAGTGGAGCCCGATAACCAACTGAGAACCGCTTGCAAGCGCTGATCTCCAGATATTTTGACCAGACTTAACAAACCACCCATCAGGGCGGCAATTGCCACGCCAACCAACAGCAAATAGGCAGGATTTATTCTACGAGCCAGCCATAATATCAAGCTGAGCACAATCGCTGCGCCCAATAATCCTGACAGCACAATGCCTGCGTAACCAAAACTGGGCAAGAACACAAAGGCCAATATCACGCCGATTGCAGAACCTGAGCTGATGCCCAGCACTTCAGGACTGGCCATAGGGTTGCGCGTTAAGGTTTGCAGCAGTACGCCCGCAGTCGCTAGCATCACGCCAGTGGCCGCCGCGCTCAGGGTACGAGGCAGTCTAAAATCAACAATCAAACTCCATACGGCATTCAATCGCCAACCATTTGCTGTGGCAGTGAAAACAAGTATGCCGACAATTAGCAGAACTAAGGCGACACTCCAGAGAAGTAAATGCGGTTCGCGGCGTTCTGAAATAAGCGTTGGGCTAATCTCATCTTTATGCGGCCGGCTTTGGGTTACGATTAGCCATATGACCAATGGCGCACCAAGTAAGGCAGTCATCGCATCAGCAGGAATGTTTAAGTTTAGGTAATGCTGTAGTATCGTGGTGACATTGCTGGTCACCCACAGCAGAAGTGCCCCAAATCCATAGCCCAAGAGTAGACGGTAACCGATATGTCTGACAGAAAATACGTTGACGAGGGTAGCGGCACCCAGTCCGATAAAACCAATAGGTCCTACACGGCTCACGACAAGGGCCGTTAATATCGCCACCAATCCCACTACCAGTCCTCGAATAAGATTGATAGGTATGCCCAAAATTTTTGCCTGCCTATCGTCTAGGCTCATGATTTCTAGCGGCTTTAATAAGGGCATTAAGCTGATGAAGGCGACCACACTAGCAATGGCTAAAACAATAGACACTTGCCAATTGTTTTGCGTGAGGCTGCCAGCTGCCCATACCATGACATTTAAGGATTCTTCGGCATAATAAATCATCAATAAGGCGGCGATAGCACCCAATAAGATATTAGTGACCAAGCCTCCCAATACCAGTACCAGAGGATTCATGCGACTTGGTGCGGCAAGGATGAATACAATTGCCATGCTGCTAATGGCCCCAATAAAGGCGACCCAAAAGCTGCCTCCTAGATTGAAACTAGGGAAAAATAATGTCACAAGTAGCAGTGACATATTTGCGCCACTGCCCACCGCCAATGTTGTGTCTGACGCCAGCGTGTTTTTTACCAACTGTTGCAGCAAGACACTAACTAAGCCTAGAAGGCCACCTGCAGTTGATGCCACGATCATGGTCGGCACGATTTGCAGTTGGATACTCATATCCGAAAGCGACAAGTCAAATGACGGAGTGAATAGCTCTATAAATGGTAGATTCCATAACTGATGTATGACAGCATAACTGCTGACTACTGCCATCACGATCAAAAAAGCAACCATCAAATAAAGGCGGTTAATAGACAAAACATTGTTTTTCATCATAAGTCGGTATTGCCTACAAGCGTGGCATTCATTAATCGATCGGCCAAGACATTCATAGAAGCCACGCCACTATTGTTCCAAGTGGCCGGTAGTAGGGTTAGACAGCGACCTTTATCGACAGATTTTGGATCATCTTCAAACGAGTATCCCAAGCGTTGCCATACCAAGCTGGATTCTAGCTCCAGCTTAAGTAGATCACCGATAGGTTCTACGACCACCAAGCAAGTATCGTCATCGAGCTGTGCCAAATCCCCTAGCATAATGGGTGCAAAGCCCCATTGGTTGCCATCTGCGAAAGCCACCAGTTCTAACCCCATGGCGTTTAGTGCCGGCTGAAACAAGCTGTTGTATGAAAACATACGTAAATTATTGGTATCAGCAAATTGGACTACCGCCAGTTTTTTGATATGAGGGTAGCGCGTATGAAACGTATGACCTGCTTGTGTTATTTGATTTTTACTCTGGTCAAGATAGTGTTGTGCCGCTTGAGGCTGACGAATAGAGCGACCCAATTCTAACGTGGGCTCTATAAAGTCTTCCCATTTGGCAACTCTATTTAGACTGCTCAGCTCAATAGAGTGAATGGGCAGGTCGCCATACATAGGACGCAAATGCTCATAAAATCCGGTGTCTATCACCACATCTAGATCGAGCTGAGAGAACATTTCGGGATTGGGCTGATAACGGGTACCCACGTCGTATGTGGTAGCAGGGATAATAGGTTTGCCAACCCATTCTTTATAAAAAGGCTTATCACCTATTGCCACTGGCGGGTAGCCCATGGCAGTTAACGTTGCAGCAATGCCCCAATCTGGTGTCATTACCTTAGAAGGAGATTGTACCGACAGAGGCTGCGTTAAGGTGTTTTGCGTCTCTAGGGCAGGTGCGGACGAGGTGGCATCAGATGAGTGACAACTACTTAACACTAAGCCTAAGCATGCTGTCCCAAACAGACGGATGGAGAGAGACATTGCTTTCATATAACGGCTACTTGTTGACTAACATCAGGGTGAGTACGCATCGTCGCGCTTACCCAAAATATGGAATGTAAAATCTGTTTTTGTATGGTGTTTGAGACATTATCTATATGACGAAGCTGACCTTGTGTCACGCCCAAATTGTTCATGTGCATCATACTGAGCCGTCTAAAGTAAATGAAGCATTCTAAATAAAAATCACTCAAAAATGCAAATGATTTTCATTTTTATTTGAAGGATTGGTATGAATGGCCAAGAACCTTGAATAGAGGTAGTTGGAAGGGAATGGAAAATGAAGTAAGGGATCAATTAAAAGCAGGTAAATCTGTATCAATGAAGATGGATGTAGACTATGCTAACTCTAGTTCAAGTAGACCAAGCAAACTCATCGTTAATATTAAAGTAGATGGAAAGGCAAAATCACCTTATATTTGTGAGCAGTGAAGGAGTCTTTAAATGATTATATCTAATGAAGATGAGGCATACCATATCTTAGCGAAAGCACTTTTAGAACATGCTGGCGACGACATGTGGGACAAACTAGTGTTAAATACTAAGATTTTTAACAAAATGTCACGTTCTGAAAAAACCATCTATTCTAGCGAAAAGGTTGTTGAAGAATATAGAGAATTGTCAAATGGTATTTTACTATCAGAACACGATGCTGCAATGTATCTAAAAGAATATATCTATAATCTTACGGGTGACAGAATATGGGGATTAACGTTTACCCTCTATCCTGATGGGAAATTTGAAATTTGAAATTTGAAATTGAATATGATTATGATAAACCTGAAGACTATGAAGAAACAGATGATGTCATCACAGGAGAAGAGATTAATCAAAATTTTTTAAAGTGAGGATCTAAAGTTCTGAATAGTAATCAAAAGCTACGATGCGTTATGTATCGTAGCTTTTTTAGTATCTCAAACTAAGACACCGCTACCTACGACAGCAAACAGAAGAACATGGGCTTTAATGCTGATATCGACATAGTAGGCGGTGGCGCACGCTCTAGTCTTTCGGTCAATGGTGGTAAAACTGACTTAAATGCAGACTATCAAGCAGTCGGCGAAAAGTCAGGTATCTTCACAGGCTATGATGGCTTTGATCTTACCGCTGGCGGCAAAACCATATTCATAGGCGGAGCAATTACCAAGACTGACTCTGCGTTACAAACAGGACTCAATAACTATGTAAGCAAAGGCAGTATAGAGATGCAAGACATCGATACCAATATCAAATTATATAATCAAACTATCTACAAGCAGTTGAATGCTAGTATTTAATGCATCATTAGCGAATTTCTTATTTCTTAAACTATGATTACAAATAGCTTCAGTTTGCGTAGAAAAGTCAGAGTAGTGCTGAGTGACTGCCCAAATATGGAAAATTAAATGGATCGCAGAAACGGACTTAATCTTATTGTCCGCAATCCACCCGTCAATCACTGCCACCTTTTCTCGCACCAAATATCTTAAAGGCCCCTTCAGCACCCCCATTAAGTGGGGCGCTCCTTGCATAATCTCTAATGCATATAGTCTCGATGCTGCAGGTGATTTCTTTGAAATCTTGTATTTTTCTTCGATATAAGTTTTGAGCGCATTTCTTGGATCTTGGTTGACGTTAATATTGCTCAAAGGGGACAACCACTCACTGAGCACCGCTTCCAAAGCAGCAATATACAGAACCTCTTTACTGTCGAAGTAATAAAATATATTCGATTTAGAAATATTAGCCTCTTCCGCAATTCTCTCCATTCGTGCCCCATTCAATCCTTCTTGTGAAAAGACGATCAATGCCGCGTTGATGATATGTGCTTTTTTCTTTAGTACTTTTGAACTCGTTTCTGCCTCTTCTTTGAGCACGCTGTCTTTCACTGTCATGTCCTTCATTATAAAGTCGTGTAAACCTAATTTTAGATGATGGTTGATTCAATTTAAAAATGGCCAAAGCAATCAATTACAAGCGCCATTTATTGACCAATATCGCTCGCTCAGCAGCGATCAACACCCTATTAGTCTATGGATCACTAATCGCAGCGATAGCCCTCACTAACGTCCTTTTTGCTACTAATCTAACTCATTCTGTCCAGATTACCACCAAAATTCCTTTTTCAAGTGTTTCTGCACTATTTTATAACAAACCGCACCGTTTTATAACAGTCCGCACTATTGTTATGCATTTTTTTAAACCATATGGTCTAAAAAAATTAGGGTAAAAATTATATAAGTTATTGATAAATATAAATAAAAAAATATGGCATGGGTTTTGCTTTGATAAAAACGTAAAAGAATTTTCATTTCTTTTATAGCTTTCTTCTTCTCTTCTCAAAATCTATAGGTGACCTCATGGAAATAGGAATTTTTTGTCCGATTGGTAACAACGGTTGGTTAATCTCAAAAAACGCGCCTCAGTACAAACCAACATTTGAGCTAAATAAGCAAATTGTGCAACGTGCTGAGCATTACGGTTTTGATTTTGCGCTCTCAATGATCAAGCTGCGCGGTTTCGGCGGTGAGACTGAGTTTTGGGATTATAACCTCGAAAGCTTTACTTTGATGGCAGGACTCGCAGCAGTCACGTCCAAAATAAAAATCTATGCCACGTCAGCAACGTTAGTCATGCCGCCCGCAATCGTAGCGAGAATGGCGTCGACGCTAGACAGTATCTCAAACGGGCGTTTTGGATTGAATGTCGTGACTGGCTGGCAAGAAGCAGAATACGGACAGATGGGCATGTGGCCAGGCGACGATTATTTTGGTAAGCGCTATGACTACTTATCTGAATATGTACAAGTTTTAAGAGATCTGTGGGCGACAGGCCAATCTGATTTGAAAGGTGAGTTCTTTCAGATGAATGATTGTCAGGTGAAGCCTATTCCACAAGCGGATATGAAGATTATCTGTGCGGGTCAATCAGATACAGGCTTGGCGTTCTCTGCAAAACACGCTGACTATAACTTTGTCTTTGGTAAAGGGCTAAACACGCCAACTGCCTACGCTGGTATTAATGACCGCTTAAAAGTACATACAGATCAGACGGGTCGCAATGTTCCTACCTATGTACTCTTTATGGTCATTGCAGATGAGACCGATGAAAAAGCGCAAGCAAAATGGCAATCATACAATGACGGCGCGGATTTTGAAGCCATTGATTGGTTGCAGTCGCAAGGTGGTAAGGACAAAACCTCAGGCAAAGATACCAACATTCGCCATATGGCCTCAAGCGTTTCACCAGTCAATATCAATATGGGTACGCTGGTCGGTTCCTTTGAAAATGTTGCCAGCATGTTAGACGAAATCGCTGAAGTACAAGGTACGGATGGCGTCTTATTGACCTTTGATGATTTCGTGCAAGGCGTAGAAGATTTTGGCAGCAAAATTCAACCTTTGATGAAAAGCCGTATCAATGTTGATACCCCAGTGGCCAGCCAAGCCATGAGCGAAGTCTAATAAAAGGAGCAGATATGAATTCGGTTAATACTATTTGTGCAGACTTTACCAAACAATCCTCTCCCGTTTTAGAGTCATTGCCTGAACCTATCAAGTTAGATCCATCCCAAACTGCATTGATCGTCGTGGATATGCAAAACGCTTATGCCAGTCAAGGTGGTTATCTGGATTTAGCCGGGTTTGATGTGACGTCAACCAAACCTGTCATCGACAAAATCAAGCAAGCCGTAGATATTGCACATCAATCTGGCATACAAGTCATCTATTTTAGAAATGGCTGGGACAATAAGTATGTAGAGGCTGGTGGTAGTGGGTCGCCCAATTACCACAAATCAAACGCCTTAAAAACCATGCGTAAAAACCCTGAACTTGAGGGAACTTTATTAGCAAAAGGGGGCTGGGATTATGAGTTGGTCGACGAGCTTAGCCCTGCGCCTCAAGACATCATCATAGACAAACCTCGATATAGCGGCTTTGCCAATACCAACTTCGATAGCGTATTGCGGTCACGGGGCATACGCAATCTATTGTTCACTGGTATCGCGACCAACGTCTGTGTTGAATCAACGCTTCGAGATGGGTTTTTTCTTGAGTATTTTGGAGTTTTATTAGATGACGCTTGTTATCAGGCAGGACCAGTAGAAGCTCATGACGCCACTCTCTATAACGTAAAAACCTTTTTTGGTTGGGTGTCTGATGTTGCCAGCATGCAGCAGTGCTTTTTGGATACTTAATCTTTTCGATATCTGGCTTTTTTAGGAGCCTAAACCAAGCGCTTCATACTTAACTTAAATAGGAATGTAGATATGTCTAAACAAGTGATTATACCTGAAGGTACCAGCAAGCCATTGGCACCCTATGTCCCAGCGACTAAGGCCGATAACGTCGTTTATGTCTCAGGCACTTTGCCCTTTGATGAAAACAACGATGTCGTACATGTGGGTGATGCCGCCGCGCAAACTCGCCATGTATTAACAACGATTCAAAACGTTATTCAAACCGCTGGTGGCGATATGGATGATGTGACGTTTAATTCAATCTTTGTCAAAGATTGGGCAGATTATGACGCGGTCAATCAAGTCTATGCAGAGTTCTTCCCCAATGAAAAGCCAGCAAGATTTTGTATTCAATGCGGATTGGTAAAACCAGACGCTTTAGTTGAAATCGCGTCCATAGCGCACATTGGATGAAAACCTGCTTAAAAATAACTGCAGTTAGTGAATTTAAAGTTACCTGACATCGAACCCTCTAGCATTGCATTTGACTGTAGTAGGGCGCTTTAGTTGACTACACATGTGGCGGAATATTGTTTAAAAGGAAATGACAGATGAATACAGTAATTAAAGAAAGCCAAGTAACGCAATCCTCATTAATGAAACATAAGTCTAAAGAATCATTCACCTCTACGGCAGGAAACTTAACCGATATGCAGCAGTCTTTTAGAGATGCGATGAGCAAGCTTGCGGCTGCCGTGAACATTATTACCACTGAAGGTCCAGCAGGGCGAGCAGGATTTACCGCCTCAGCGGTGTGCAGTGTCACTGACGAACCGCCAACCCTATTAGTGTGTCTAAACAGAAGTGCGTCTGTATACAAATTTTTTAAAGAAAATATGGTGCTATGCGTCAACACACTTGGTCTTGAACACCAAGATTTAAGCGGTGTCTTCGGCGGAAAAAAGGCATTAGAAGAAAGATTTGAGCAAGGCAACTGGTCCACGCTGTCAACAGGATCGCCTGTATTAGAGGATGCCAGTATCTCTTTTGATTGCAAGATTAAGCTTATTAGCTCGGTAGGAACTCACGATATTCTTATTTGTGAAGTATTGGATATCAAACACAAACCTGATTGTGAAAGTCTCATCTATTTCAATCGAGGCTACCATCAATTGAGTAAGTGCACGAACTAAGTATCACCCCTCTACTTTTTAAGGATATTTAAAATGGATAAATGGTTTGTTAAATGGCGTCCCTACACTGGGAACCTAGAAAAGACACCGGTAGGTATCAATGAATACTTACCAATGGGTAAAAGCGTGGTGTTAGGCGCACAGCACTCATTCGCCATGTTCGGTGCGACAATCTTAGCCCCCTTACTGATGGGATTCGATCCTAGCTTAACGATGCTTATCACTGGTATAGGCACGATACTTTTCTTTCTTATCACGGGCGGTCACGTACCAAGTTACTTGGGCTCTAGCTTTGCTTTTATTGGGGCGGTAGCAGCAGTAACAGGCTATAGCGGCACTGGTATCAATCCAAATATTGGCATTGCGCTTGGGGGCACACTGGTCTGCGGGGTCTTATACGCATTGATGGGTCTGCTGGTAATGAAAACAGGTGCAGGGTGGATTGAGAACTTGATGCCACCTGTGGTCACTGGGTCCATTGTGATGATTATCGGGTTGAACTTAGCGCCTGTCACCATACAAAGCGTCATTGGCAGTAGCTTTGATTCTTGGATGGCGTTGGTCACCGTGTTATGTATTTGTTCAGTCGCCGTATTTACTAAAGGCATGATCAGACGCTTGTTACTGTTAATAGGTCTGGTCGCTGCCTATTTTATTTATTTCCTATTAACGAATGTTTTGGGTATGGGCACGCCTATTGATTTTAGTCCAATTGCGAATGCCGCTTGGTTCGGTATTCCAACCCTTTACTCTCCTGTCTTTGAGACCAGTGCCATATTAGTCATTGCACCTGTCTTTATCATCTTAATCGCGGAAAACCTTGGACATTTTAAAGCAGTAGAAGCGATGACTGGCAAAAGCATCTCGCCTTATATGGGTAGAGCGTTCTTCGCTGACGGCCTCTGTACCACGCTTTCAGCCTCGGTAGGCGGCACAGGTATGACGACTTATGCAGAAAACATCGGCGTGATGGCAGCGACCAAAATCTACTCTACAGTCGTCTTTGTAATAGCAGGTGTTTTTGCAATCTTATTGGGTTTATCTCCTAAGTTTGGAACGTTGGTAAGCACCATCCCTGTGCCTATCTTGACCGGTGCTTCAATCGTTGTCTTTGGTTTAATCACAATTGCTGGTGCGCGTATCTGGATGAATGCAAAAATTGATTTCAGCAAGAATGGCAATATGTTGGTAGCCGCCGTTCCAGTGATCCTAGGCACTGGCAACTATTCACTAAACATTGCAGGTTTTGATTTGGGCGGCATCGGTACCGCTACGTTTTTAGCCATTCTTATGAACCTCGCTTTCAATTTTAAAAACAAACAAAAAGAGGTGAGCGTGACCACTGAGAGAGAAATCGCTACATCAGAGCCACTCTTAAAACTCAATCCATAAATTTAAAACCCTATTTGATCTTACCTTAAGGAATCGTGTCATGAATACAGAACCACGCAGCGTACAACAATTGATCAATGGCGAATTTACCGAATCAACGACCACGGAATGGATTGATATCACCAATCCAGCCACGCAAGAAGTGATCGCCAAGGTACCACAGTCAATACCTGAGGAAATTGATCAAGCCATCAAAACAGCATCTGAGGCCTTTCAGAGTTGGCGTGTCACACCCATCAGCAAACGAGCCCGCGTTTTCCTAAAGTATCAACAACTGATACGTGAGCATATGGATGAGCTGGCAGTGCTATTGACTGAAGAACAAGGTAAAACGCTGGCAGACGCTAGAGGTGATGTGTTTAGAGGTCTTGAGGTCGTAGAACACGCATCAGGTATCGGTAACTTGCAACAAGGGGGCTACATTGAAAACGTCGCTAGTAGTGTGGATATGTATACCGTTCAGCAGCCAATAGGCGTCTGTGCAGGTATTACTCCCTTTAATTTCCCTGCCATGATACCGCTATGGATGTTTCCAATGGCCATCGCCACAGGTAACACGTTTATCTTAAAGCCTTCTGAACAAAATCCAATCGTTACCATGAGATTGGTTGAGTTGGCGCTTGAGGCAGGTATACCAAAAGGGGTATTGAATGTGGTTCATGGTGGTAAAGATACGGTGGATGCACTGTGCGATCATCCAGATATAAAAGCGATATCTTTTGTTGGCTCAACAGCAGTGGGTAAGCATGTCTATGATCGAGCCAGTCAGGCTGGCAAACGTGTGCAATGTATGATGGGTGCAAAAAACCATGCCGTTATCATGCCTGACGCCAATAAAGAGCAAAGCTTAAATCAGTTAGCAGGCGCAGCATTTGGCGCAGCAGGGCAGCGATGCATGGCACTGTCTGTCGTGGTATTGGTTGGAGAGTCTAAACAGTGGGTTGATGAAATTGTAGAAAAATCAGCACAGCTAGTCGTTGCCGCTGGCAAAGATGACAAAGACTTAGGACCTCTAATATCTAAGCAAGCCAAAACCCGTGTCGAGCGCTTAATCCAAGCGGGCATAGACGAAGGGGCAACTCTCAGATTAGATGGTCGTGGTTGTCAGGTAGCAGGTTATGAAGATGGCAACTTTGTTGGTCCAACTATCTTGGACAATGTAACAGCTGATATGAGCTGCTATACCGAAGAGATCTTTGGCCCTGTTCTATGCATTATGTATGCCGACACGCTTGAGGAAGCCATTAAGATTATCAATACCAATCCAAATGGTAATGGCACCGCCATTTTCACCCAGTCTGGCGCAAATGCGCATAAGTTCCAACAAGATATCGATGTTGGACAAGTCGGTATTAACTTACCAATTCCAGTACCGCTACCGATGTTTTCGTTTACAGGGTCTAGAGCCAGTAAGCTCGGTGACTTAGGTCCTTATGGTAAGCAAGCGGTACAGTTTTATACGCAGACGAAAACGGTGATATCACGCTGGTTTGATGAGGATGCTAGTGAAGGCGTAAATACCACTATTTCTATGAAGTAGCTATACGGCCGTATCAAACGTAGGACGTTATGTAGAACGTGTGATTAATTGACAACAGGCTCTACATAACAACATACAAAAGCAAATATAAATGCAAATGGTGGATTTTATGAATATCAATACAATACCAGAAATCATTGAAGATATTAAAGCAGGCAAGATGGTCATAATCATGGATGATGAGGATCGGGAAAATGAAGGTGACCTGATCATGGCAGCCACTTTAGCCAAACCTGATGATATTAACTTTATGATTACACATGCCAGAGGTTTGGTTTGTTTGACCTTGACCTCCGAGCGTTGTAAAAAATTAAAACTGCCTCTCATGTGCAAAGACAACCAAGCACCTTACAGTACAAATTTCACTGTTTCCATTGATGCAGCACAAGGCGTAAGTACCGGAATATCAACGGCAGACAGAGCTCAGACCATTAGAACTGCCGTGTCTCAAGACGTTACTTTTGATGATGTCGTAACCCCAGGTCATATTTTTCCATTAGTGGCTAAAGAGGGTGGTGTTCTAGAACGCGCTGGGCATACTGAGGCAGGTTGCGATCTAACGAGACTGGCTGGCTTAGAGCCTGCCGCGGTTATTGTAGAAATTATCAACCAAGATGGTGAAATGGCTCGTAGAGACGATCTGATGAAATTCGCTGATATTCATAACCTAAAGGTCGGCACTATAGACGCGTTAATTAAATATATTAAATCTCAAGATGCTGTCGAAAATAAAGGTGAAAGCAAAGTCGAAAATTTCGAAGAAACCCTAGCGTACGAATATGATGAAAGCGATGAGCGTACCGTTGAATTGATTTAGTTGATTGAACTCAACTTGATTTTACAAGCTATTAGATACTTTTACCGCAATTTGAATTTTACTGAAATTGGATGAAACTCTATGTTAGTTAAAAAATATCCTTGTAAGAACGACACATCAGAAACGATCGTATTTAGTTCAGGTTTAGGCGGGCATGCTGATTTTTGGTTACCTCAAATTGAGTATTTTACCGAGCATTACAATGTGATTTGCTATGAACAAGAGGGCGTATCACCTGATAGTGACCTCTTACCCGATGACTATTCTATGCAAGATTTAGCAGAACAATTAATTGAAATTTTAAAACGAGAAGGACTGTCTAATTGTCATTTCGTCGGTCACGCACTGGGCGGATTCATTGGTATGGAAGTCGCTTATAAAGCACCAGAACTGTTAGATAAACTGGTCATCTTAAATGGTTGGGAAAGCCTCGATCCTCACACGATTAAATGTTTTAGCATGCGAACCAGTTTGCTACAAGATACAGGTATAGAAGCATTTGTACGCGCCCAAGCGATATTTTTATACCCGCCTACATGGATATCAAACAACATAGAAGCACTCACGCAAAAAGAGGATAAAGCTATTGCTAATTTTGCTCCCGTTAAGAACGTCTTAACGAGATTAAAAGCCTTACAGTCTTACCAACCCCTGATGAATGCTAAGCATATCAAAAACGAAACTTTAGTTTTAAGCAATCTTGATGATGTTTTGGTGCCATGGCAACGCGGTCTGGCGCTAGCCGATAGTATGCAAAACGCCCAGTTTGAGTTAATGGTGACGGGTGGACATGCCAGTACAATCACAGAGACCTGCTCAACCAATAGCAAAATCCTTCAATTCTTATCCAAAATCTAATATCAATAAGGAAGTATTATGACTGATTCCCTATCGTTATCTTCAGCTAATCTTGATCAGTTGTTTGGTAAGGCCAGATCTTTTAACGCTTGGCAAAAAAAAGACGTGCCAGATGCACTACTCGAAGAGATCTATCACTTGGTTAAAATGGCACCTACCTCGGCCAACTGTTCACCTGCACGGTTTGTATTTCTCAAATCTGATGATGCTAAAGCGCGCTTAGAACCAGCACTATCTTCAGGTAATATCGAAAAAACAATGACAGCACCTATCACCGTTATTGTTGCTTATGATAATGAGTTTTATGAAGAGCTTCCTAAATTATTTCCACATACGGATGCCCGATCATGGTTTAACTCTAGTCCTGAACTGATAAAAGAAACGGCGTTTAGAAACAGTTCTATGCAAGCGGCTTATCTAATCTTGGCTTGTAGAGCCTTGGGTTTAGACACCGGCCCTATGTCTGGATTTAATAATGAACTGGTAGATAAAACTTTTCTTAAAGACAGTAATTGGACTTCAAACCTGCTCATCAATATAGGTTATGGTCAAGAGGACCAGTTATACAGCCGTCTGCCAAGATTAGACTTTGATGAGGCTTGTCAGATCTTATGAAAACAAGCGATTCATCCATTATGTCATCTTATTTTAGGAATAATGGACTGAATTGAGGCTATGTGGAGGGGTGGTTGTTTTTGGCTCCTTCACTTAATAATTGAGTGACCCCTGCCGTCAAATCCGTAGAAATAAACTTAGGAGATTTTAGTTAAGCAGCTTGACGATATCTAATAATTTTGATTTTTTAATAAAAAAGCGCAGCAATATTAGGCTGGATATCTAGCAAATATGCTACTGTTTTAACGGCTACTTCAGCCATGAAAAACTCTAACGCTATATTTTTTAATTATTTTACAAAGAATTATCTCAATAAAAGGAGTCTAGCACAGTGCTTATCTACTACAGCCCCAAAATATATTGCTAGCTTTTTGATTTATCCATTTTTACATAAATCAAAAACAGGCTTGTTACTTAGCAATAATAATCTTGTTTTTGATGTAATGACTCTTGCAAATGGGCAATAAGTAGTTTGAGTTTTTGATCAGGCTGCCTTGCTCTAGGGTAAATCGCATACATACCCAGTTTCTTTCGCGTAAAGCTTTGCAAAATTTGCGTGAGCATATTTTGCTGCATCTCTTCATAAACTAGCGCTTGCGGTAAAAAAGCGATACCTAAATCGCTAAGCGTAGCTTGTTTAATCGCACTAAGATGATTGCTATGAAATCGACCATAGACAGGCATTAACTGCTTTGTGCCGTCTATATGTAATGGCCATACATTATTAGAGTTGTTATCAAACTTATAAATCAGGCACTCATGATTCTCTAATTCTTCAGGGGTTTGAGGCATACCATATTGCTTCACATAGTCTGGAGTCGCACATATCACCCATTGGCTATCTATCAGGCGCTTTGCAATGAGCGAAGAGTCTTCAAGCTCAGCAGTTCTTACTGCTAAATCAAATCCTTCTTCTATCAGATCAACCAATCGATTGGTAATGTGTAAGTCTACGGAAATGTCAGGGTGTTGCTTACAGAATTCGGCAATCGATTCGCTCAGTATTAATTTGGCAGAGACCGCTGGCATAGTTATACGTATGTTGCCTTTCATATTTTCACCATAACCCGTTACGGCATTTTCGGCTTCTTGAAAGGCAGATCGAGCAATTTTAGCTTTTTCATAAAGCACCATACCTGCATCAGTTAAGCTCAACTTTCTGGTGGTTCTATAAAGTAATTGAGTATTTAAGTTTTCTTCTAATCTAACAATGCGCTTGCTAACAACTGAATTCGTTAATGACAGTTTTTCAGCGACCTTAGAAAATGACCCTTCCTCAACAACTTGGACGAATAGAACCATATCGTCAGCTTTAATCATATTTGTGCTCCAATTGATACAATGCGGTTTGGATTATAGCAAAAAAAGAAAATAATATTTTCCTTTGATGCAATATATCAACCTATTAACAAGGCGTAGACTATTTTAGGATGTTTTGAACATTAGATCATAGACTAGTTGGAGCTGTATTTAGCTTTGTCTGAAAGACAGCTAGGTTAAATTAGCAGTCTGTGTTCGTGAGTGTTTAACACAACTTAGTCATTATTCAGCCGTCAAGATAAAGGCTTCAATGACTTGATTCAAGGAAGATTAAGCGACAAAAAAGGATATGGTTTTGAATCAAACAATATATGGTCTACTGGCATTACTGCCAATTGTTCTCTGTGGTATTTTTCTTATAGGCTTGCAATGGTCGGCCAAAAAAACAATGCCAATTATTTTAGTTGTTACCGCTGCGCTTGCCATTTTTATATGGGATATGACGCTTAATCGAGTGTCATCATCTATTATTCAGGGTTTGGTGATAACTATCTCAGTGTTGTGGATTGTCTTTGGTGCTATTTTTTTACTAAATACATTGAAACATACTGGTGCAATCGCTGTTATCCGTGCTGGATTTACCAATGTATCGCCAGATAGGCGTGTGCAAGCTATTATTATTGCATGGTGCTTTGGCTGCTTTCTTGAGGGTGCTTCTGGTTTTGGTACAGCTGCCGCTATTGCCGCACCTTTGCTGGTAGCAATAGGATTCCCAGCGCTGGGTGCGGTGTTGATGGGGATGATGATACAAAGTACACCTGTATCATTTGGTGCGGTCGGTACGCCTATCGTTATTGGGGTAAATAAGGGGTTGGATACAGTCGCTATAAGCGCGCAACTTGCACAACAAGGCTTGCAGTGGGACAGCTTCTTACAACTGATTACCAGCCAAGTTGCTATGATTCATGGCGCTATTGGTACGTTTATGCCACTTTTCATGGTGATGATGCTCACTCGCTTTTTTGGTAAAAACAAAAGTTGGAGGGAAGGCTTCGCTATTTGGCCATTTGCTATTTTTGCAGGCCTGGCATTTACGATTCCTTATACATTGACGGGCGTTTTTTTAGGACCAGAGTTTCCGTCACTGGTAGGTGGTCTGGTCAGCATGACCATCGTTGTTAATGCTGCTAAAAGAGGGTTTTTAGTACCAAAAACTACATGGGATTTTGAGCCGCAAAAAAGCTGGCCAAGTGAATGGCTTGGTAAGTTGGTGATCAGTAAAGAAGATATTACACCGGCTTTGAGTGATAAAAATATGTCCACTTTTATGGCGTGGTTTCCTTATTTACTAGTGGCTCTCTTACTAGTGTTTTCAAGAGTATTTACAGGCTTTCAGTCTTTACTTAACAGTGTAACGGTAGACCTAACCTCAATTTTAAGTGAGGCAGATATTAGTGCCAGCTTTAGTCCTTTGTACTTACCAGGTGGCCTGTTAGTCATCAGCGCCTTGGTTGCCGCCATTCTTCAAACTAGAAAACCCGTCAGCGCACTAAATAATGCCTTTAAAGAATCAAGTAAAACCGTATTGGGAGCGGGTTTCGTACTTATCTTTACGATTCCAATGGTTAGAATTTTTATCAATTCGGGCGTAAATTTATCAGATGTGGCGAGTATGCCAGTTGCAAGTGCAGAGTTGTTTGCGGGTACTTTTGGCAATACCTTCCCCTTAATTAGTGCAACCATCGGTGCCTTAGGTGCGTTTATCGCGGGCTCTAATACCGTATCTAACATGATGTTTAGCCAATTCCAATATGAAGCCGCCATGAGCTTACGGATCTCACCTTCTTTAATCATCGCGGCACAAGCAGTTGGTGCAGCAGCTGGTAATATGATCGCCATACATAACGTGGTGGCTGCATCAGCAACAGTGGGTTTGCTTGGTATGGAGGGCGCCACATTGAGACGTACTATTTTACCCACTCTATATTATGTATTGCTCTGTGGAATAATCGTCATGGCCGCAATTTATATTTTCGATTTTCAAGGCCCTTTAGCATCATGAGTGATACACCATTACAAGATAAGGAGCATCATATCTCTTCGTCAAATCGAGCTTCTCAAGACATAATGAGTCCTGACCACGTGTTAGACAAACTCACCACTTTATTAGGAGCCAGTAATGTACAAGCAGACCCAGAGAAAAACGAGCATTATAGAATGGGATGGCGCTCTGGTGGCGGAAATGCATTAGCAGTTTTGTTTCCACAAACGTTAGTAGACATTTGGCGTAGCCTAGAAGTGTGTGTTGAAGGCGACTGCATTATTATCATGCAAGCGGCAAAAACAGGACTGACTGAAGGCTCAACGCCAAGCGGTAATGACTACGATAGACCCGTGGTTGTTATCAATACCCTTGCTATAGACCAGCTGTACTTAGTGAATGATAATAAACAAGTAATTAGCTTGCCTGGGGCGACGCTACACCAATTGCAAAGTCAGCTGAACGCAGTCAATCGAGCACCTCATTCAGTCATAGGTTCATCAACATTAGGTGCGTCGATTATTGGCGGGGTCTCTAATAACTCAGGAGGAGCACTGGTTAAAAGAGGCCCTGCTTACACCGAGCTTGCGTTGTTTGCACAAATAAATAAACACGGTCAGCTGGTGTTGGTTAATCACCTAGATGTAGAGTTAGGAAATACCCCTGAAGAAATACTCACTAATTTACAAACAGGTAATTTTGATAAAAGAAAGCTACCTGACACTAGCAAAATGGCATCTGACAAAGAGTACATTGCCAGAGTAAAAGACGTTAACGCAAGTACGCCGAGTCGTTTTAATGCTGACAAGCGACGACTATATGAGGCCAGTGGATGTGCTGGCAAGCTTGCGGTATTTGCCGTACGCCTTGATACTTATCCAACCGCTACAAGAGAGAAAACCTTTTATATAGGCAGTAATAGTGTGAGTGAGCTTGCACAGTTGCGACGGCAGATATTATCGAGCTTCGATAATATTCCTGAAGTTGGTGAATATATGCATCGCGATATATTTGATGTATCTGCTAAATACGGTAAAGACACGTTTCTAAGTATTAAGCATCTCGGTACGAATGCTTTACCTAGACTGTTTTCTATCAAAGGCGCTATAGACGCAAAATTCCATAAATGGCCATGGATGCCCAAGCATTTTACTGACAAAGTTATGCAGTTTGTCGCCAACATATTTCCAAAGCATTTACCGAAGCGAATGCTGGAGTATCGCGACCAATATCAGCATCACCTAATATTAAAAATGAGTGATGAGGGAATAGAGGAAGCACAAGATTTTCTAAAGATATTTTTTGATTCTTCAGACACGGGTAACTATTTTGAATGTAGTCAGGAAGAGTCAGAAAGTGCCTTTTTGCATCGTTTTGCTGCTGCAGGTGCTGCATTAAGGTATGGAGTTATACATGAAAAAGAAGTAGGCGATATATTGGCATTGGATTTTGCCATACCACGTAACGAGTTAGAGTGGCTTGAAGTGCTACCTGAAGAAATCACACAACACTTAGAAAAGAAGCTCTATTACGGACACTTCTTTTGTTATGTATTTCATCAAGATTATATTCTGAAGAAAGGCAGTGATATTAAGCATGTCAAAAAAATGATGTTAGAGTTATTGGGCGCGCGCGGCGCAAAATATCCTGCTGAGCATAATGTCGGTCACTTGTACGAAGCGGAGCCTGATTTGCAAAACTTCTATAAAGGCTTAGACCCAACCAACACCTTTAATCCAGGTGTCGGTAAAATGTCGAAAATCAAACGTAATTGCTCGTGCTGTTTGTAATAGCAAGTGTGGGCTAAACTTTCTGCTTCAAAAATAAGTCAGTTGTATCCATCGTTTAGTACTGAGCTATGCACAATTAGACATCCAAAAATATTACCTAGTTATCTAACAAAATAAAAAGGGCAAACGTATGATTATCTCATCTGCAAATGACTACAGAGCTGCTGCCAAGCGCCGACTGCCCCCATTTTTGTTTCATTATATAGATGGCGGTGCTTATGATGAATATACTTTAAAACGTAATATTGAAGATTTATCACAGATTGCCCTTAGGCAACGTGTACTGAATGACATGTCAGAACTGAGCTTAGAGACGCAGCTATTTAATGAAACGCTGTCTATGCCAGTAGCACTATCACCCGTGGGTCTGACAGGCATGTATGCGCGCCGCGGAGAAGTACAGGCTGCTATGGCAGCTGATCAAAAAGGCATTCCGTTTACAATGTCGACGGTTTCTGTTTGTCCGATTGAGGAAGTGGCGCCTAAAATCAACCGCCCGATGTGGTTTCAGCTTTATGTGTTGAAAGACCGAGGCTTTATGAAAAATGCCCTAGAGCGTGCCAAAGCTGCAGGGTGTTCGACACTGGTCTTCACAGTAGATATGCCAGTACCAGGAGCACGCTACCGCGATGCACACTCTGGTATGAGTGGTAAAAATGCAGTGATGCGCCGTTATTTACAGTCTATGACGCATCCCCAATGGGCATGGGACGTAGGACTGCATGGCCGTCCGCATGATCTGGGCAATATTTCTACTTATTTAGGTAAGCCTACAGGGCTGGAAGATTATATAGGCTGGCTGGGTAATAATTTTGATCCTTCTATCTCTTGGAAAGATTTAGATTGGATTCGTGAATACTGGGATGGGCCGATGGTCATCAAAGGTATTTTGGATCCAGAAGATGCTAAAGACGCAGTACGTTTTGGGGCAGACGGTATAGTGGTGTCTAACCATGGTGGGCGACAGTTGGACGGTGTTTTATCAAGCGCGCGTGCTCTACCTCCTATTGCCGATGCAGTGAAAGGAGAGATTAAAATTTTAGCAGACTCTGGCATCCGTAGTGGCTTAGACATTGTGCGCATGTTAGCTTCAGGGGCTGATGTTTGTATGCTAGGGCGTGCATTTATATATGCCTTAGCGGCAAGTGGTGGTGCAGGGGTAAGTAACTTGCTAGATTTGATAGATAAAGAGATGCGCGTTGCGATGACCTTGACGGGCGCTAAAACGATTGCTGATATTAATTCATACTGTTTAGTGAAAATAAATAACTAAATTTAGCTTGTTGAGATGAATATTCTATTAATCTCAATTCTTAGCATGTTTAAATAGTAGCGTTTTTAAGCAAATGAAGTAAACTCAGCTGGAGCTTACACCGATTGGTCGCTATTGCCTTCAAGTTGCGCAAACAATATTTACAGAGATTACGTCTATTGAAGCAATGAGAGGCAGTAATCTACACCTTTTAAAAGGTAACATTAAACTATTAGTCGCTAGTCGCCTTCATAATCCTAAATATAATGATTTTTTAGTCTATTTCGAAAAGAAGTATCCAAACATTACGTTAGATTTGACGGTCAAATCAAGTATGGATATTTTAAATGATTTAAAGCAAAAAAAAACCGCTATTGGTATTTGTTTAGCAAAGCATACATCCGATACACTCAATCAAAAGATGCTTTTTAATCAACGTTATTACCTATATTGCGGATATCATCATCCTTTATTTTCGGTAAAGGAACTGAGTTTTAGTAATATATTACAAGAAAATTTTATTGCATTTAATAGCGAAGCGATTGGTGATGTTCTCTCGCCAATAACGTTATTTAAAGAAGCTCATGATTTTACTGGTCACGTCAGTGCCTATACAAATAATTTAGACGAGCTGGTTCGACTGATTTACACAGGATATAGCATAGGCGCTTTGCCAGATCAATTCGTTGCTGCGACTCATCTAGCATCTAAACTTAGACGTTTGCCCCCAAGTGATGGGATTGCTGACATCCCTATATATATTTTTTGGCACAAGCATCGCGCTTTATCCGCTATTGAAGCCAAATTTATCGAGGAAATTATAGAGTTTGATGTTTCTCTTTGATCGACATTCTGTAAAGGCTTTATTATCTAATTTGCAATGAGCCAGAAATATCATAGTTTTTAGACAATACCTATAACATCAATAAAGCCTGTCAAGCGATGAAATACAAGTCTTGATAGGCTTTTTGGGTTTTGAGAACACTGCTTTACAGCGCCGTAAGACAAGAGCTGTGCCACAGTGAAACGAGCATTCAAAAGGGTTTGAGCTATAAGTTGCCAAAAAAGATGTGGTCTGACTTTTACCATCAGGCTGCTTAATTAAAATATTTATTCGCTTATTTGTATCAGTACCAGTAAAATGCGAGACTGTTTTCTACACGAGTTTATGAGTAACCAATGATACGTTTAACTGAAATTAAATTGCCATTAAATCATGCACCTAAAGATCTAACGACTGCTATAACGACAAAACTTAAAATCTCTGCTGAGCAAATGGCGTCATTTGTGATGTTTAAACGTGGTTATGATGCTCGTAATAAAAGAAATATCCAATTAATTTATACGCTAGACATCATACTGACCGACTCAGATTTGGCCAATGATTTACTGGTGCAATTTGAGTCAGACAACCATGTTAAACCAACACCAGATACCAGCTACAAATATGTAGGTGAAGCACCAGAGAACTTAACTGAGCGCCCTGTTGTTATTGGTTTTGGACCTTGTGGTTTATTAGCAGGACTTACTCTTGCCCAAATGGGTTTTAAACCTATTATCATTGAACGTGGTAATGAAGTAAGACAACGCACCAAAGACACCTTTGGCTTTTGGCGTCAGCGTAAATTAAACACGGAGTCAAACGTACAATTTGGTGAAGGCGGAGCGGGTACCTTCTCCGACGGCAAACTATATAGCCAAGTGAAAGATCCAAATCATTATGGCCGTAAAGTAATGACAGAATTTGTAAAAGCAGGCGCACCAGAGGAGATTTTGTTTGTTAGTAAACCGCACATAGGTACTTATAAATTAGTCAGTATGGTAGAAAAAATGCGTGCCGAGATCATAGCACTTGGTGGTGAAATCCGTTTTGCTACTCGCGTAGACGACTTGCATATAACTGACTCAAAAGTAACTGGCGTGACGCTTAATAATGGCGAAACCTTGAAAACTAGCCATGTTGTTCTTGCTATTGGTCATAGCGCCCGTGATACCTTCCAAATGATCCATGATAAAGGCGTGTATGTTGAAGCAAAACCTTTCTCGATTGGCTTTAGGATTGAACACAAGCAGTCAACCATAGATAAAGCACGCTTTGGCGACAATGCTGGAAACGAAATACTTGGCGCTGCGGATTATAAATTGGTTCATCACTGCAAAAACGGTCGTTCTGTTTATAGCTTCTGCATGTGTCCAGGTGGAACGGTTGTTGCCGCAGCATCAGAAGAGGGCCGTGTTGTCACTAACGGCATGAGCCAATATTCAAGAAACGAGCGCAACGCCAACAGTGCTATTGTTGTAGGTATCGACCCAGAGCGAGATTACCCAAGTCACCCTCTTGCCGGTATCGATTTGCAAAGACAACTAGAGACTTTAGCGTTTGAATTAGGCGGCAAAGACTACAGTGCACCAGCGCAAACCATTGGCGATTTCTTAAAAGGTAAACCAAATTCAGAACTAGGTGATGTAAAACCCTCCTACACACCGGGTATTACTTTAACTGACTTAAGCAAAGCATTACCTGATTTTGCCGTGGATGCCATACGTGAAGCCATTCCAGCGTTTAATAAAAAAATCCAAGGATTTTCATCTGATGACGGTTTACTCACTGGCGTAGAAACCAGAACATCGTCACCGATAAGTATTAAACGCAATAAAGACTTTCAAAGCATTAATACCAAAGGATTATTTCCTGCAGGCGAAGGCGCAGGCTATGCAGGCGGTATATTATCAGCAGGGATTGATGGCATTAAAGTGGCTGAAGCTGTGGCGAAATCAATGTTGAATATAGAGTAAGAGCAGCTGTAGGCAAACCCCGATATTAACCCTCTTACCCAGATAAAAATATATGATCGAAAAAGCCTTTCAAGCTTTATACTTAATAGCTTGAAAGGCTTTTTCGTGTTTCAGAGATGGAGAGTTATTCTCATGCTTTCAATAAGTTTGGACATCTTAACAGCATGAGTTGATTGGGCTAATAAGCGATGCCGGATATTTTGTGCTTTGACGATATGCTAGATGAAAATACATCGTAAGTTATGCAATGTTATGATGCGATAAGAAATAAAAAAGCCCCATAACCAAGAGGCTGCAGGGCTTTAAAATAAGCTAAAAATACCATGATTGGTGCGCCCACCAGATTCCAAACTGATAATTTAAGCCACTGATTTTTATATGTTTATTTAATTTGCCAGTGGCTAATACCTTGACCGATACCTTTATTAATCAAAGTAGTGGCTATTAGTTGGGCGGTTCGACTCCTGCTTCTGGATTCGAATCATTAGAAACCATAGCATCAATTTTTGATTTTAGCCACTTATTTGGTCTGCCTGGTAAGTCTGGCTCAGGAAGAAATCCTGATGCACGTCTGCGATGTAACGTCATAGTTGACTCCCAGCCAAATATCGCTTTAATATCGCTAGTTGTGTAATAAATTCCTGTCATTTTGATCTCTCCAATTCAGCGCCGCACATCTCACACACGCTCGGCAATTCTAAATCAACTTCTAGCAGCTCAGCGGCTAGGGCTTCCATTTCTTCTTCTGTATGTGTTGTCATGCTATTTTTTCCTTGTATGCAAATTCGTGTTTAAAATTAGCTTCTACTAATGCTTGGGCAAGGGGAGGGCAAACCGAATTGCCGACCATTCTCGTTTGTGCGGTCTTGGTGAGTTTTATGGTTTTGCCATGCTCATCAATACCCTTGTCGATGATGTAATCATCATCAAAACCCTGAGCGCGGAACAATTCGCGTGGCTGAAGCATACGAAAGCCGATATCGACTATCTTGTAATCGACACCTTTGACTGTCACTAAGCCAAATTTAGCCTTGCTAGTGACAGTCCGTGCAGGATCATTTAGGCTTTGACCATCCTTTTCGTTGCCGTAATAGACAGATAAAAATGCAGCGACCAAATCGCTTTTGTCGGACGTGCAAGTAGATAGGTGAGGTATCACTAGACTGTTATGATCAATAGATGTAACGGTGTGCAGCGGCTCATTTATATCGCTACCTACAACGCCAGTGTAATTTTTGGCAATGAATGGCGCGATTAAGGCATGATGTCCACCTTTAATCTGCGCGCAGATTGTACGCAAAGGTTCATTGGCTGGCATACAACGTGGAGAAGAAGCATTCGCACACTCTGTCAAGATGGGCGCAACGACACCAAAATGTTTGCCACCGGCTGTCATTGTATGCAGTGGCTCATCAAGGCCATGGCCTACATTGCCTTTTCTTAGCTTAGCGATATAAGGAATAGTTAATGCGAAACCTGGTATCTGCGTCACTGTTTGTAGGGGCTCATTAAGCTCTTGACCACGAAAACAATTGTAGTAACTGGCGGTATGATTAGATTTGACGATAAAAGGATCTGAATTATCGACAACGTAGCGCATCATGCCAACCGCTATCCGCTTTAAAGTATTATCTGCTAATGGACGCTTAGCGCGAACACCGTGATCAGCTTTAATCTGTGCAGCCGTATCGAATATAGACGGTGTTGGAATTGACCAATCGATACATTCTGCAGCAGTATGCCAAGGCAATAGTTTGCCTTTTTTGACTGCTACTGACTTCGGATTACCGTGTGTCGGTTTAGGCCAGTGAATTGGTAGGCCATCACGACGAGCCACCAAGAAAAAACGATTGCGAATGGTTGGTACTCCGTAATCACTAGCTTTGAGTTCGCGATACTCAACTTTGTAACCCTCTTTATGCAGCTTTCTTAGAAAAGATTTAAACGTTTTACCTTTACGGTCTTTGCAGGGTTTGCCATCAGCATTAAGCGGTCCCCACGTTTTAAACTCTTCGACATTCTCAAGCATGATGATACGAGGGCGACACTTTGCAGCCCATCGAGAAGCTACCCAAGCAAGACCACGGATACGTTTGTCTACTGGCACACTGCCTTTGGCTTTGGAAAAATGCTTACAATCTGGTGACAACCAAACCAAACCCACTGGCTGATTACCAGTTACGTCTATCGGGTCGATATCCCACACAGACTCACAAAGATGTTTGGTGTGGGGATGGTTGATGCGGTGCATGGCGATTGCTTCTGGGTCATGGTTGATAGCAATGTCAACCGGACGACCGAAAGCTGCTTCAAGGCCAGTGCTGGTACCGCCACCGCCAGCAAAGTTATCTATTATTAGTTCATGTGGTAATAAGGATTCCATATCCATTCCTCACGCTGATATGCGTATATAAGAGTTATCGAAATCAACATCGTCTTCGCCTTCAGCTAACTCTTCAGCCATCTGTCTAGCCACTTCAACAATGTCTTCACGAAATAATTTATCTTTGGTTGCCCAACCAAGCTCGGCTGGTTCTACATTTTCATCAGACTTACGTAACAGTACTTCGACCAAGTAATAACGATCATGCTTAAATATCTGATAGCTATTCTTTAACCAATCGCCACAGCGAATCACGTTCTTACGTATCGTTTCATCGTCTGTTTCTCCCTTGAACGACAGTTGCATGTAGCCAGTAAATTCTTTGACAAACTCACCAGCTTCACGTTTTTGCTGTTTCGCCTGATTGCGTTTTTTAACTTTGGCAGCTTTGCGCTTGTCACGGTTTTTAAGTTTTGGCATGATATTTATCCTTGATCATTAATATTTCGTAAGCTGCATTGATAGTTATCAGCTATGCATAGCGACTTACCGTATCTAGCCACAATGCCTTCGATTGCTGATACCCAGTAGCCTGCGTTGTCTAGCATTGGTCTACGTTCAAAGTACGCAACTGCACCACTTTTATCGATTGCACGCCATGGTTTATCAGGATATTCCCAGCGTACCTCCTTGATAGATTTAGGTAATTGAAGGCCATTTCTTGACGTTGGAGGCTGTAAAAATATATCTGGCTGAACGCTTCCAAACCGTGCTTCAAAATATTGAATCAATTCTTCAGGTTTAGCATTTAGATCAATCGGTTCGCACAGTTGATGACTTTTACCATTTAGGACCAGTAAGTTGTCTTTGATAGCAAAACGCTGTGCGTATTTGCGCCTGGTACGGCCAGTTTTCGTTACATCATCGAACACAGCGGACATTTGGACCGTATCGATGCCATTGATCGACTCTCTTACTACCGAGCTGTTATTTAGTCTTAACATGTGCTGCTCCTTAACTAAGCGCCTGTTGGCATGCTTTAACCAAATAAGCGTTGTCCACATTCCCGATCACCCATTCGAGATATTCACGGTCTTTAGGTTGATTCGCCATATCTTTGATTAACTTGCCCTTATGCTTGCCCATGGGTAAGACTTTGGGAATACGCGCCTGTTCGCTGTACTCGTACAATGACTGCATATCAGTAATACCAGTCTCACGGCAGAATATACGTAGCAGACGAATACAGAAACGGACATCATGTGCAGCACTGTGAGCGTTTTGCGCATGCTGACGGGCGTAGTCATAGTCCAGCATATAAAGCAAAGCGCCAAGGCTGTGTTGAGCATCCGGATACAACTCACGCGCTATCGCTAAAGTACAGATAGCTTTGTACTCACTGACATCGATGCCAGCGTTTTTAGCCACTTGGATGTCATAGTCGACGTTGTGGCCGACTATATAAGCAGGACCTTTCGGTAGCCAAGGTAACAAAGCCGACCTGTGACTAGGTTCGTTCGCTATATCTTCAGGGCATATACCTGTTACAGCCATTGAACCAAAGCTAATATCACGTTCTGGCTTGCATCTGATAGCTACAGCATCTATGCGCGGATTTAATATACCGTTTGCTGAAAAGATGATAGGGCAGAGCCCAAGCTCAGTCGCTTGAGCCTCACTGGTTGCACAAGTGGTCTCAAAATCAATAGCTACCGCAGGGATAGCTATCATTTCAGAGTTGTTTGAGTTATTGGCAGTCGTCACAATCAGGCTCCTTGATTCATCTGTTCTTGATTAGCGCCTTGTGATTGATTTGGCTGTGACTGCTGCCACTCGATAAGGCTATGAAGTTTGTCTGCGACATACTCATAATCTTTTGCTTTGATTTTTGCAAAATCAGGGTAGGTTGCTTTAACTTTGTTCGATGCGCCTTCATGAGTTATGGAAGCCAGCATGTTGTTTAGGGCCTTTAATTGATTATCGTCAACAAGTGGCTCATCAATACCGCCCAGTAGCCAATCCATGAGCTCTTGGCCAATAGTCTCGTCTAGTGGTAAATTCTCTTTACCTTTAAATACGTGCGTTCTGTCTTTACTGACCGCAGCGCCATTGGTGCTATGATCAATATCAATCACCGTTGTGAACTCATACTCAATACCGTCACGCATTTCTGTTTTCATGCCAAGCTTGATGACTTTCTTACGGCCATTTTCTTCAATCTGAGCCGTTTCGGTCTTAGCTCGCATAGTAACAATGACGTGAATACTGCTTTGTATCATGCGCTGGATAAGCGCATCATAACGTGGTGTCACTCTGCTCCATGCAGCCCAAGAGTTACCCTTGAAGGACTTAGCAGCGACGACATCAACTTCGTTTTTACAGTAAGTCCATACATGGCTGAGACTGTCGATGATCACGATGTCAAAACCTTCCTTTTCAGCATCATCAATAGCCTTGATGTAGCTTTCTGGGCTATGGTTATCAAGATTGCTTGAGCTGAATTCAAACTCAGTAGCGTACAGACTAGAAGAGTCATGCTCGGTATCAATAACCGCTATACTTCCACCCATACCTGTTGCTATACGTAAAGCGCTGTAAGTCTTGCCACAACCTGATATACCAGTAAGCGCGAGTCTTAGTTTTGCTTTCTTACGTTCTGCTTTAGTGAAACGTGACATCAGTTATTCCCCTTCATTCATAAATATGCTGTCAAAGTCGGCTAGCATTCTTTCATTCACTTGCTGCTGCTTCGTTGGACTTGTTTGGTGTGTCTCGATAAGTGCTTGCTGTTCAAGCTCCCAGCGTTCTTGTTCTTGAGCTATCCATTCCCAACCAGCTTGATTTTGATAGCTCATGGCTTAACCCCGCTAGCTTCAGCTGCTTCAGCTGCTTCAGCCTGAGCCAATAACTCACCTATGATTTCATGAGCTTTGAGCACCAGTGCAGCACGATGCTTATCATCTTTGACGGGTATTGGTATAAAGCTAATACCAGATGCTTTAAGAAATTCGACCATCATTAAATTTTCACGCATTTGCACTGGGCTGCATCTTTGTACGGGAGTTGGCTTGCTCATGCTCGGCTCCTTTGCAGTTCGCGATGGTTGTAACGAGACTTACCGAACGTTTTACGATCATTTTGATTCGCTGCCCATGACATGCCACCGATTGGCCTGCTGTTTCTAACACGCTCATACTTTTCTTTAGCGACATCGAACTGCTTCTGGAGACGCTTTAGTATGTAAGGGTTGTCAGCCAAGTTAAGACTGAGAATGCGTAATGAGTCTCCAATCAAGCGGTACTCAATGACGTTCTGACCGCTGCTCAAAAGAGAGATAGCGTCTTTAGATTCAAAGATTTTGTCGTCTACTTTCAATTTATGTTTGCCGCCACTATCGGCGATAGCAACAACTGCATCTGTGTACATACCAAACTGCTTTCCGTCTCTAGCTTTAGAAACGTCTTTGGTGAATAAGCGAGCGTATGATGATACGAATTTGCGCATCGAGCCTGTCAGCTGCTTGGCCAGTGCATCATTGACGGTGGCAGTCTGCCAGCGGCCAGCGATGAACTCATGAACATTACTGCGATCAAGCTCTACTTCAAATGGAGCAGTGCGCTTAACTTTGCATGCATAGAACGCTTGGTTTCCATCAGCATCTGATGTGATCACTTGAGCGCCAAACGTACCATCAGGAAATTTACGCACCGAGCTAAGATTTAATTTGACATGTAAGTTCATTGGTTGCCTCCTGCAGCGTATAAGCGCATTTCAGCGAGCTTTTGATTGGCGTAAGCGTTTTGCCTTCTAAACTCTATGAGCTCAGAGCTATCGATTGAGTTAATACGTGGCTCAAACGTTGATGTAGCCACGTCTTGCTCGGCCTGTGTGGCTAGAAAGCTATTGCAGCCAGTGATGTTACCGACTATCACGAGTGCCATACCTGATGCGAGTCCCGCGGCGATATGTGCACCGCCTGACTTTATTTGGTTGAGTAGGGCGAGATGTTGTGCCATAATCCTTTCACTCCTTGTTGAGTTAAAAGCCCTGCGTCTTTGGTCGGATATCAGGGCTTTTTATTGCCTAAAATTTGGTACTGCTGGATAATTTCGGCTAGGTAGTTGCTAGCTGATATGATTAAGTTTAACATCCTAAACTTTATTGTCAACAAATAAGTTTAACTAATTGAACTTTTGGCAATTGAAATTAACTATTTTTAAACTCAAGTCGTAAAAAAACCCGCTAGATAGCGGGCATAACAGTAATTTTTAGACAATAAAAAACCCTACTTAGTATGGTAGGGTTGATAATAGGTGTTTTTTATACGAGGTATATCGTTGTAAGCATTACTTAATGCACAAACTCAAGCACCTCGTTTAGGCATTCTTCAGGAGTGTCTTTAATTTCTATTTTTATTTGATAACCTTCTTTCGACATTTGATGTAATGCGTACAAGCACCGATCCAATTCATTCTCTGCTTGTGTGCGGATAGACTTAGTGAACGTATGATTGTCAGAAGGAGGCAAATAAATAATAAGAGCAGTTCTTACGCTTTTACCTAACTGCTCACAACAGTTCATAACATTAGTAGCGCCAACATAGTTTATTTGATGGATACGGTGTACCTCGCTTATATAAGCCGCTGAAACTACTGAACCATAATAATCTTGTCGCTTTTGATCCTCCAGCCCTGAATAGCCACGGATAGGCATATCAATTAGCATTTTTTTCTTACTATAGGGATTGGTTATCTCGTAAGGTTCTTTATTGTAAATTTTTTCGTATAAGAACTCATTATCATACCTCATTCTCCCAAAAACAGCTTTACGCAACTTGTTAGTACTAAGTTTCTTTGTTGTTTCGGGCACTATCATTTCAAAAGTTGAATACTCAGTCAGAGAATTTAATGATGATAATTGCAGCTCTCTACGACACACTAAAGATATCATTGAACCAAATAAGTCGTCTAATATCTCTTCAATACTATCACCTTGAGCAGTTTGACGAGGTGAATACATGATATGAGGCGAAGGAGTTACAACGTAATGATTATCTTTTAATACATCCTCAACCACCTGCAATAGAAAGCTAATATTAGCCTTCCCCTTGTCACCAAACAAACAAGAAAAAGCATCTGCATTATCAAGCAAGCGATAATGAGCATTTCTATATTCATCTATAAAAACAACACCAATATTAAATATTTCACCTGCAATATGGTCAGGAATAAAGCGCACAGTAAACCATTCGCCCGATACTAAGTGATCAGAGTTTCCCGCTGTATCGCCAACAAGACTATACCAAGATGTATTCATGTGATCAGCTGTAACCTTGATGTCAGAAGACCATGAGCATTGTTAACTCTATAGTCGATGAATTCTATAAAATCGTTATAGTCACTCTGCGTTTGCATGTAAAGAGTGTCTATCCAGTACCTTAATTCAGTGCTTATATCAGTTAATGCGTTAGGATGTTGATCGCATGCCATGATTGCATGACCTCTTATTTTTGAAGATTGCGCATGACTCATATACTCTTCAGACAGATCCAGTAAAGCATTGCAAAAATTCTTATTAGGCAGTAAGTCTGACGGCTCCCATCCTTGTCCATCAACCAAACTACCATTATCAATAAGATGATACTTATTCAAGCCTGTCCTAAGTAAATTGTGTGTATGCCTATCTATATTAGCAATAGTATTGTCTACCGCTATCGCCTTACCTATATCGGGCCATTTTGCCAGCTCTGAAACCATGGCATCGGTACGCTCGCTATATTGAAAAGCAGTTTCTGACTTATCAATTTTTGAGGTGCAAAAAACTGGAAACATCTCGCGTTGGAAAACCTCTTTCTCTAAAACCCGATCAAGCACTCCACCTGATATGTTTTGGCGCAGATTGCCAGTAGGTATCAACGCAATACAAGCATGTTTAGGTTGAGGCAAACCTAGTGCGTGCGACATCAAATAGCCCAGTATTTCATTAAAAATAGATCTATCTGTACCACTTAAAGAGTAGATCTTAGCGTACATATCAATAGGCTTGTTTTCCAGTGGATGCTTAAAACTCGCTACAAATACAGGATTGATGTTGTTGACATCTGTTATCCAGCCCTTGAAATTACGGTATTCATTGGGTTTTAACAACTGAATGACGTTACTCATCAATCCTTTCCTCAGCTACTTCTATTAAGTGATCAATATCAATTTGCGAAGCTTGTGGTCTATTCATTTGCTTAAAGGTATCAACTGTAGCGTTCAACAAGCTGACAAGCTCTGGAGTGAGTTGATTGGCTTTTTCCATTTCTCTTAAGTTATTCATTAAATCAATAACACTAGGGCTACTAGATGCTAATAAAGATGCTTCGATATTCTGCTGACCATCGCTTGCTTGCGTACTATCTTCTGCATCCCACTCTCCCTTGCCTGTATCGAGCCAATACTGATTAACCTTCAAAAAATTCGCCAGTTTAGCTGAGCTGATATTCCTTGGTGCACCAGTAGAGCCATTAATGTACTGACTTATAGAAGATTTACTGATTTTAGTCTGCTTACTAACTTCAGCAGGAGATGTATTGCGCTTAGATATAGCCCATCCAAGACGCTCGCCATAAGAAATTAGATTTTTCATTATTTGTCTCATGTCTATTTGTTTAACAGACTAAACCAATTTGTTGACAATGTCTTAAACTGATGGTTTAATATATTAAACTAAAAGTGTAAGGTATTTAACTATGAATGTTGAACAGCTAAAAAAGCACTACAAGGTCAAGACTCTTCAAGCTTTGACAGGCCTTGTAGGTAAATCAAAAGGGACTTTGAGTTTATGGAATGCAAATGGAATTCCTCCTGAGCAACAGGCGGTCATCCAGATTAGAACCAAAAATAAACTCAAAGCAGATCTATCCTCATTAGAGCAATGACCTAAAGAGCCCTAATCCCTGTAATTAATATTACAAAATTTGGCTATTCAAAAAAACGTGTAAATAGATAGGAAAAATACGATGGACGTAATAGATGCAGCACACAAGGCAGTGCACAACCCTGCACATGGCGGATCGGCAGCGCTAGCAACGCGAATGGGAATGTCGGTTGCTGTTTTGAACAACAAAGTTAATGCCAACTGTGATACCCACCATCTGCGCTTGGATGAGGCCCTGACCATTATGGAATTTACTGGCGACCATAGCATCATTCAAGCAATGGCTAGCCGATTAGGTGGTGTTTACTGCGAAGTGATAGGGGAAGCGACCAAAGACGAATTGATCATGACGGCATTGTCAGCATCTGCTTGCCAAGGCGATGTGATGACTGAAATGCATAAAGCATTGGAGGATGGTCGCATAAGCTGCAATGAGCTTGATAGTTTGCTTCCGAAAATACAGAAAGCTATGTCGTCGCTGCAATCGCTCAAGAACCACGTCAAGCGTAAGCACGCTAGGGACAATCCGCACTTGCGGAAAAATCAAGGCAATAAAAAACCCTAATCAGTTGCACCTGATTAGGGTCTTCAACAAAAACTTAACCTGTAATTGGAGTATAGCAACATGAAAGAACTAACGCAAACCACAAATTGGAACGTTGGCAGCATGGCTCAGATGACAAGCAGAGAGATTGCAGATCTGACAGGCAAGAGACATGCAGATGTCAGCAGAGACATCAGGGTTATGTTCGATGACCTTCAAATAGATGTGAGCAAATCTGCTCACATCTATTTAGATGCATTAAACCGCCAGCAAACTGAATACCTTTTGGATCAAGAGCTAACCTTCACCTTGGTCACTGGATACAGCACTAAGCTAAGAAACGCGGTCATTAGGCGATGGCTAGATTTGGAGCATCAAGTTGTGTCATTGCAGAACGAGCTTAACAAGTGGTGCGCCAAAGAGAATTTCGATAAGTCTATTGGTTCACTACACGGCAAAGGCTTGGCAGAGCGCAAAAAGACCAAGCATTTAAACACAACGACGATAGACGGCATTTTGAGAAAGATGCAGCTAAAACTAGAAGTATAAGGGGCGGCATGATGCATTACTACAGTTTCAACATCGCAGATTATAAGAAGGACACCGCCCATCTTAAACCGATGGAGCACTACATCTATCGTTCATTGATTGATCTCTATTACTTAAATGAAACCCCAATACCACTCAAAACCCATTCGGTTATGCGTTGGTTAAGTTTGGAAACCCACGACCACGAAAAGATGCTTCTTGACGTCTTAAATGACTTTTTTGAAGAGCGTGAAGACGGTTTTTATCACAGACGTATTGATGATGAGATAGGTAAATACCACGCCAATGCTGAAAAGAATCGCGAGAATGGCAAAAAAGGTGGTAGACCTCCTAAAAATAAACCCAAAAAAACCCAGTCGGTTTCCACTGGCAACCAGTTGGAAAGCAAATTAAACCCTAACCAAGAACCAATAACCAATAACCAAGAACCATTAACTAATAAAACAGAAAGAGAGTTACTGGTGGAAAGTTTGTTTGATGTTTGGTTAGAAGCATCAGGACAGAAGATCAAGCCGTTAGAAAAACGAATGAGTCATATCAACGCAAGATTAGATGATGGTTTTACAGCCGAACAGATAGCAGATGTGATGACCTTTGTAGCCACAGACAAATGGCACATAGACGAAGGCCATAACACCATCGAGATTGCAATTAGATCTACTGAGCAATTTGAGAAAAAATTAATCAAAGCTACAGCGGTTAAAAATCAATCAGCTAATCAGGGGAACACAGATGCACACAGTCAACCAGCTAACAGCCAACATCAGCAATTCGACACCAGCACCACATCAGGCTATGCAGCCCAGCTTGACGCAGATGCAGACGCCTACTATGCAGAGCAAGCAGCCATCGCCGAGCAAACAGCTTACGGAAGCCCTGAGAGCGCTTTTTAAGCAGTGGAAGGCATGGTTCAAAAATAAGATGAAAACGAAAAATGATGATTTTGACTGGTCTTTTGACATGGTTTTAGTTTGGGCTCGATACCTAACCAAAAAAGAGATCACACAGTCTGAATTCAGTAGAGCGAGCGAATTATCTTTTGATCAAGACTGGATGCCAAGCAATGCAAAAGAATTTCTAGCCTTGGTACGTACGCAGAAGACAAATGAATACCCATCAGCACAAGCAGCTTTTGATAACGCCTGTTGCCAATGCGGACTGATTGAAGATAGGTATGTTAAGCGCAAATGGGCTCATGCAGTGGTTTTAGAAACCGCCAACCGTCTTGGATGGGGAAAGCTCAAAAACGCTGACAATTACTTCCTGAAGACGTTTGCCAGTGTCTATGAGCAAGTGATTAGCGAGCACAGAAACGGAGCCACGTTTGTTATTCCTCAGTCACACCAAGTTGAGTACGAGCGCACTGTGGTAAAGCCTGGTAGTGAAGCGGACAAGAAGATCACTGAGAAGTTGTCAGAGATTATGAAGGTGGCGGTATGAAGCTAATACTTGATCCGTGCTGTGGCAGCCGTATGTTTTGGTTTGATAAAAAGGATGATAGAGCAATGTTTACAGATAAACGCAGTGAGCAGCACACGCTATGCGACGGACGTGAATTGATCATTGAGCCGGACATGGTAATGGATTTTACCAATTTGCAGTTTGATGACGAGCAATTCTACATGGTCGTGTTTGACCCGCCTCATCTGCGTAAAGCTGGTAAAGATTCGTGGATGGCGCTCAAGTACGGCAAGCTGGATGAAACTTGGCCAACTATGATTCGTGATGGTTTTGCAGAATGTTTTCGAGTGCTAAAGCCCAATGGCACGCTGATATTTAAATGGAACGAAGACCAAATTCCAGTAAAAGATATCTTGGCACTGACAGACCAAAAACCAGTGGTCGGTCATCGTAGCGGTAAGCGCTCAAACACTCACTGGATATGTTTTTTAAAGGAGTCGGTATGAGCAAATTAAAAGATAGCCACAGAATTATAGCAATGCTGAAGCAGCAGACTCATGGCATATGTAATCCAAATGATTTCAAAGGTCAGGACTATATACCGCATAAGCCGCGTAATAATCGAAAAACTAAGAAGGGTGGGAAATAAAATGGGATTAGATATTACAGCGTACAAGGGCACCAAGTTGATTGAAAAACCAAATATGGGCGATACCAACCATCCAGAAGTGTGGGCTAATCAAGTTTATATCAGCATTGGTAATTCGGAGTGGGAGCAGGGCGACGACTTGGAAGCAGGTCAGGTTTACGAGTTTAGCGATGTGATTAGTGTTTACAGCAGCTCTTACTCTACTTATGGCAATTTGCGCAACGAGCTAGCACGCATCGCAGGCTATGAGCCATTGATTGCTGGTAGTAAATATCGCGGTATTTATGCAGCCCGTGTCTGTGACAACTGGGAGAAAGGCAAGCGCGGTATTTTGTCAGAGCTTATTTATTTTGCAGACAATGAAGGCGAGATTGGGACCAAGACCACGCGCAAGATATTGAATGACTTGCACGCAATATCAAAAAACAGCAGCGAGTTGAACGAGTGGAATCAAGGCTTGCTTACTGACTTAATCCAAACTTTTGAATTTGCCGCAGTCGATGGCTTTGTTCAGTTTAATTAGGAATTGATATGAGCGTTAACCACTTAGTAATAGCGCTAATGGCTGCCTACTTTATCAGCTCACTGCTCTTAGCTTATCCAATAGGTCGCATGGCTCACAACAGACGCAAGGGGTATGTGTTTAAGGTCAAGTGGTACCACAAGGCAGCAAGTACCTATGTTTTGGCGCTACCGGTATTTACTTTAATCGTATGGCTGATGACAGTATGAATGGAATCATAAGCAACAAAAATACTTTCGAATCACGTTTGAATGTTTTACGCCATGTAGCAGGACGTTACCCATGCTGGGTGGGTCGTAATGAGCTGTCGCAGTACATGATAGGCCATAGTCGTACCCATCAGCGCGCATTAAATGAATTGGTGGATTTAGGGTATTTGGAGCGTGATAGTTGTAATCCCCGTGGCTATCGATTAATTAAAGGTAAGTTCGAGGAGTTTCAGGACTTATGAAAACCACAAACGACATCAAAGTCATTTATCTGCAAAAAGCGTATCACCCAAAAACGGGCACTTATCAGGGATGGACGGGGAAGTTAAGAGTGGTTTCTGGGGATCCGTTCCATGACGACTACGCCAATTGGGACGAACAGGGCAACGCAATTGATCATGAATATGGTGATATTAATTTAAAGGATGGTGAGTGATGAACAAAAACATACAAGCACTAGGTCGCATGAAAACAGGGAAGATGAACAACACTGAGAAAGCCTATGCCCATCATTTGGAGATGCAGCGGCGAGCAGGTGAGATCTCTTATTACTCTTTTGACGGTATCAACCTACGGCTAGCAGATAACACATTCTACAAACCTGATTTCTTAGTGATGCGCTCAGATGGTCAATTGGAGATACATGAAGTGAAAGGCCAGTGGACTGATGACGCTTTGGTGAAGATCAAAGTCGCTGCTGATAAGTTCCCGTTTAAGTTCATTGCAATCATGAAGCAGACCAAAAGGAACGGCGGTGGTTGGGACGCTCGAGATTTCTAACGTATAGAAAAGTATAGGTGCAGCCATGATTAGCAAAGACCGAATCTATATCAACAATGAGACAGGGCAGCGCGTCTTAGTGCTACGAGTTGATGATCACTACGTGCATTACCAGCAAGACGGTTTTATCAAGCCGTTATTTAAATATGAGTTTTTAGAACAATTTACATTGGAGTGTAATGCATGAATAAAATATTGAGTCAGCGATTTGCCACAAGCCCGCGTTTAGAATTGCAGCATGGCGATTGGTTAAAGCAGGGTATGGGTGCTAAGACGGTTAAGTTTGATATTGGTAGCGGTGGTTTGCCTCCTGAGGTTAACTGGGAAGATAAGGCAGCCGCTATTGGATTAATCAAGAGCAAAACAGGCAAGGCACTAGCCTCTCTTTTAGTATGGGGTGACAATGAGCTGTATGACTGGTCAGAGTCGTTTAATGACGTGGTCAATCACTTAGCAGCTAACATGATTAAATACTGTCTAGAGGACGACAGAGGCGCACCAAAGAGCAAGTACACGCTTAATGAGCTGGCATACAAGATGGCACGCATGACGTTGCACTTTGAGCTATACAACCTTTGGCCGCTATATTCAGTCGAGGGTCGCTTACTCTTTAGCGGTATCGATATGTCAGCGAGTTCATACAGTCAGATATGGTCCAAATATCAAGAGAAAATGCTACATGATATTGACTACCTGATAGGGTTTATTAATCAAGACGTAGATAATTATCGGCATAACTTGACCCTTGCTAACAGTTGATGCTATATTTCGTAGTATGGCGAATGCCAACCAAATTTAAGGTGTTTCGATGATAAGGCGCATAGTTGAGCGATATTGTTTGAAACAACTTGGATTAATCACTCGATTGCAGGAAGAAAGCAACGAGAAGATGTCCGCAGATCCTACCTATGTCGAAAGCTACGGTTACCACAAGCAAAAACGCTCACTGGTAATAGCTGCGATAAAATATAATACAGCTATCGATTTATTCTTGAAAGATTCAGAGTTCAAGAAAATAGAAATAGAGTTGTAGCAATAGGCCTTATCTAACTGATAAGGCTTTTTTTGTGCCCGAATATCTATGATGAGCCTTTAATTAGGAAGCAGCCATCCAAAGCCAGAGCGGGTAGATAACTTAGTAAGGCGCAGCCCACTACCTAGTCCATTTAGTCACCGACTAGCACATGCCACAGTGACACACTTGCAGATGACGACTGCTAAACATGATGAGCTATCAAAGCGTATTAGATTTGCATGTGATGACAATGCGAGTTGATAGCTAACCTTTTTGCCCGTTACGGATATTCCCGCAACGGGCTTTTTTACGTCCAAAATTTAGCAGGGATGCTATGTGCGAACTAACCAATCAAAAAGCCTATGATTATTATCATGAGGTCACAGAGTCGTGCGCCAAAGCTTATTGGCTACAGTTTCTACGAGACAGAGCGAATAGGGGCGTCGAAGGCGCTCAAGGTTTTGTAGATAAGATTGAGTTATGTAATTAACCCTTTTGCCTCCCTTGATTGGACGAGGCATTTTTTAATTAAGACTGGCAGTGAGACACACTGTCGCCAATTGCAGAGGTCAAAATGTAGAGAAGCAAAGGCTTTGACATGCGCCTAAATTCAAGCACTCACGTACTGCCTATCAGATTTAGCCACTGGTAGCACATGCCAACGAGACAACCGCTAGCAGATGGCAACTGCGACATACGATGAGTTATCAATCACCATCTTATTTGCATGTGATGAGGATGCTAGTTGATAACAATGCTTGGCTCACTTCGGTGAGCTTTTTTTATGCACGCTAATTGGAGGTGAGCATGGCAAAAGCTAGAACGCTCACCACAAAACAGCGTTTGTTTGTCGATGAATACATTATTGACCTGAACGGTACGCAAGCCGCTATTCGTGCAGGTTACAGCAAGAAAACAGCCCAAGAACAGTCAAGTCGCCTGTTATCAAATGTTATGGTTCAAAACGCAATTAACGAAGCGATAGCGGATAGGCGTAAACGGCTTAGAATTGACGCTGACACGGTCCTATTCCAATGGTGGCAGATTGCTAATGCTGACCCAAACGAATTGACACAGCTTAGAAGGTTTAACTGCCGCTATTGCTGGGGCGATAACCATGAGTATCAATGGACACCTAAACAGTATGAGCGCGCTTGCATAGATGCACAAAAAGACGATCAACCTGAGCCGTACAATTTAGGTGGTTCGTTTTATGACCGCAAACGCCCACCGCATCCGGATTGCCCTGAATGTGGCGGCGATGGTACGGAAGATATCTATTTTGCTGATACTACACAGCTCAGCCCACAGGCAAAGCTGCTCTATCAAGGTGTTGAACAAACAAAATTTGGGCTAAAAATTAACATGGCCGACAAAATGAAGGCTTTGGATAACGTCGCTCGTCATTTGGGTATGTTTAACGAACAAAAAGACGAAGATGACGATGTACCAACACCAGTCAGTGTCGTTATTGAGGTGAAAGATGGGCGTAAACCCGAGTCTGACGATACCTCAAGCTAGATTTATCAAGATGCCAAATAAATTTAGGGGCTACGTTGGCGGCTTTGGAAGTGGTAAGACCTGGGCGGGTTGTGGCGATACATGTAAGCATCATTATGAAAACCCACGAATAACCACAGGCTACTTTGCTCCAACTTACCCACAGATTAGAGATATTTTCTACCCAACGATTGAAGAGTGCGCTTTTGATTGGGGCTTACGTGTTGAGATAAAGGAATCTAATAAAGAGGTCCATTTTTACAGTGGTAGGCAGTACCGCGGCACAACCATTTGCCGATCCATGGACAACCCAGCGTCCATCGTTGGTTTTAAGATTGGCCACGCGCTAGTCGATGAAATTGACGTGATGCACACTGAGAAAGCGCGGCAAGCATGGCGCAAGATTATCGCTCGTATGCGCTACAAGGTTAAAGGATTAAAGAACGGTATTGCAGTCACAACCACGCCTGAGGGCTTCAAATTTACGTATGAGCAGTTTGTAAAAGAGGCCAACTCAAGCGCTGCTAAGGCCAAGCTATACGGACTAATTCAAGCCTCAACGTATGACAATGAGCTTAACTTGCCTGATGATTATATCGAGTCACTACGCGAGTCATACCCAAAACAATTGATTGAAGCGTATCTAAACGGCCAGTTTGTCAACTTGGCAAGTGGTGCCGTCTATCCTGAGTTTGATAGACGACTTAACCACACTGACGCTGTTTTGCAAGATGGTGAAATACTGCATGTGGGTATGGATTTTAACGTACTTAAAATGGCAGCAGCTTTGTTTGTCATTCGTGATGGCTTGCCTATAGCAGTGGGTGAACACACAGAGGTCAGAGACACGCCAACGATGGCAAAACTGCTAACCGATAAGTATGCCGATAACCATAGCATTGTTATTTATCCCGACGCGTCTGGCGCTAATACATCGTCGAAAGACAGTAACGTATCAGATCATACTATTTTGCGTCAGGCAGGCTTTGATGTTTACGTTGATAACACAAACCCTGCTATCAAATCACGCCTTAACGCGGTCAATGGCATGATCTTAAACAGCAAAGGTGAGAGACGGTTCTTGGTTAATACGCACCTATGTCCTGACATGACTGATGGGCTAGAACAGCAGATATATGACAAGCATGGCATGCCTGATAAGACGAAAGGTACTGACCATCTAAATGATGCGGTTGGTTATTTCATTAATCAAAAATATCCAGTTGTTAAATCGCCAACGACTTCTAATATCATAATGAGTTTCTAATATGCCAATTAACACGACACATCCACAGTATGACGAGCTTGCCCCGCGCTGGCGTCGCATGACAGACGTGTGCAATGGTGAGGATGCAATTAAAAAGGCTGGTGAGCGTTATTTACCAATGCCTAATAAGGACATTCGCACGCCTGAAGCAATGGCGCGTTATGAAAACTACAAAGACCGGTCTGTATTCGTTGAGGTCACAAAGGACACGTTAGATAAGTACACAGGTCAGGCCTTCAAAGATGATCCAGTGCTTAATGTCGATCCGCAACTGGATTACATGAAGCGTGATGCCAACGGTGCAGGTCTGTCTATCTATCAAATAGCACAGAAAGCGTTTGAGGCACAGTTAGAACGTGGGCGCTTTGGCTTTTTTGTGGATTATCCTGCTACGGATGGTGAGGTCAGTCAGGCGGATGTTGAGGCTAAAGCATTGCGTCCAACGATTAACTACTACAGTCCCGAGAGCATTATTAACTGGCGTACCACAGTCGTTGGTGGTCAGACTGTTACTACGCTCATCGTGCTGCATGAGACGGTGTATGAGACTGATGCTGACGATATCTTTACTACTGAAGCTATTGAACAGTGGCGCTACCTTGGTTTGGATAAGACAGGCTATTTTGTTGAAGTGTGGCGCAAGAATGACGGTACCATAGCTGACAACAAAGAGGATTTTGTACTTCATCAAAACCGCATCTATCCAACACGCAGTAAAAGTGAGAAGTGGGACAGAATACCATTCGTCATCGGTGGTTCAGATGCTAATGATTGGTGTGAGCAAAACATACCGCTTGAGTCATTGGCTAAGATGAACCTGGCGCACTATCGTAACAGTGCTGACTATGAGCAAAGCGCCTTTATCTGTGGGCAAGTTCAGCCATGGATGAGTGGTGTTTCTGATCATCGAATGAAATCGCTACAAGAGCAAAAAATACGCATTGGCTCAGGCGCTATGATCATGCTTGAGGAAAACGGCAAGTTTGGTTTTGCCCAAGCGGAGCCAAACGGCCTTGCTGGTGAAGCCATGGATAAAAAATACCTCATCATGCAAGCATTGGGTGCCAAGCTGAGCGAGGCGCAAACAGTCCAGAAGACCGCTACTCAATCAAATCATGAGTCAGGTGTGCAGAACAGTACAGCAAGTATGTGTATCGCTAATCTCAATGAAGCGATGCAAGACGCATTACTGATGGCCTATGAGTACATGGGTATTGATGCTGTTATTGCTGATGGTGAGTATCTGTTTAAGGCCAAGCAAGACTTTACGATGGCAGCGCCTGATGCAGCTATTATGACCAACATCGCGACATGGGTGCAGGGTGGTTTAGCGCCTAAGTTAATGGCCTACAACTATCAGCGCAAATACAATCTGATTGATCCTGAGCTTAAAGACGATGAGATTGACGATTTAATTGATAGCGAGTTGCCAAGTCCAGTGGCTAAGGCTTTTGGTGATGAATGAGCAATATCTCAATCAAACAATCAGACGGCTTATCTATCTTGAGAGCCTAAAGCAATCTGAGATAGATAGGCTTGCTCCTCATATCAAAGCAATCGACAAACTAATCAAAGAAAAATTGCTTGATGATGAGCTGACCGAGCTTACTATCAAGTCGTTTAACGGTGTAGTGGCTGAGATTAAGCAGGGCGTACAAGCTGAGCTTATCGGGTATACAGACACGGTCAAGGTCACGTTAGTCGATGTAGCAGCAGACAGCTATGCCTTTGAGGCTAAGAGCATAGACAGCGCATTTGATGGCTTTAAACTGGCATCAGGCATCAAGGTAGCTGAGAAAGCCAAGGTACTCGAAAAACTGGTCACCAAAACGCCACTGGCTGTTGCCGGCAGTGAAGGCAAGACGATCACTGACTTGTTTGATGAGCTCGCTAACAATGAGTCAAATAAATATATTAATCATATCCGCTTAGCCAGGTATGAAGGCAAGACTAACGGGCAAATAGTCCGGATGATACGCGGGACCAAAAAGAACGGCTATAAAGACGGTCTGATGGAAGTCACAGCGCGTCAGGCTAAGACTATTGTACGCACAACGGTGCAGCATGCAGCCATGCAGGGCAAGGCTGAGTTTGCCCGTGATAATTCGGATATCATCGAGAAAGAACAGGTTTTAGCTACATTGGACGGTAAAACAAGCCCAAGGTGTAGAGCACTTGATCAACAGATATTTGAGTTAGGTAAGGGCCCAAGGTTTCCGCTGCACTACAATTGCAGGACAACGTATTTATTTGTTCTTATGGATAAATACGCAGGTCGTGGCAACGTTGACAAACGAGCGAGCAAAGATGGTCCAGTAGATAACGATACTTACTATGGTTGGATGAAAAAACAGCCGGTTGAGTTTCAAGACGATATATTGGGACCAACTAGAGGCAAACTATTACGATCAGGCGGTCTAAGCGCTGACAAGTTCGCCCAACTTCAATTAGATAAAAACTTTAAGCCACTCACACTTGCAGAAATGCGAGAGCGTGAACCAATGGCGTTTAAAAAGGCGGGGTTATGATTACTTTTATTAAAGAAGTGTATATAGGCGATGTTAATTCAAGAGTTGAAGTTACTCTAAGTTATGCGGATGCAACTCCCGAACAGATTGCAGCTAACAGCATTCTAATTGCTGAGATAGCAGGTCAAATAAAAGAGTCAAAGCTAAACATAGAGTAAGCAGAGAATTAATATGATTGCTTAAAAATTAAGCCACTCATTCGAGTGGTTTTTTTATACCCAAAATTTAACAACGACTCAGAGAGTCACAATCAGAGGCAGAGCCAATGACATTAGCATTAACACTAGACGCAGACAAACACGGTAGCCTTGATACCACGCTGCAAGGCCTGTACGTCAAACAAGATGACGGCAATTATCGCTTAGATGCGGATATTCCAGACACAGACGGCCTAAAAGCCAAGGCTGATGAGCTGCTTGGCGAGACTAAGCGAGAACGGGAGTTGCGCAAGGCAGCAGAGGATAGAGCCAAAGCGCTAGAAGATGCACAACAAAAGGCACTTCATGATAATGCTAAGGCTAAAGGCGATGTTGAGAGCCTAGAAAAGTCATATCAAGAGCAGATTCAAAAGCTCAATGAAGATAATGGCGGTAAAGTCTCTGCGCTCGAGAAACAGATTTATGATCTAACAGTAGGGCAGGCAGCGACCAACCTAGCCAATGAGCTATCGATTAAGGGCTCAGCTATTGCTTTGCTTCCTCACATTCAAAATCGACTGTCGCTTGAGCAAAGCGAGGACGGTACTCAGAAAATTCGCGTGTTAGATGCTAATGGCAATAAGACAGCCATGACATTGGACGACTTGAAACAAGAGTTTAGAGCAAACGAGGCGTTTAAGCCTTTGATTGCTGCAGGTGGCGCATCAGGTAGCGGGGCGAATGGTGCAAACAGCGGAGCTGGTGGAAACGGTGTACCAAAACGATTATCAGATTGTAAGACCATGGAGCAAAAAAGCGCATGGCTTGCAGCAAATTCATAAAGGATAAATTATGTTTGATTTAGAGATTTTTAACCGCCAGACGCATGCAGTGATGGTTGAAACCATTGCACAGCAGACTGACTTGTTCAATGAAAAGTCGCAAGGTGTTATTCAGTTAACCCCTAAGCCTTTTGAAGGTGACTTTGATATTGAGGCGTCATTTAAGCGCATTAATGGCATGGTGCGTCGTCGTGACGTCAAGAATGGTCAAAATACCATTGCTAGCAAACGACTAGAGCAGCACACCAATGCTCAAGTTAAGATCGCAGCCGGTACACCTGAGCTGATTTGGGAACGTGCTCAGTTTGCATGGGTGCAACAGAACCCAGAGCAAGCGGCCATCGTGATTGGTCAGCAGTTGGGTGAGGCTCAGATTGCTGACATGCTCAACCAAGGCATCCACTGTGCCGTTGGTGCTATCAGTAGTAATACTGCAGCAGTGCAAGACAGCACCGCAGCTAAGATTGATTTTGCAGCAATGACCAGGGCTGCTCAGAAATTTGGTGACCGTGCTCAGGCTATCCGCGCATGGGTGATGCACTCAGGCGCGTTGACTGACTTGTATTTAAAAGCGCTTAATAACAATGAGCGCTTGTTTGAGTTCGACAATATCGCTGTCTATCGTGATCAGTTTGGCCGCATGTTTGTTGTCACTGATGCGCCCGACTTGGTATATACCGATACTGGCATCCGCTATAACACACTTGGTCTGACCGAGGGCGGTATCGTGGTTAATGGTCAAGATGACTTCTATGCAGCCACTACGACTGAGACGGGTAAAGAAAACATCACGACCACGTATCAGGCTGAATGGTCCTACGCTGCGTCTGTCAAAGGCTATGGCTGGGATATGGCAGCAGGTGGCGACAATCCAACCAGTGCAGCACTTGGCACCAGTACCAACTGGAAGCAACACGCTGAGTCACTGAAAAACACCGCTGGCGTACTGCTTAAAACTCAGTAATAGCTAAACGGCTATAAGTGTAGGTGCTTATAGCCAACTCATACGAGGTTACAAATGAAAAAGTACACAGGTACAAAACAGTTGCTTGCAGCTGCTATGGCGTTAGGCGCGTATAACGATTATCGCGGATGGGATTTGCCTAAAGACGAAGACCCCAATACCGAAGGCTACTTAGTCGAATATACGGACGGCGGCAAGCCTAACCATAAAGACCATCAAGGCTATATTTCATGGTCGCCTAAAGATGTTTTTGATAAGTCGTATCATCCAGCAGAAACGCCACTTGATCGTATGTTGATTGAAGGGATGGAGATTTTAGAGCGTCTTAAAGCTTTAAAAGCCTTACTTGCAGGTAGCAAACCGCCATTTATTAGCGAGAAACAATGGCAGCTACTCAAACGACAAAAAGAGCATATGGATGCTTACCATGATGTGCTTAATGAGCGCATTGAAGACTTAGCCCAAGAACTAGGAGCATAAGATGCCAAAAGTATTATATTTTACCGATGATTTTAGCCCCGAGAATATCGCCAAGGCCAAAGATGCGGGTGTGATCATGCGTGATACTCGTGCCTACAATCCTGATGATTTCATTGAAACATGCGATGCGGTGACTGGTGATGTGCCAAATGGTTATAAGCACTTACCAAACCACAGCATGAAAGCCAGCACCAAAAAAGACAAAGCACCAAAAATGCCCGAACCTGCAACCGTGGACGCTGTTAAAAAAGCGCTGACTGATGCTGGTGTGGCCTACGATGACGATGCAGACGAAGTAACGTTACGTGCTTTGTATGATGAGCATAACCTCTACCCAGTACAGCCATCTGACGACACGCCAACTATCGACGAAATGAAAGCTGAAATGACTGAAGCTGGTCATGATTTTGATGGGCGTTTAGGTGATGCCAAAATCACTGAAATCTACAATGCATTTAAAGGCCAATAAGCTATGAACTACGTCACCATTGATACCGTCACGGACGTGCTAGGCGCTGATTGGGCGACCAGTGGTGACGGCAACACAGCCGTACTATTAGCAAACGCTTGGCTCAATGAGAAGCGTTTGCCCCTATATGATGATGTGGTACCTGACTCGATATTACATGCAGGTGCCTATATCGCAAAAGAAGTGATTGCTGGCAACATGTACCAAGGCCGTAAAGACGGCATTGTTGTATCAAAGAGCGTTAAAGCTGGACCAGTGACATCGAGCAAGACTTATGCCGCTGGTGCGGATGGTCAGGCATTAAGCGCAGGTGAGAGTATGGCGTTGGCATTGATTGCACCATTCAAGACCGCGCCACCGCTAATTGTAGAGCTAGGGAGGTTCTGATGGGTTTACGTGACGACATTCAGGCCGACCTAGCTGAGGCGTTCGATGACGAGCTTGCGGATGCTGTGACAGCGTTCATAGGTACAAGAACAGTAGCGAGCGACACTGATGATGGTGTTGACGACTGGATGAATCCACCAGGGGGACCATCAGCAAGTACATTGACCTACTCAGGGCGTGGCGTATTCGCTGACTACTCAACCTATGAGCTTGAGAGCGACATTATCAACGTGACAGACGTTAAATTGATTTGCTTGGCGAATGAGATCACAGCTGAGCCAATCGCTGATGACAAGATAAACGGCTATAGCGTGGTACGTGTGGACAAAGACCCAGCGGGCGTAGCATACGAGATTCAGTTAAGGCAGGTGTGATATGGTTCAGGTAATGAAATTAAGTATAAAACAAGTACTAGCCGTTAATGGTGCTATTGGTATTCAAACTTTGGCAGATGGCAAACCCTACCACGAGCAGGTTGATTCATCGCGTGATTGGGATAATAACGGCTATCATGTGATTCGATCTAATGGTGAGCCAGTCGCTATCATAAACGGTGGTATTGATAAAAACGGTGTAATGCAAATCCGTGAGGGCTGGGATGACTAATTGGGATAGAGCGCCGTTTCTATTCGCTGACGATATTATGGAAGATGCTCATAAGCTGCAGCGAGGCATAGCAATTACTGTGCTCAACAATTTGCAGATACTATCGCCGGTCGACGAGGGGCGCTACAGAGCTAATCACATCGTAAGTTTTGGTAGTCCTGATTATCGATATACTGAGAACAAAGACGGTATGTCAGTTGCATTTAACGCAATACAAAGTATGTCATCGACAGAGCTGCCAATGGTCTACATACAAAACAATCTCCCATACGCAGAACGCATAGAAAATGGCTGGTCAAAGCAAGCACCACAAGGCGTTTATTCTCTCGCATATGAGGCAGCAGTTGCAGCCTACACTTAATGAGGTGTTGATATGAAATGGTTATTGATTGCAGTGGTTGTCATAGCTGATGCTATTTACGATAAATATTTTGATGAGGCTGACGATGAATAACGCACTAATTGACAGCTTGATACAAGCTCATATGAAGGCGTGGAGTGGCTTTGTTGCTCAGCGTTATGCAACTGACAATGTGAACTTTGAGACACCCAGCGACGGTATGTGGTACAGATTGACAGTGCAGCATGGTATCAACTTTATGGCGGGTATGGCTAACGAGCCATGTACTGCTGAGCTTGGCGCAGTGGTCATACAAATATTTTATCCAAACAACAAACGAACTGAGTCGGTTAAAAGGTTGGCTGACAGTTTGGGCAATCACTTCAAATACCATTCAGTTGATAAGCTCAAGCTAATGACGCCATCAGCTATTAATGTGCCGCAGCGCGAGGACGGCTATCAAATAAATGTGCGAATCCCTTTTAGATTCAACTAATCAAATAATCACTATCTGCCCTCATTTTTGAGGGCTTTTTTATGGAGAAAGATATGTCATCAGGCGCTAAAGTAAGAACCGCTTATGCGATGCAGACAGACAAAGATACTTTGCCAGCACCAGCGACATTCAAGGTGCTACCTAACATCACTAACGGCCTTAATAACGCCACTACGCTTACTGACAGCGAAATGCTGAATGGTAGTCGCGTAAAGACTAGCGGAATGGTCACAAGTGGCGAAATCTCAGGCGACCTATCAGCAGAACTTCTCTATGGCACCTATGATGACTTATTAGCAGCTGCCTTCTGGAATGACTGGACGGCTGCTGATACCGATCCGTCACAGCTGACTATTGGTGATACGCGCAAGTTTATGGCAATCACCAAAGACTTCACTGATATCAATGCGTTTTATGCCTTTAAAGGCGTACACGTTAATAAATTGACCATCGAAGTAACCACAGATGGCATCGTGAAGGTGACATTCGGCTTGATGGGGCTTGGTTATGAGACTCAAAAGACGGTTTCTTATGCACTAGGCGCCATCCCAGCTACCAACGGCTTAAAAGCCAGCGGTATGAGTGTTGGTGATATTTTGCATGACGGTAGCCCTATTAACGTTTGTGTTGAAGCGTTTACTTTTGAGCTAGACAACCAGGCTGAGATTCAGAAGTGTTTAGGCTCGAATATGTATGGCGGTAATATCCACGCCATGATTGCCAATGCTAATGGCTCAATGACGATTGCCTTTAGTGAGACAGCTTACGATATTTTAGAGCTGCAACGCACAGGCGGTACGATGTCGATTGAGGTGCCGATTACATTTAGCGATGGCACGGGCTACACAATCGTAGTGCCAAAAGCACAAATCAGCGGTGACATTCCAAGTCCTTCAGGCAATGAGCTTGTCACAGCAGAAGTTACTTACATGGCGGTCGATGTATCGCCAATCATCAAACGTATTGCAGCATAGGATAATTAAAAAATGGCTATTACTCTACAAGATTTGAAACCTAAACAGCTTGGTTCGGTTGAGCGTGAGATTGACTACGATGGTCTGGTCAAACTAACTATGCGTGTTGGTGACGATAAGGCATTCCAGTCAGCATATGTCAAAATCCAAGAAAGCCAAGGTGATAAAAAAGTCACCAAAGATAAACTGTCAAAAGCTAGTTTTGACGAAAATGAGTTGTCTTTTGGCGAGTCGCTGTTGTATTTAATGGGTGAGTACCTAATCACTGAATGGGATGTATTGCTACCTGATGGCGAGGTAGCGCCGATTAATGGTGATAACTTTACTAAGCTTGTAGCTGCCTTGGGTGATAATGGTCTAGGGTTTGCAACTCATATTTTTGACACCTTCAAAGAGTTATCGCAAGAGTTTGCACTACAAGCAGGTGAGACTAAAAAAAAGCCATTGCGGTCTGGCAGTGGCACCAAAAAAGCAGCGAGCTAACTCCAAAGCGATTGGCTAGCTATGCGCGGCTTGGGGTTAAACTACCTGAGCCGCCTAGTTATGATGTAACAACACAGCAAGTAGTACAGGCTTTTATATTGATTGCTAGGGCACGTAATTATCATGATGGAAAACCATTGCCATTGACTGTTAGAGACATAACAGATGTAGTGACAGTCCATCCTATTAATATACCTCGTAGTATTCTCGACTACATCATTTTTGCGCTTGATGATTTGGCGCTAAGCCAGCACCTAAAACCCAGACAAGATAGCTAATTATTACCTGATTATTGTTTGATTGTTTCCAATCGGTTATAGTGACGGTTTACTTTACTGGACAAAAGACATGAAAAAGGCACTTAAGTGGATAGCTATCATTGTTGGGGTATTGTTTGTTATCGGACTCATATTCGGCAACAGTGAAGATGTTAAAGATACAACCGCGCAAACTGAGGTATCGAATGGTACTGTAGCTGATCCAATGATTACTGAGACCGAAGTAGTCGCAGAAGATAACGGTATGACTAATCAGCAGAAAAATGCAGTTAGGTCAGCTAAAAACTATATTGGGTTTGCTGGTTTCTCAAGAGATGGTCTGATTAATCAGTTGTCGTCTGAAGCGGGCGATGGCTACGATGTGAATGATGCTACTGTAGCGGTTGATAGCTTAAATATTGATTACAACGAGCAAGCGGCAAAGTCTGCTGCAAACTATTTGTCGATCACAGGGTTTTCTTGCGATGGTTTGGTAAATCAATTATCTGCTGACGCAGGAGATAAATACACGAAAGAGCAAGCAGAGTATGGCGCCAAGGCAGCTGGCGCTTGTGACTAATTTATAAGAAACAGTCTAAATCAGATAGAAGCCTTACATTTATTTGTGAGGCTTTTTTTATGCTTAAGATAAAGGGGTCGGTATGACAGAACAGACATCAAGGCTACAAATTGTCATCGACTCAGGCGATGCAGAAAAGCGCATAAAAGATCTTAAAAAGCAATTACGTGAACTAGGTCGTCAATCGGATGACACAGGTGACAACACTGATGATTTAGGACGCAGACAACGTAGAGCTAGTGATGATGCAGGTGATTTAGGACGTGCTAATGATAAAGCGCGTAAGTCACTAGATAACATGGCAAAAGCCGCAGCACTTGCAGGTGTTGCTTTAGCTGGTGCAGTTGGGCTTGGTATCAAACAGGCTCAAAAGTTTGAAACAGCAATGGCTGAGGTTAATAAAACGGTTGATTTTGCATCAAGCGACGGTCTGTCCAATCTAAAAATGGAATTGATAGACCTGTCTAAGACTATCCCTTTGCCTTTTGAGGAGTTGGCAGCGGTCACTGCATCAGGCGGTCAGTTGGGTGTGGCAGAAAAGGACTTGCTGTCTTTTACTGAAACAGTTGCAAAAATGGCTATCGCTTTTGATATGTCAGCAGACGATGCTGGCGATGCCATGGCAAAGTTAGCGAACGTGTTTGAGATACCAATTAGTGAGATCAGCAAGTTAGGTGATGCGATTAACACGCTATCAAACAATAGTCCTGCCAAGGCTGCTGAGATTGTCAACGCAATGAGTCGTGTTGGTGGTTTGGCTAAGCAGTTTGGGCTTACTGAAGATGCTACAGCTGCATTGACCAGTACATTTGTTGCACTGGGAAAACCTGCGGAAATTGCAGCATCAGCTGTAAACAGTATGTTAATCACATTCTCAACATTGGACATGGCCAGTAAAAGCCAATTGATAGGGTTTGAAAAGCTAGGCGTTAACATCGATGAATTTGCACAGCGCGTCAAGGTAGATGGCAAGGCTGCTATCTATGAGTTTTTAGAAGCAGTCAATAAACTACCACAAGAGGATAGAATCGGAGTTATCGCGCCGATCATTGGCAGAGAGTTTGGTGATGACGTAGCGGCACTTGCAGGTAACATGGGATTGCTTGACACTCAGATGGCCCTTGTTGGTGAAACAGCGGACAGCACTAAGATTTACATAGGCTCAATGCAGACCGAGTTTGAAAAAATGGCAGCAACATCTGCCAATGCTACCACACTGTTTAACAACAGGGTTGACGCAGCAGTAGCTACTATTGGTGAAGCATTCTTACCAGTGTTAAACGACCTACTCATGCAGTTAGCACCAGTTATCGACAAGATAACAGTGTGGGCGCAAGCTAATCCCGAGCTAATCAGACAGATAACGCTGGTAAGTGCATCCGTACTAGGCTCTATCGTGAGTCTAAAATTGCTCGCTGACGGATTTACCGCAGCTAAGAGCACTATCGACGGACTTAAACTTGCTTATACCGCACTATCAAGCCCAATGGGACTAACTATTATCGCGTTAGGTGCGCTACTGGCGGCTGGAGTTCTTGTTTATCAGAATTGGGATGAGATAAAGCAGGTAGTTAGCGAAAATCAGGGTGTTTTCACGGCATTAGCGGTTTCGGTGAGTGCATTAACCGTGGCATTAATTGCGGCAAACGCACCACTGATAGCGTTAAGAACATTGTCAGCAATTGCAGCAGTGCAAGCAGGTGTGATGACCGTGGCAACATCCGCATGGTCAGTAGCGGCAGGTGTGGCAGCAGCAGCAACTTGGACGTTTAACGCGGCGCTAGCGGTATTAACCAGTCCTATTACGTTGGTGGTTGCGGCAATTGCTGGTATAGCCTATATGGGATATCAGGTCGTGAAAAACTGGGCTGACATTAGGCAAGGCCTGTTAGCTGAGTATAGAAAAATCAGTGGTGCAGTAAATACGGCCGTTGCAACCATGCAAGCAGCATGGGATAGAGGTGTGGTTAATACTAGAACAGCATTTATCAGTATTGGTAATGCGATATCAACCACACTAAAAGCTCTGCCAGCTAAAATGCTACAGGTTGGCCGCGATATTGTCAGTGGTTTAATCAACGGTATTAAGTCAGGCGCAAGCGGGGTTACCACTGCTATTGGCAACATGGCATCCAGTGCGATTACAAAAGCCAAAAGCGTACTTGATATTCACTCACCATCAAGAGAATTTAAAAAGTTAGGCTTGCATACCGCTGATGGTATGGCAATTGGTATCAAGCAAGGCTCAAGAAGGGTGGTTAGCGAAGCCGAGTTAATGGCTAGACAGGCAATTAAGGCTGTTGAGGATGGTATCGACGGTCTTAAAAAACGCATAGCTTTATTTGGTGATAATACCGAGTTGTCATCGTTAATGTATGACATTGGTATTGGCAAATTCAAAGGTGCGAGTCAGTCTCGTATTGATGAGTATGTTAGACAACAAAAAGCGCTATCAGCTCTAGAGTCGCAGTTAAAAGCAACCAATGCGGTGCAAGCGCGGTTTGATAAATGGCAAGATGAGCGCGATAAGATGCGGAGCAATGCGACCGATCTGATTAAAGGCCGCTTTAGTCAATTCAGTAAAGACAAGGCATCATCTAGCGATAATCTGCAAGGCATGTTATCAGGTATTGAGGCTGAGACACCGCTTGGGAAGATACAAGCTGAGTATGATGCGCGTATGGCGGTAGTTGAGAAGTATGAGCAGCTGCATACAGACATGATCGGTGTTCAGACAGAAGCACGTCTGGCTATCGAACAGTCTTATATGGATGCCAAGCAGCAACTCATGTTGTCACAAAGCGAGGCGATATTTGGCGGACTTGCTGGTATGGCTAAAGGCTTCTTGGGTGAGCAATCAGGCATCTACCGTGCGCTCTATACTATGCAAAAAATGTATACGCTATCTAGTGCAGTATTGAGCAGCAAAAAAGCCATCATGGATGCATGGGCCAATACACCTGGTACTTACTTTACTAAAGCACTTGCTGCAGGAAAGGTGGTTCTATCAACCAGTGCCATTACTAATGCTATTAGCGGTCTGGCTCCACAAGGTTTTAAAGCTGGTGGCTACACTGGCAACATGGGCGTGAATCAAATAGCTGGTGCTGTACACGGCCAAGAGTACGTGTTTGATGCTCAGGCCACTAAGCGTATCGGTGTTGATAACCTTAATGCTATGCGGAGTGGTAAGGCGCCAGTTAGTGGCGGTGATATAAATATTAACGTCAATGTTGATGCAAAAGGTAATGCTAGTGTATCAGGTGATAATGCAAAAATGGGTCGTGATATGGCTAACGGCATCAAGGCCGTGGTTATGGACACAATACGCAAGGAAAAACGTCAAGGGGGTTTATTGTATGGCTAAGTTAAATATAAAGGCATTTGGTTTTAATTTAAGTGTTGAGGCGAGTAAGGCGAAGAACAGTGCTGAGACGAGCCGAGAAATGGCGGACTCGATTAAAAAGGTTGTCGCTGAGCAAATACGAAAAGAAGGCCGTCAAGGCGGCCTTCTTTATAAGGGGAGAGATGGCTCATGACACAGCAAATTCAACACGAAGCCAGTCAATCAGGTGATAAAATGCTTGCTCAACATGCTCTTGCTCAATGGCTTGAAGAAACACGGAATACATGTGACTTGGCTTATTGCCGTAGAGTGTTACGTTCTGTCCCTCCCATATCAGGTGAGGCTGCAAGGCTTTTGCAAATCCATCGCCGTGAGTAGACGAAAGGTAGTTATAAAACAGGCTGTCAATCTCAGTAAGGTTGATAGCTGAATAATCGTAACCTGGTCGGAACCCGAATTCCAAGTATGAAAACCAAGAGTTATTTTCTGGGTTTATTCCACACAACATTCCAAGAGTCATAACACCGTTTTTTTCAGAGTTGAGCAAGGATATTCTCTCCTTGAGAATAGGCATACCATTAAGTTCATGGATTTCATCAATACGCTCAGGTTCTTTAGTGAGATCGATTGCGCCAATGTTTGTGCGACCATCTTCTAGGTCTACTCTGTATGGCCATTGGACGTAAGTTTGTGTCAATCTTGGTGCTACTGTCATGGTATAATCCTTCTGTTAGTTGATTTTGGCAGATTAATACTAACACCAACCACCTTAACGGGTGGTTTTTTTATGGGCGAAACATATGGCATTTAAAACATTTACATGGTGCGTCGACGCTGGCGCTACGCAAGATACTCAGCTCGTGACCAACAGTGTTAAGTTTGGTGATGGTTACGAGCAAGTATCAAGTTTTGGCATCAACAATGCGCGTACCGCTTGGCAAGTTGCAAAGACTGCTTATCTTGCTGAGGTTGACGCAATTTACGACTTTTTGATTGAGCATAAAGGTGTTACGCCTTTTTATCTCACAATCAATGGCGTGACTAAGACCTACCGAACCGAGGGAAATATTAATAAATCTCATGTAAGCGGTAAAATCTGGCAAATATCCTTTAACTTGAAACAAGCATTTATACCTTAACTAACTATAACTCCCTCTTAATCGAGGGCTTTTTTATGGATGATATTTATGGCTATTCAAATTCCAAACCCTGGTACAGGAAACGGCACCACAGGTGATAATGAGTTTGTGCTGTGGAATAAAGTTAAAGATAATTTTAGCAATCAGGATCATGCAGCTAGTAGATTGGTGGGCACTGATGATGAGCAAATACCGACATCAAAGCTCGCGTTCAAAGCTGCGTTTTCGCAAATTACCCCAATTGAAGATGACAGAACAGTGTCAGCAAGTCTCGATTTTAATGACCTTACCGCTGGCTCAAGACGAATTATGCGCGGAGATAGTAAAAACGCACCATTCGTTGACCCTGCTTTGTCATGGGAAGTCCACACTTACAAGAGTTACGTAAATACTGCACGCACTCAAATAGCGTTTGGCTTCGGCGCCGCACCCAGCTACATAAGAAATAGATTTACGACATCATGGGGTGCGTGGTACGCATTTACAACTAATGTCAACACGTATGCCACAACTACCGCAGCAGGTGCAAACGTGGTAGTAGACAGTACAGGCAAACTCATGCGCTCTACATCTTCAGAGCGTTATAAAGACATACTTGTCAATCTGGAGCTTGATGACGAAGCGTACAGAAATGCTATGCAGCTTGCACCTATTGTCTACCGATCAACTGCTGAAGCTGACAATCCTGATTATCATTATTACTCATTCAGTGCCGAAGCTTTGGGCGCGTTTGATCCAGCGTTTACGCTGTGGCGCGATACTGAGACTGTCACAGATGATGAAGGAAACGTCACTGAGCAACCGCTTGACGAGCGAATTGCCGAAGGTATCAATATTAACGCGCTACTGGCATTTAGTCATGCGATTGCAATCAAGCAGGACAAGATGATTAAATCGCAAGCTGAAGCTATTGCAACTCTCACTGAGCGTCTTGATGCTGTGACATCTAACTAAGGATTGATTATGCTCGAATCAGACTTACAAAAGCTGTCAGTCACAGGTCTTATTACGCTCTACGAATTAGATGCTACTAAATTAGGCGCTGGCATCATGCGGTGGCACGGTCATGTGAGCTTTGAGGATTGGCAATATCTGTTTAAGTTTGCAAATAAGTCTGAATTTACAGATAGCTCATATCGTGTGACCAACACCGGCACCGAGGATATCGTTAAGCGCGATTTGATCTGGCAAGGTAACGTCTACAATCCAATACCAATCCAATCAGACGGGCTTGAGATGCGCGGCGATGGTCGTGCATCAACACCAAGCCTTGTACTGGCTAACAATATCGACGGTGTACAAGGTGCGATTAGTGCTATGTGTCTGCAATTTGATGACTTTGCAGGGGCTAAGTTGACCGTTATTAATACGCTTGCTAAATATTTGGACGCTACAAACTTTACGGATGGCAATCCACAAGCCGCTAATGAGTATCGCAAGCAGCTTTGGTACGTTGAGCAAAAAACCAGTGAGAACGCCAGCGCAGTCACGTTTGAGCTATCAAACCCTGTTGATTTTGAAGGTGCTCGTATACCAAGCCGTGATATCACATCGTTTTGTCATTGGGCGGTGCATGGTCGTTATCGCGGTCAAGAGTGTGGTTATACGGGAACGGCAATGTTTACAGAGGACGGCACACCAACCGACGATCCATCAAAAGATAAATGTGGCGGTAGGCTCTCAGATTGTCGATTGCGATTTGGTGATAATAACCCTTTACCATTTGGCGGCTTCCCCAGCTCATCATTGATATCAGGATAAATCATGTTAACCAAATCGATTAAAAAAGCGATCATTGCTCATGCTATCGCTGACTATCCGCGTGAGGCTTGCGGTGTGATTGTGGGTAAAGAATACATACCCTGCACCAATATAGCTGCTGATGATGCCCAGTTTGAGATATGTCCGATTGATTTGGTTGGCGCATCAAAAGAAGGCGCAATCAAAGCCTACGTGCATAGTCATCCAGACGGCAGCTGTCAGCCATCGATGCCTGATCGCGTACAAATGAATCTACATGGTAAGCCCTGGGTACTCACCAACGGTATCGACGTTGAACTACACAAGCCAGACGGCTACCAAGCGCCTTTGTTGGGCCGTGAATATCATCATGGTTTAATGGACTGCTACACACTCGTTAAAGACTACTATCAACGTGAGCTTGGTATAACGCTGAGTGATTACGAGCGTTCAGACGCTTGGTGGGAATCAGCAGACAGCAAGCCCTTATACCTTAATAACTTTAAAGCTGAAGGATTTGTTGAGGTTGATACAATCCAAAAGCACGATTTGATACTGTGCAGATTGGGGCGCACTGAGCATGTGAACCACGCCCTTGTATTTATCGGTGACGGTCAGCTCAAATCTGAGCGCACAGACAAGGTTATCGGTGACAGCTTGGTATTACATCACCCCTATAACCGTGAGTCGATACGTGAAATATACGGCGAGCAATGGCAAAGGCGTGCTGCAATTATCATCAGACATAAATCACTAATCAAATAACACAAGTCGCTTAAATTAGCGGCTTTTTTATGGGCGCAATTTATGAAAACTATCCACCTGCACGGCGTACTTGCTGACAAATTTGGTGAGTTTTTTCGCTTAGATATCCAGTCCGCACGCGAGGCGACGCACGCTATCGCCTCACAATTACCCGAATTTAAGAAGTTTATGCTACGTGCTGATCAAGAAGGTATGCGCTTTGCTGTTTTTGCTGATGAAGTAAACGAACAAGGCAATCTAGGTGAAAACGACATCGATAACATGACAGCAGCCAGCGTTATTCATATTGTGCCAAAAATCATGGGCGCAGGTGGCGATGCGTTTGGCTGGCTGCAAGTTGTTGCTGGATATGTGTTGGTTGGTGTTGGTGTGGTTATGGGCGGTAACCCAGCTCTAATTAGCGCAGGTGTCGGTTTGATGATTGGCGGTGCAGCGTCACTACTCATGCCAACACCTGAGCTTGGTGAGCAAGACGAGGACGGTAACAGGGCAAACTACGGTTTTGGCGGTGCGGTCACTACAGTAGCGCAAGGCAATCCAGTACCTATTCTGATAGGCGAGCGTTACATAGGCGGCTTTATCTGCTCAGCAGGCATCTATACAGAGGATAATCAATAATGTCAGCAATTAAAGGCGCTAAAGCAGGACAGGATAAGCCACGTAAGCCGTCAATCGCTAAAGACTCAGTAGCAAGTACCAGTACCGCAAAACTATTGTATGGCTTAGCTGAGGGTGAAATTTATGGCTTGGTCGATGGCGGTAAGTCAATCCGCTTAGACGGTACGCCATTACTCGATGATGCAGGTAACAGCAACTTTGATGGCGTGACATGGGATTTTAGACATGGCACAAACGAGCAAGAGTACATCAAAGGCTTTCCTGATGTATCGAATGAGACACCCATCAATGTTGAGCTACGCAGCGATACTCCGTGGATTAAAGCGTTTACTGACACGCAGTTGAGCGCAGTGCGAGTGCGCTTCAAGTGGAATCGATTGTCGAAAACTGACTCAGATGACGGTGATGTTAAAGGTTATAAAATCCAATACGCGATTGACTTGCAGACCAATGGCGGTGCTTACGTTGAGGTGCTTAATACCAAAATTGAGGACAAGACTAGCGCAGGGTATGAGCGCACGCACCGTATCGACTTACCTAAATCAACAACTGGCTGGCAGATACGTGTCAGACGCATCACACCAAACAGTGACAGCGAGTACATACAAGACGATATGTTTATTGATGCAGTCGCTGAAGTTATTGACGTTAAGCTACGCTACCCAAATACCGCACTGCTCGGCTTACAGTACAACGGAGAAACATTTAGCAGTATCGCTAAACTAGAAGCCCATGTACGTGGGTCAATTATGCGTGTGCCTAGCAATTACGACCCAGTTACTCGCGTTTATACTGGCATTTGGGACGGTACGTTTAAAGATGCCTATAGCAATAACCCTGCATGGGCATATTTTTACTTGTGCACTCAATGGCGCTTTGGCTTGGGCGAGCGTTTAGACATCACAATGATTGATAAATGGTCGTTGTATGCGCTTGGCCAATACTGTGATCAGATGGTATCAGACGGCAAAGGCGGGTTAGAGCCACGATTTACGTGTAATGTCTATTTGCAAAAGCAAGTTGATGCTTACCAGGTACTACAAAACATCGGCGGTATTTTCCGCGCCATGAGCTACTGGAACGGTGAGCAGGTGGTACTTGATGCAGACGTACCGCAGGACCCCGTTTATACATTCTCACGCGCCAACGTCATTGACGGCAATTTTGAATATACTGGCACACGTGCGCGTGACCGGCACACACTAGCAAAAGTCGCTTGGGACAATCCTCTTAATGGCTTTGAGACAGAATACGAGTATGTACGTGACGAAAAAGCCATGGCGAAATTTGGCGTTAAAGTGCTGGATTTATCCGCGTTTGGTTGTACCAGTCAAGCACAGGCTCAACGGGCTGGACTTTGGGCGCTAAAAACTGAGCAATTAGAGACACGCCAGGTATCATTTGGTGTTGGCTTAGATGGCTTCATACCTGCTGTGGGTAACATTATTAACGTGAGTGATGAGCTGTTCGCCGGTCGTGCCAATGGTGGCCGTGTGTCTGCTGTTAGCGATGCTCAGTATGTCGTGACCCTTGATCGAGATGTGGTCGCTAATGCTGGTGACGTACTCATCGTCAATGGCGGTGGCGGTCAATCAGAGCGTCGCACTATTAAGTCAGTGTCAGGTCGCAAGATAACGCTTAACGCCGCATTTACCGCCGCCGAGAAAGAGAACGTTTGGGCGATCGAGACAGCAGATTTAAAGCTCATGCGCTTTCGCGTCATGTCGATTGCTAAAAATGATGAAACGACATTTGCAATCACAGCGATTCAGCATGAGCCACAAAAGTTCCCTGCTATTGATTTTGGCACCGACGTTAAGCCAACCAATATCACTATCGTCAATCCTGATGTGGTCGATGCACCAGCGAGTGTGACGATCACCAGTCGTCACCGCGTTGTGCAGGGCCAGACGATAGCGACGCTCATTATTGCATGGGCGCAAGTATCAGGCGCGGTTGCTTATGACGTTGAATGGCGCAAAGACGATGGCAGCTGGGTGAAAGTGCCGCGTACAGGCAATGTCTCCGTCGAAATCGAAGGCGTTTACAGTGGTAACTACCTAGCACGTGTACGCTCGGTATCGGCGTTTGAGGTGCAATCACAGCCAACAACAGCAGTGTTAACAGAAATACAAGGCAAGGTTGGTTTACCACCTACCATCGTTGGCTTGACAGCAACCGGCATCTTGTTTGGCATGGAAATCAAATGGGGCTTTGCGAGTGGCTCAAGTGATGCGGCTTACACCGAGATCGAGACTGGCAGTGCCCCAAACACTAACGTCAAGCTATTAGGCCAATACAGCTATCCAACGAACAGCCATACAGTGACAGGACTGCAAGGCAACTTGTCGCAGTCATATCGTGCGCGACTGGTTGATAAGCTAGGTTTTAAATCTGACTGGTCGAACTGGGTGACGGGCACGACTGATGCGTCTGCTGATAAAGTTTTGGATTTACTGGACGGCAAAATCACTGAGTCTCAGTTATATCAAGATTTGGGCGCAAAGATTGACAAAATCGAGCAAAACGAGACTGCTATCAGCAATGAGACGCAGCAGCGTATTGACGATATTACAAATCTTGATACCGCTATTATCAACAATGCAACCGCGATCAGTGCTGAGGCTCAACAGCGCATTAATGATATTTTAGCTGCTAACAACGCGATAGACAACGAGCGTAAGACGCGTATTGACGCTCTAACCGCGCTTGATGAGGGCTTTGCAACTGATGTGCAGCAGCTCAAAGATGCCGATAGCTCACTATCGACGCGCATTGATACCGCTGTCGCTAAAACGGGAGACAACACAGCAGCCATTGCTAATGAAACAACTGCTCGTACCAATGCAGACAGCGCTTTATCAACTCGCATTGATACTGCGGTCGCCAAAACAGGTGACAATACGGCTGCTATCACAGCTGAGCAGACGGCGCGCACTAATGCAGATACTGCCCTATCATCACGTCTTGATACAGTGTCAGCTAAGACAAATGATAACAGTGCCGCTATTACTGCTGAAACAACTGCTCGTACCAATGCAGACAGCGCTCAGGTCGAGCAAATCAATGTCATCAAAGCAGATTACAAGCCCCGTTATGCGGACGCATCACGCTATGCAGATGCAAGCCGATCAATACAATGGACTTACTGGAAAACTGTCGCACGCGACAACTATGCAGCCAATGAGCGCATCACTGTGCTGCAATCTGATGTTGCTAATAGCAATGCGACTATCACACAGACTCTCGAAACGCTGGCAACTAAAGATGAGGCGCTTGCATCGGATGTTACAGCGCTAAAAGTGAGTACTGGCGATAATGCCGCTGCGATAGTAGTTGAGCGCAATGCTCGCACTACAGCCATTAGTGCCGTTGCTAGTGAAGTTACAGCACTACAAGCAACTACAGGCACTAACACCGCAGCTATCACAAGCGAGACAACGGCGCGCACTACGGCTGATAGTGCTCTATCTGGTCGGATCGACACACTTGTTAGCAAAACTGATAGCAACACAGCAGCAATCACGACTGAGTCTACAGCACGCACGAGCGCTGACACGGCTTTATCTAATCGTATTGATGTTGTTGTGTCCAAATCTAACGATAATACTGCTGCGATTGTAAGTGAGACAACGGCGCGTACCGATGCCGATAGTGCTCTAGCGTCTGATATTAGCACGTTACAATCTAAAGCTAATAACAATACCGCCGCTATCACAACCGAGGCGACGACACGCGCAAACGCTGACAGTGCAATCAGCCAGCGTATCGATACCGTGCAATCATCGACAGCGACAGCGCAAAGTACAGCCGACCAAGCGATTAATGATGCACAGGCTAAAGCAGATGCGGCAGAGGCAGCAGCTAAATCATACGCTGATGCTCAAGCGCAAGCCAAAGCTGATGCAGCTCAAGCAGCGGCATCAAACGATGCAACTGACAAGGCTAATGCGGCAGAGAGTGCAGCCAAAGCAGCGGCGGCACTTGATGCTAAAAACAAAGCAGATGCGGCACTGGCAGATGCTAAGGTCGATGCGCAAGCCAAAGCAGACGCCGCCGAGGCAGCAGCAACGGCGGTCGCTAATGCTGCTCAAGCGGCGGCTACCAATGCGGCAACACTTGCAGGCAATAAAGGCGAGGTCATTTATCAATGGCAGACTCCAGCGGCTGCCCGTCAACTATCACAAAACTTATGGATTGATACAACAGGAGGAAAAAATACACCTAAGCGTTGGGATGGCTCAGCTTGGGTTGCCGTCACTGATAAAGCTGCTATTGATGCGCAGGCGGCAGCAAATGCTGCGCAATCGACTGCTAATGACGCACTAAGTAAAGCAAATACTGCCACGAGCAACATCGCAACGATACAAACTCAGCTAACCGCCGTCACTGACGAGAGCAGCGCTACAGCGTCCGCAGTTGAGATGCTACAAACGACGGTCGGTGATAACACAGCGAGCATACAGACTGTCAACCAGGTAACTGACGGACTGAGCGCTCAGTCAACCACCGTGTTAGATGTGAACGGGCATGTTGTCGGCGTAGGTACGTACAACGACGGTAAAACTGGTACGTTTGCTGTACGTGCAGATGAGTTTTATATCGGCGCATCTGATGGTAGCGAGTCGTTAGGTTTTGTGCATTACACTACGAGTCAGACAATCAATGGTGTGATCGTCCCAATTGGCACATATATTAGAGACGCCTATATTGCAAACGGTACAATCACTACCGCTAAGATAGGCGATGCTGCAATTACAACCGCCAAAATTGATAATTTAGCAGTTAAATCAGCCAACATTGATAACTTGGCAGTGACGACCGGTAAGATTGCTAATTTAGCCGTGGACACTTTGCAGATTGCAGGTAATGCTGTCACCGTGCCTATTCTGCGCTACATACCCACAGTGCCTCGTATTAACTATCCAGCAGCTCAAGACCAATACACTAAGATAGCGGAAGCTACATTAGGTACAACCGAGGGCATGGTGGCCGTGGTGGTTGGTCTTGATTATGTAAAGAGCTTTCAGGCGCAAACAGGTAGCGATCTACGAATAGAGTTAAGGGCTGATAACGATGTGTTACGAACATGGAAGGGGTGGCGAATTACCAGTCGGCCTGTAATAAACGGTGATACATATCTAGTTACCGAGCTTGAATACGTCACCTTTCCGACAGTTGCAGGCGTTATAGGCACAGATGTTGTCTACTCACTATGGATTAGGGTTTTGGGCAATAGCAACCCTTGGTCTGAGAAGGCGTACATAGAAGTAAGCGGCGTAACACTACAGTTAACAGGAGTGAAAAAATGATAAAGCTATACATCTACAGCTTGCTTGATAATAGATTTTTGTATGAAGATACTGGCAGTATTGACGTTATTTTAAGTAATTTGGGCAATGACAAAGACTTTGTATTAACCCCGCCGCCAGACTACGACCAGCAATGGTATTGGATGGACGACAAATGGACGACCGAACCTGCTAAATAGCAGGTTTTTTTACGACTAAAATTCGAGGGTTCTTATGGACATCAAACAAACACTGTTAAGGATGTTTTTATTCAATAAATGGCTATGTAAATCGGAATCTGCCAGAAAAACAAGCAAAATACTTGCTAAATTTAAACGATACTTGGCTATCAGCATTACGTTTGCTGAGGCTGTCAATGCGCTATTTATACTGAGCTTTAGCCTTGTTTTTATCTGCAACAAGGCTTTCGATACGGGTGGATTAGCAATGCCCAGCTATAGGGTTTTTGACTCAGTATCTATTTGGTGGTTTGTGGCATTTTTTGTTTTAGGCGTCCTACAGGTGATAGCAATGCTAGTGCCATCACTAAGAGCAGTCAAAGCCAGTGGACTTTGTCAGATAGCATCATCATTAGCGTGGGGTGTGATCACAGGTGCTTACTATGCCGCCCAACACGGCCTGATAACACCGGCTACAGTCATCTTTGGCATATGGGCAGCAGCGATGTTTTTCACAGGCAACAAGATCATCAAGCGAGCGATTTTAAAAGAGCGAGTCACTACTAAGGAGGCGTAATGAGCTTGGCATCAGAAGTTATCACCTCATTCACTCCACAGGTAATATTCGGCATGTTTGGCGGCTTTGTTGGCGGTATTTATGGCATTAACAAAAAGGGCTACGACGTAAAAATATCGATAATTCTAATTTTCACAGCGATTGTAGCAGGTAGCGCGATCGCTGAGGTGCTGCAAAAGAAATTCGGTCTGACTTACTTACTACCGCTTTGCTTAATATCAATTCCAGCAGGTGCGTTTTCTGGTTACTTGCTTGTTGCACTAGATATTGTAAGTCCGAAGTTTGCAGCGCAAGTTGCTGAAAAGATCGGTGAAAAAGTAGTTGAAAACATAGATAAATAATAAACCACATTAATCACAGCCTCAATATTGAGGCTTTTTTAATGTCTAAGATAAGGTACAGGCTATGAGTATTTACGATATGATTTTTGATAGATTGATGGATCATGAAGGCGGTTATGTCAATCACCCAGACGACCCTGGCGGCGAAACTATGTATGGTGTGACTAAGCGTGTCGCTAACGCACATGGCTATTGGGGAGATATGCGCAAGCTACCAAAGTCACTTGCAAAGCAAATAACAGAGCAGTCATACTATAAAGCGGTTAAAGGTGATGAGCTAGATCGGTTAATTGCATGGCAGTTAACAGATGCAGCATATAACCATGGCAATCGCCAATCTGTTAAGTTTCTACAACGAGCAGTCGGTGCAAGTGCTGATGGTTTGATTGGTCCACGGACGCTGGCAGCAGTTGCAGCGATGGATAAAAATGATGTAGTGTTCTTATTTAATGCTGAGCGTATTGAGTTTTATACTGGCTTACGCGGATGGATTAGTTTTGGTAAAGGTTGGGCGAGGAGAGTAGCTGGCAATTTGCGTTTTGCAGCATCAGATAATTAATCTGTGACATGATTTTTGACAGCCTGCTATCAAATACTATCACATGTAATCACATTCGCTTTTCGTAAGTCATTGATATTACTAAGTACGTTTTTGATAGCGTGTGATAGAATGTGATGTAATCGGGTTCAACTCCCGCCATCTCCACTGAATAACAAAATTCAGCAAGAGTTAATTGGCAGCTGATTTTAATTCATCAAGATAATCAGCCCACTTTTGCATCATTTCGCGTCGCTCATCAAGGAAGATGGTTCGATTATAAGCACGACCATGCATGTCACGAACATTGTGGCCCAACTGCATCTCAACCAAGTTTTCAGGATATTTCAATTTCTCAACAATCAATGTTCGGGCAGTAGCTCTAAATCCATGTATCGTCTGTTTGGTCCCATCATAACCTAATCGCTTTAACGCCTGATTCATGGTGTTTTCGCTCATCGGTTGTACAGTCGTATGAATGGCAGGGAACAGGTACTTGCTGCGAGCATGTAGTGATAATTCGCGGATCAACTCAATAGCTTGTGTTGGCAATGGCACTATTAATGATAGGCCAGTTCGCCTTTGTGTCTTGCGTGGCGTAAAGGTCCAAGTTCCTGCGTCAAGGTCGAAGTCATTCCACAGTGCATAACGCAATTCACCGCTACGCACAAATAGCATAGGCATTAACTTAATAGCTGTGCATACTTCAAAACTACCTTCGTAGGTCTCAATCGCATTTAGCAGCACACCCAATTCTTTTGGGTCCGTAATGGTCGGATGATGTTTTGTCGTTGGGGCCTGTAATGCGCCTATCAAATCCTGAGTTACGTCACGCTCGCATCTAGCAGTTTGAACGCCATACCTAAATACTTGGCCCGCAATCGTCCGCATCTTGATTGCTGTCTCATAATAACCTTGCGCTTCAGCGCTACGACAGGCTTTCAATACGTCAATCGGCTTGATGTCGGTAATAACCATGTCACCAATGTACTTATTCAGCCGCTTAAGCTGTCTATTGTTATTTGTGATAGTAGCAGGGCTTACGTTGCGCTTACGGCTCATGTAATCTTCTGCTATCGCTGCGAATGTATTGTTAGATAATAGCTCTTGCTCGCGCTCATCATCGATTTTCTGCTGCTGTGGATCGATGCCTTGTGCCAATAGCGCGCGTACTTCTGATCGTCGCTGTCTCGCTTGTGCCAAGGTAACATCAGGATAAAGTCCCAGCGTCATAGTTGCATGTTTCTTGGTTATTGGCCTAACATAATTCATTCGCCAAGATTTAGCACCTAGCTTTGTGACATACAAATACATGCCGCCACCATCTGCAAGCTTGTAAGCCTTGTCTTGTGTTTTCGCTTGCTTGACTTGCGTATCAGTCAAGGCCTTAATGGTTTTGGCCATTTTAAAGGTATCCTGTTTAAAGGTATTTGCAGATACCTGCTAGGATACCTTTAAAATAGTGTTATGAAAAGGTATGCTACGTTATGCAAGGTTATGATGTGATATGTTAAGGCATCAAAAAACCCCACAGCGTATAGGCTATGGGGTTATATGATAACTTATGATAATAATTGTTGGTGCGCCCACCAAGACTCGAACTCGGATCGATCGCTTAGGAGGCAACTGCTCTATCCTGTTGAGCTATAGGCGCATTATGGAGTGACATTGTAGGAAAAAGCCGCCATAAAAGCAATCAACAAAAGACAAATAGGGATAATTTGTCATTTATCTCCATTGCTAAGAGCATCAGCGACATCTACTGGATTATCACCTGATGCTTTTTTTGCCCGTGATGTTGGTTGAAACAAGTCGTTCACGCTATTCTCATAACCATTAATATTATAATAATCGTATTTTTCTAAAATACCTTGGCCCGTACTAGAGAGTAAGAAATTGCGAAAACTAACGGCAACAGTACGGTCTGTCAAAACAACGCCTTCGAGCTCCTGCTTATCTTTCAAGGCATAATTAAAGGAGGTTAGTGTACGTGCCTCTTTATTATCGTTCTCGGTAGTTGCCTGCTCACTATCAGTATTTCCGCTATCGGTTTCATTCTCTGTAATAACTGTATTGGTGTTTTCCTTACTTTGGTTATCTTGGTGTTGAGACGCTGTCAGCTCTGCTTGTAACGGCGCGAGACGATCTGCCGATAGCCTATTATTTGCGATAATGACGTCTGTATGAAAAGCGGCGTCGCTGTCGTTGTTAGCAGCGATATCATTATTTGATAAGGCCAAAAGTGTGTTTGGTGGCACATAGCTTGCTAACACTTGAATATGAGGATAACGAGACTCAAAACTGACAATAATATCGTCCAATGGCACTTGCAGGCTTTCTGCTGCACGGACATATAGGACACTATCAGGTACAGTTTTGACAGTCTCATCGCCTGTGGCAGTCGCAGACTCATTCTCACTTGCCATGATAGGTAGCGGATCTATATTTTTACGATTGTGGGTCCACAACCATGCAATCAGAGCGATAAAAATTGCTAGCAGCAATAAAATTAGCCCAGCCAGTAGCAGCTTGTAGTCTTTCATATATTACCGCTCTTTTATTAATGGATTCAGTTCAAAATTTACATAAGACACTATAGGTGATATGTGGCTTGAGTCAAAGCTTTTGATCGAGTACTTCATTGGTTAACTCTGTCAACATCTCTGCAAACATATCCGTGTTCACAAAAGAAGGCGTAGATGCTGGAGTTTTATTCTCAGTACGGTTATTACTAAGCGAGGCAGGCTGGCTATCAATCGCTTTTGCATAGGCTGTCGCTTGGTGTGCAGCCAATGGCGACTGACCGATCATAAGCTTGTCTTTTAGCCATTTAAACCCATGTGCCTCCCACCATGCTTCAAAACGCGATAAAGTACTACCACGCACTGCAACAGGCAAATCTAATGTACGTAGTTTCTGTGCCAACACAGGATCGCTAATGGCTTGGTGGATGCTGAGATAAAGCGAACCACTGTCGTCAGTATAAGGACGTCTGTTTTGCCATGATTTATCATCGATTTTCATACGTGGTAATTGCCATAGCTCACCACGATAGTAAACAACGTATAAACGTTGTTTAGGATGAACAAAAATGGCATCAATAGGACGCAAAGGCATAATGTTAAATCATCTCGTGATAATGAAGGTTAGGTCGAAATAAGGTATAGAAAATAACTTAAAAGAGCGGCAATGTATATTTTATTATCATAATGATGAGCAGTGCTACAAAGCGACATTAGATGTCGCAAGATAGTATAATGCTGACATCTATACTGGTAAACATCGAACATCAGTGGCACACTGACAGAGCATATACGTGGCTTATAAAAGCGTATTGTACATCATATAATGCTAGCAGAAATGCATTATAGTGACGACTGCCAAAGATGTATTGATGAGTATCAATTCGGGCTTCATTGCTACTTTCTGTGGCACTTTTATTACAAGCGTAGTGATTGACAGGTTAGCTGTAACCACAGTAGCCCTCAGCGCTCATGCTTATTCCAATCAGATTATTGTCTATGTTTACTATCATTCAGTCACATCGTACCGAAAATCTCGTTGACCAGCTACTGGTGCAATATCAATCAAAGAGCCAGAATATTTTTGAACCTTTTATTGTTATTGTACCGTCAATGGTATTGGGCGATTGGTTGGATAAAACCATTGCTAGCCGTGCTGGCATCAGTACATTGGTGCGTACCAAATTTTGGGGTCAGTATCAGTGGACACTTATGCAGGATGTGCTAACTCGCTATAATGCCTATTTATTAGAGGTTAATCCTGACGCAGCAACCTTAAACGTGCCTGAAGTTGCCGTGCTGTCGCCCACGGTGATGCAGTGGCGACTGTTTGGATACTTGACCTACTATCAAGCGTTGATCGTCAATGATGACACGCATCCTGTGAACCCGTTATTGGCGTCTTTGATCGATGAGCCAAAAGAAGGCGCGGGGCAAGATATGATACAGCAAGATAAGGCGCAACAAGACGCGCGCATTTGGCAGCTGGCAAGTGACTTGGCAAGGGTGTTTAACCGTTACTTGACTCATCGTGAGGATTGGCTGGCGTTATGGTCGGATAACAAGCCACTTGATGTAGATAAGCTAATCGCAGATAAAGATGCGTTGTCCCTACGTTTTGATCAGTATGCGCGCGGTACGCCCGAGTGGTTAGTGGCGCACTATGTAGAGTTAGAGATTGCACAGCGCTTTTTATGGTCGCATTTATTTGCGGATGTACATCAGCACCGTGTGGCCATTGAGAATACTTTTTGGTCGGCCTTAAAAGATAACAAAGCAAATGAACGTGAGCAGTTGCCCAAAGTATTACGTATTTTCACCATTCAGCAGTTGCCACAGACCGAGCTCGACTTTTTGCAGCGCCTGTCGAAATATATGAACATCACGTTATTACACTACAATCCCTCAAAGTTATTTTGGGCAGATATTGTCGATAAGTCATGGCTACAGCGCCAACAGATCATTAATCCCCAAAGCGTGTTTTTACGTGATTACGGGCACAGTTTACTGTCGCGTTTAGGCAAACAGTCTCGTGATACTTTTGCCATGCTGGCCAACTTATCAGGTAATGAGCAATACCAAGAGGCGCTGGTGGAGTGGCAAGATAACTTTAGTGATAAATTTGACGGCGAAACTGGTAGCGTCATTGACGGCAGCACCGGTAATAGTGATGACGATGCTAGTTTGCAAGCAGCAGAAAACGGCCCAAGTTTATTGCGCCGTTTGCAAAACGATGTATTGATGCTTGACGAGCAATCAACCCAGCAAGCGACAGCCGCAAAAGTCTCAGAGGCCGTCAGCAACCAAATAGCATTGGATTTTGAGCAAGAAACGTCATGGTACGACGATGAGGTGCTAGAGAATAAGCGCTTTGAAAAAGACCGTTTTTGGGCTATCTCTTCTCAAGACAATAGCCTAAGCGTCCATTCTTGTCATAATTTACAGCGCCAGCTTGAAGTACTACGCATTATGATTGGGCGCTGGCTCAATGAGCCCATCAAATCTGGTGAGAAAAAACGCCATATATCAGACATTGTGGTGTTGTTACCTGATGTTGAGCGTCATCATGCGCTAATTAGCTCTATTTTCGTCAATGGCAGAGGACAAGATGGTCTGACTTTGCCTGCTAAGGTGACTGGTGTTGTCGATGCTGATATTCGCCAGTTATGGGAAGCGATTATTGGGTTTTATAAGCTGCTTGGCAGTCATAGCGCTCGTTTTGAAGCGGCTGAGGTGTTGGACTGGCTGATGCTGCCGCCCTTATTTGAGAGTTTTGGGTTGACCCATGAGCAAATGAGCCGTGGTTGTGATTTGTTGGTGGAAGCTGGATTTATCCGCGGGTTTGACGAGCTGCATCTAAAGCAGACCCTAGATGTTAATGACTATGACTATCGCTTTAGCTTTGCACAAGCGTTAGACAGATTGACCCTAGGTTTGGTTATGCCAGAGGCGAGTCTGAGTGATTGTTTATATCCTTTAGCTCAGGATGAATGGCCAAGTACGGCTGTGCCTGAGATGAGCTTACCACTCGCGCAAGTGAGTCTAAATGATGCCATGATTGTAGAAGCGCTTTGCCGTATCTATACGGGTTTGGTGGCAAGGCGTGATGACCACACACAAAAAATGAAAGCGGAAGATTGGCTCGATCAGATTGAGACCCAAGTTATCCATCGATACTTTGGCGATGTCGATCAAACGCGTACGATGCGCGCTATCTATAATGCCATGAATGGTTTTAAATCGAGCTTACGTGCCAATCGTCATTATAGACAATACTCCAGTGGTGATAGCAATAGAGTAGAGGTGGAGCAAAAGCTGGCAGGCGTCGAGCAGTTACCGCTAAAGCTGAGCTTTATGCTCGATAGTATCGAGGCTGAGCTTGAAAGCCAGCAAGTCAGTGCCGAGCCGACGGGCGTGATTACTTTTGGTCGATTTGGTGCGCTACGGAACGTCCCTTTTGAGCTGGTGGTTATGCTCAATATGGATCTCTCTGAATTCCCAGGGCGTGACCGTGACAACCGATATGATTTGATGAAAGCGACCAATTCACGGCGCGGTGATAGAGTCAGTGAGGATGATGATAATGGGGCATTTTTGGATGCGCTACTATGTGCGCGTAGTGCGTGTTGGATATTCTACAATGGCCAAAGCCTGACTGACACTCACGAGCATCTGCCAGCTAACCCAGTAAGTGAATTATTACAGTTCTTACAAGGTGAGGTACAGTGGCAAGTCAACTCTCTTGATACTCTGCCTGAAAGTATTGATCCAACGACAGAAAGCCTTAAGCGTTATTTACCAAAGCTGATTAAGCAATGGCTGGTCACTGAGCATCCAGCACTACCTTTTCACAAGAGCTTGTTTGAAGCAGATATTGAAGGGGCTGCTGAAAGAAAAGCTGATATGTCTGATGTCAATGCTGATCCAAGCAATACGTCTGATGATGTTAGGGATAGTAACCCTGATACTACTGCAGCCGATGAGCTAGATAGGTTGCTAAATAAAGCCATGCGCAAAACCAAACTGGCTCAGAAAAAACAATTCCCTCCGGCGCCGCTGTGGCAAGCTGTGTTTGAGACACTACAGAAAAGAAGCTCTAGCGGTCATCCACAACTGATTGGTTTGCCCACAAAAACACAGTACGAAGCCATTGCTCAAATGCTGGGTCACAACTTAGGTAGACTGGGGAACATAGATCATCAAATCGTGTCTACATTAGCCAATATGCTAGGACTGGATACTTTGGTTACTGCTAATGATGTCAGTGATATGAACCAAGCGATGCGTGACACCGTATTTAACATTGGGGAGATAGATGTCGAAGGTATGTTGGTGTATCAAGTGCGCCACCCTGCCAAAGCGTTTTTACGGTCTCAAAAAGTGCATGTGGTACAAGGTGAGGAAGCGATGGCGCATCAAGAGCCATTGTTTTTGGATCACCTGACAACTTATCAGATTAAAGATCATTTAATTAAAGGGTTGGCCGCCGATAAGCGTACTGATAATACGGCTCAGCAAGACAGCTCAACGTTGATGTATCAGAAAATCATACCAGCAGGGGTGGCGCGCCAAACCACGTTGCCCAATCAACAACAACAATTACAGCAGCAGTGTCTAGAATTTGAAGAGCAGTTGATCGCTAATGGTTTTGGTGAGCGTGTTGTACCTAATATAGGTAGAACAGAGGGTATGGCAGATTTGCATCTACTGACGCCCACTGCAGAGCACCCCGTTCAGATAGAGCTGTCAGCTGTACTTAATCGTGTAAATATCGATGCAAACAGTCAGATAGATATAGACGCATGGCTTAAACTCCTGCCTAAATCCATTAAGATAAAAGGCCCCGTACCAATATTAGCACCAGTATTGGCACAATCGGATGTTCACAATGAAAAGACCCATACTCAAGAAACAAGTGGCTATGCTGAGCAGTCACCCAAGCAGTGGTTAAATATACTGCCCAATTCTGCCAGTCCAAAACATCTACTCAAGTTTTGGTTGTCGCATCTATACTGGCAAGTAGCCAGACGCACCACGGCTGAGCAAGTGGCGTTGGATGATGGCGTGAGTATTTGGCGTTTTAATAAATCCAGCTCAAAAGTAGATACCTACAAAAATTTCATCGCATTTAAACTAAGCCCAATCGTCTATGAAGATGCAGTGATAGAACTGATGAAATGGGCAATTTTTGGCAACCTATCGGGTCAAACCCCCATCACATTATTACCTGAGTATGCGCTCAATTATCTGGCTAAGTGCTCAAAATCGCAAGCAGATGATAATGAAAGTGGCAATTATTGGCCAAAACGAGCAGACTTCTCAGACTGGCTAAGACCTAATTATAACTCAGACATGGTATACGACACTTGCTCGCAGCATGCCATTTGGCAATATGTACTGCGTGATCAAGATGCTTTTAGAGCCTTATCAGCGGCGTTAACCACCTTGGCGCAACCACTGTATGAGCCAATGTTTGCGGCACTAAAAGGATTGGATAGCTAGACCTTAGTGTCTCTTTTATCCTTTTGATCTAATCGATAATAATTAAAAGTATACGTCCATATGACAGATTTTACCGACATAACCAGCACCGTTGATATCTCTACACAACCAAATTTATTTGATGAGCATTCAGATGCTACAGCTGAGCCCAAGGCAAAAGAAGAGGTGCCGCCAGCAGTTGCTGTTGCTTTAACTGGTCGGCACCTTATCGAAGCCTCAGCAGGTACGGGTAAGACTTGGACGCTGACTGGCATTGTGCTGCGTCTACTGATTGAAGCGCGGCGTGCGCCAGAGCAAATCATTGCCACCACCTTCACTCGAGCCGCCGCCGCCGAAATGCGTCAGCGCATCCACGACCGTCTGGTAGAGTTCTATCAGCTATTACAGTGGGTCAATAACCTGAGTGCAGATACCAGTAATAAAGATAACTTGTATCCCAACCTATTGCAGATACTGCCTGACAGTGGCGATAACAATAATAACAAGGGTAAACCAGAAGTTAATGACTCAAGTATTGACTCAAATGCTCAGACAGACGTTGATGAGTTCAATCAAGACCGTGAGCATGATAAGCAGATAGCTACAAAAAAGCGCGCAAAGATAAAAGAAGCGCGTGAAAAATGGTTAAAAGAGCAAGCCAAACACGCACGCTTAGATACCATCATGCAAGACCCTATAAATCTGCACTTGGTCGGTTATTTGCTTGATCATGTGTATAGCTATCCTATGGCGGAGGCGATCCGGCGTACCGCATTAGTATTAACCACGTTAGATAAACTGTTTGTCGGGACGCTCGATAGCTTGGCGCAAAAGTGGCTGAAGGAATACAGTAGTGAAACCGGTCATCAGCAAGGCATGGCGATTATCGAAGACAGCAGTATCGAGCAGGTTACCGATAGTATTATTCATGATGAGCTGCGTCAGTTTCAAAGCCGTTTATATCACGAGCAGCCCAAACTGTATGCGCTTATGGATCAGCAAGGTAAGCTGACAGCAGTAGGTGATCATAAAAAATTCGTTTCTCGCTCGCTGAATTTTATTTCTGCGCCGATTGATGAGATAAAACTAGATCAAGGTTTTGATTTTGATGCGTATGAAAAGCTGATTCATGAGTTTGCCCAGTTAGATTTAGCAGATATTCAGCCCTATCTAAATCCCGATTATAGGAAATCTCAAGGATTTAATGGGCGTTCCAATCTATTTAAACAGTTCGATGCACTTGTTGATGTCCATCAAAAGATAGCGCAATATCAGCTAGCATTTAACAGCCATTTGAATGAACGTGACAATAAGATTCTGACCGCTTTACAAGACGCCAGATATCCAAATGAAGATGGCAAAATTAAGAATTTCAATAAAGATAGAGAAAAAGAGCATCAGACCCTTTTTGAGTTAGAGACCATCAATAAGTTAATGGCGCTCTTAGATATGGTCGAAGGGTTAAATCAGCATATTTTATTGGTTCTAGCCAATCTCAACCGTCATATCGTTCTTGCCGTACGCAACAGACTGCCCGTCATATTAGAGGAGCGAGGGGAGACCACCTTTAGTCTACAGATGGTGCGCTTAAACCAAGCACTAACGGGTCGGCAAGGCGATAAGCTGGCGCGTTATATACGCCACCATTACCCAATTGCATTAATTGATGAGTCGCAAGATATTAATGGCGAGCAAGCCATTATGATTGAAAGCATCTATTTGCCAAAGAGTAAACGCAAACAGTCGGATAATGACAAGCAATCCACCACCAAAAAGTCCAATCATGAGTTTTTGCTACTGGTTGGTGACCCAAAGCAGGCGATCTATGGGTTTCGTGGCGGTGATGTGACCAATTATAATTATATGAAAGCGCAGTTTGACAAAAGTACCATTTGGACGCTCAACACCAACCGTCGCTCCACCCTTAGCTTGATTAATGCACTCAACTGCTGGTTTGGTATACCTACAGCAACAACTGCTGAAAACAAGCTGGCGCAGCTGGGCAGTGGTATTTATTATCAGCACAGCAAAGCCGCAAAAGAGCAGAGTAAATTGTCTTGGTTCAAAGATTCAGGCGCAAAAGATAGTAGCTTGGTGACTGACGTTCTCTCTGCTCAGCCAGTGAGTGTATTGCACCTGCCTAATGGTAAAGAGGCAGAGCTTGATTATGATGAGTATGAAATCACCGCTCGTCACATTGCTATTTTGCTCAGTAGTGGTCAGACATTAAACGATCAGCCGATTCAGCCCAGTGACATTGGGGTGTTGGCCCGTACCAAAAAAGACCTAAAACAGGTTGAAGATGAGCTAGTCAAACTGGGCATGCCAACCCTAACTACCAGTGACGTCAGCATCTTTGAAACGATTATGGCAGAGGATGTAGCAGCGCTACTTAGTGCCATGCTATACCCGTATCGTCATGACATGATCAATCGGGTATTGACCAGTCATTTATATGGGCTGAGTATCAAAGATATCAAAGCCATGATGACGGATCATGAGTCAGGTGTGGTTGATAGTGACGACAGACTTAATAGTATCAATCTAAATAGCAGCGATGTTCAAAATATAGAACATAAAAAGAGCTATCAGGATTTTATTACTTATTTAAAAGAAGGCGCACAGCGTTGGCAGCACTTTGGTATTTTGTCAGCACTGCATTACTTACTAGATAAAAGCCCCATACAGTCACAAGGTGTTTGGCAAGCACTAGCCGCTCATCCAGAAGGTGATCGACATATCATGGATTTGCGCCATGTGATGGATGTATTGGCACAGTATGGCCTAGGCATGGGTGAGCATGAGCTGTTAGCTTGGTTTAGACAGCACATAGAGGCCGCACCCAACAGCGATTGGGCCAAGCAGTATCCGCTACCCACAGAGTCTGGCGTGCAGCTCATGACTATTCATAAGTCAAAAGGACTTGAGTTTCCCATCGTCTATGTACTTGGTATGGGAGATGCCAGTAGGAAGTCAGGCAACAAAGAAGACTATGGACTGTATCTATATAATGCTCAGCAAGCGCCTTCAGCGTTAGTACAGCAATCTACTCAAGGGCAATCGATAGGTAATCAGCGTCGTTTCTCACCATTGCAAGGCTCTGCTACTGTAGAGGATTATTATACCGATATCGAAACGAAAGAAGGCTTTGATGAGCTGCGCCGACTTGGTTATGTGGCATTTACGCGGGCTAGCGAACAACTTTATGTGGTGTTGCGAGATCCTAGTAATAAGACAGGATTTGAGTTGAAGCCAGCATTTTATTGGTTTGACTCTCCAGAAGCAAAATTTGAATTACCTGATAGGCTAAAAGGCACGATAGGCATGCTTAGAGGGCGTAATATTAACGAATTCTATGATATTCACTATACTAAAACAGTAACGTCAACAGATACCAAACTTACCATCGAACCCACGACAGAAGCGATTGAGTATGTTCCTTTTGCTGAGGTCATGAAAACGAACTATTTTTATGGTTGGGCTAAGACCAGCTTTACCGCTTTGGCCCGCCAGCTAGACGAATCAACGCAAGCAATGGCGGTTGTTGATGAGCGTATTGATGATGCGATAGACATTGATATGGCAGACGCTGCAGTGTCGTTAGAGCCTTATCCTAATAGCAGCCTTGATAGTGATACGTCTCTCGAAAAAGTCGATGAGATAAGTCTCAAGTCAGAAGAGGATATTCGCTTTACATTTGTGAAAGGTGCTAATGCAGGTACGTTTTTGCATGAGATATTCGAAAAAATTGACTTCAAAAACAAATCGCAGTGGTCTGGGGTGATCGATAGAGCAGTGAGTAGTTATCAGTTGCCGCTGGTGTATAGTAGTGCTGAGCATCAAAGCCGTAGGTCACAGGGGAAGAGAGAAGGAGAGGGCGACTTATTTCATCTTGACTCAATAGATACGGCAAAGCATGAGGCATTGATTGCTTGGATTGAAGAAGTGTTGCGTACTCCGCTATTGGCCTCCAATCAACCCTTATATGCTCTGGATGCAGGACAGCGATTTGCCGAATTAGAGTTCAATATGGGGTTGTCAGAGCGCTTTAAAACAGAAGATATCAGCAAGCTATTTCAACAGTATCTACCGGATGAGACAGACAAACATGTCAATCTTGTGCCGCAAAATAGAACGCACTTGTATCGTTACTTGCGCGGTGAAATCGACTTGGTTTATGAGTATGCTGGTAAGTACTATGTGGTCGATTATAAGAGTAATTTTCTAGGAAATAGCCTAAGCGATTACAATGAAGGTACACTCAAAAAAGCCATGTCCAAAGCAGGATATTGGCTACAAGCAGCAATTTATCAAGTAGCATTGCATCGATTCCTTTCAATGAGAATCGCTGATTATGTAGGCAATGAGGCTAAGTATTTAGGGGCGGTAGAATATGTCTTTCTAAGAGGGGTATATAGCCCCAACGCTCAAGCAGCTGCTACCGTATCACAAGAGGCTATTAAAACGAGCGAATCACCACACAACGGCCGTTATGGACTCGTGACGTGGGATATTTCAATCGATTTTATCAAAGGTTTAGATGGGCTGTTTGGTGTACCTGATTAGTAGATCATACTTAACGACTATTATTAATCAAAGATTCTAAAAAGATCAAACAGGTCAAAATAGAGACAAATATATCATGAGCAATAATAATAAAAGCAGTGCAGTAATGGGCTTACAAGAAAGCTGGGCTAGTAATGTCAGTGATTATATTTTGCTACGCCGTGAGCAAACGCGTATAGCGTACGACGCGACGGATTTAAAGGCGAGTAATGAGAGCAAACAAGCCGATAAAACAGAAGACGGTTATTTATTTAACGCATTGTTCATGATGTTAGCGACGCATTTGGAAGAGGGGCATACCGTATTGACCATTGAGTCCTCTAAGCATGAAGTACCATTGCAAGGTGAAATCAATAATGAGTCGGTCACACTATACGCTTGGCAGCAACAGTTATTAGAGATGCTAGCAACGCCAATCTTTGCGCTCATAGATACCAAATCAAATACTCAACAGGAGGATCAATCTACCGCCGAAATGTCGATATTTGTATTGCTAAGCACATTATTTGATAAGCGGGATCAGCTATGGATGCAGTTGGCGCTAAGTAATCATGAAAAGGACATGCTAACCAAGCGTTTTTATACGATTGCGACGGTATTTCAGCTACTGAAAAATACCGATTTTACTTTTTTTATGAACCTAGTTAATAAGCATGATTTGTTTGCTGAGGTTAAGGCTAACACTAATAGTAACAATGAAGAAAATAGCCTAAGTAATAACAATCAACCTATCATTTACAAAGTAACTAACAATAGAAATTCGACAAACTCCATTACTTTTTGGCTACATCGAGCATGGCAGGCCGAATTTAATTTGGCAAAAAATATTAACAATATCTTGAATCAAAAAGTAAGTCCTTTACCAATAGCCATACCTGAAAGTCTTCACGAAAATCAAATAAAAGCGATTAATATCGCTAATAACAACGCGTTTAGTATCATTACCGGTGGTCCAGGGACAGGTAAAACATATACCGTTGCGCAATTAGTTATTGCACTGCAACAAGCGACAGAGAGTAGAGGGGATGGTTCTGAAAATATTAGATTTAGTACGGATAGTGCGAGTCTAGCACTCGCAGCGCCGACTGGTAAGGCTACACAGCGTATGCAAGAGTCTTTGCAGGCTGCTTTGGATACAGCGGGCATTGATTTGCAGCTGCAAGAAGCCAAAACTATTCACCGTTTGTTAGGTATTGGGCGGACGGGCAGACCTCGTTACAATGCCGATAATCCACTTGGCGAAGATATTATCATTGTTGATGAAGCATCAATGCTAGGGGTTGAGCTGGCTAATTACTTGGTGAGTGCAGTAAAACCAGGGGCAAGACTTATATTGTTAGGAGACGCTAATCAGTTGGCAGCAGTCGATGCAGGCGCAGTATTGGCAGATTTATGCCGTATACCATCTCTACAACTCATTCATGCAGAGCTGACTGAGAGCCGTCGATTTGGTGCGGACTCAGGTATTGGCAAGCTGGCTACTCAAATCAATAGAGCAGAGACAAACCCTCAAACTATTTGGCAATTACTAAGACATGACGATGCCTTGAGTTTCCAATACGTTGATACGTTGCAAATAGAATCTGTATCAAGCAATCAAATAAAAAATAGCCTAAGTAAAGAAAAGAATACTCTAAGGATCGCGCAGAATTACCGACCATATATAAATAGAGTAAAAAATCTGATGGGAAATCCGATAGAAAGATCTATGCCAGAGTCAATAAAAAGCACTATTGCATCATTGATGGAAATATTTAGTGAATTCAGAGTATTAACTGCTGGCCATAATGGAGAGTGGGGCGATCATTACATTAATAATTATCTCACCCAATGGCATCTCACTGAACTAAAGCTCCCACTGGGTCAAAACACATGGTTCCACGGTCGCCCTATTATGATTTTGCAGAATAACTACGAATTAGGATTATTTAATGGTGATATTGGTTTTTGCTTACAGACATCAGATGACAGAAGTCGATTGGAAGTGTTTTTTGAAAATAAGACACAAGGGATTGCGGTCAATCTACTAAACGAGGAGGTAGTCGCTACTGCGTACGCTATGACGATTCATAAGTCGCAGGGATCTGAATTTGATCATGTCGCGATTACGTTCGATGATAGTCATGCAAGGTTATTAAGTAAGGAGCTTATTTATACAGCAGTGACTCGCGCCAAAAAACAGGTAACGATATACAGTACAAAACACGCTTTTGAAAAGGCAGTTCAAACACCGACTGAAAGACATACCGGTCTGTCCCTACAGTTTGAGTACTTATGATTATCATTCTGAGCATAAAAAAGCATCCAAATTGGATGCTTTTTTTGACCTTAAATACTGTTAGTCATTTAGAGGTAAGATTTAAACCTTATCTTCTTTGATAGCATAGATACCTGGCAGGTGACGCAAGTAACCATGGAAATCCATACCGCAGCCATAGACGTAACGATCTGCGACATTAATACCGACGAAATCAACATCAAAGTCGGCAACTTTGCGGTCATGCTGCTTGTTTAGTAACACACAAGATTCGAGAGATAATGGTTTCTCTTTATTTAGCTCCTCGACAACAGCCTTTAGAGTGATGCCTTCGTCAAAAATATCATCAATCAACAAGACGTGCTCACCTTCGATACTCACATCAGGCTTGAATTTCCAATCAAGATCGTTAGTACCTTCATTGTCACGATAGCGTGTCGCATGGATATAATGCATACGATGGTAGAAAGTAAGATGCGTCAATAGTTGACCAGCTGGAATTAATCCACCGTTCATAACAACCATCACAATTGGGTTCAGACCAGCGTAGTGTAGGTTAAGCTGAGCAGCCAAACGCTCATAAGCAGCCGCTACTTCTATACTGCTGATCAGGCACTCTGAGTTACGTAATGTTTTTTCGATTTCTTGATTGCTGATTTGGGTCATCGGGCGCACCTTTGGTGAAAAATGCCAAGTATTTTAACAAGTTTTGGTAAATTTTCCCAATGTTATATGACCATTTGGTCAAAATTTAGCAATTACTCTGGTTTTTCAATGATAAATGGACGGTAATAATTCGCCAAACGATTGAGCGAGTCATTTGGTAGATCAGGTAGTAGCTTGTTAAGCGCCATATTCATCCCTTTATCAATCGCAGATTTGGCAACTGGCACTGATTTGCGTTTGATCATACCTAATTTTAACGTTTCAGCGTAACGGCTGACGAAGTGGGTTAATGTCGCGTCATTCATGGTTTCGAGCGCTGTTTTAAACTTGGCTCTATCTACGTGCTCTGGTGTGATAGCAGCAAAGCCTTCGACGATAGTTCTAGCATCTGTTTCTGACAATTTAAAGCCAATACGTTTTACGCCTTCATTATCAATAAAAGTTGCCTGGTCTTTTAGAAAGTGAAAGCTTGGAAGCACTTCTTCGTTACTTTCTTTACCAAGTAAGATATTAAGTAGGGTATCGGTTGAGCGCTCTATCATGGTGACGATTTTACGCATCGCGGCTTGGCGTTCAGGGTTTGGAATAATCTCTACCAAACCAACCAACAAATTGTCCGTTAGATCACGAGCTGTCTGATGAGTGAGCGCATCTCGGTAAGGGTAATAATCTACTTGCTCATTTGAAGCAACGACTTGTTCGGCCTCGCTGATTAATACTTTTAATTTATCTGAAGGTACGAATCCAAAATAATGTGCCATTATGCTTCCTTTATTTGTTGTTTTTCATGTCTTACTTGCGTTACATTTGTCGTGAAATCGGTTACCATTTAACCAGAATTTTAAACAAAGATTCACCACGCCATATGCTATTTAGTGATGCACCATCATTGTGTAATGCGAAAATTTGTTGGCTAATATTCATCACACATAATTTTTACAATTTATTCGGTGACGGGTCGGGTTATATGAATGACTCGCTGCACACTAATTTAGCATATTTTTTATATTTTGATTTAAAAAGCTTGAACTTATAAGACTACCTACTACTTGTCTAGGGAGAGATAAGATGAATAGTGCTATTGTACTGATATTCGGCGTTGCTGCTATGCTCTGTGGCTACGTGTTTTACTCAAAATTCATTGCTACCAAAATTTTAGCATTGGATAACAGTCGTCCCACGCCAGCGCATACGATGAAAGATGGGGTCGATTACGTTCCTACCAATAAATATGTACTATGGGGGCACCATTTTACCTCGGTGGCAGGCGCTGCACCGATTATTGGTCCCGCAATTGCGGTTATTTGGGGCTGGGTACCTGCCATCATTTGGGTGGTGCTCGGTACGATTTTTATGGCGGGTGTACATGATATGTCGGCCATTTGGGCAAGTATGCGCAATAGGGGGCAGTCAATTGGCTCTATTGCAGGTACGGTCATGGGCACACGTGTCCGCAGCTTGATGATGGTCGTGATTTTCTTATTACTACTGATGGTCAATGCTGTATTTGGTGTGGCTATCGCTAATATGATGATCAAAACGCCATCTGCTGTACTACCTGTTTGGGGCGCCTTAGTGGTTGCCTTTATCATCGGTCAGTGTATTTATCGCTACAAGATGAATTTGGTTTGGGTATCTATTATCGGGGTAAGCGCTTTATACGGGCTGATCTATCTTGGCCCTATGTTCCCGATTGTGTTACCTGAGACCGTAATGGGCTTACCTGATAACGCTGTATGGATTCTTATTTTATTCGCCTATGCGGCGATTGCTTCGTTGTTGCCCGTATGGATGCTGCTTCAACCTCGCGATTATATTAATGGTTTACAGTTATTTGTCGGTTTGATTTTATTGTACGCAGCTATCTTTATCGGCACGCCAAATATTGTCGCGCCAGCAATAAACACAGCACTGCCAGTTGGCACGCCATCACTGATGCCGCTGTTGTTTGTGACGATTGCTTGTGGGGCGATATCAGGATTCCACGGATTGGTTGCGACAGGGACGACGTCTAAGCAGATTGATAAAGAAGAAGACGCGCGTTTCGTTGGTTATTTTGGTGCGCTAGGCGAAGGTATGTTGGCACTCGGTGCGATTCTAGCGGCAACCGCAGGTTTTGCTACTCTTGGTGATTGGCAAGCGGTCTATCAAAAATTTGGCGACGGTTCTATCGGTGCCTTCATTGACGGTGGTGCGACCATACTAAACGCAGGTGTTGGTATCGACATGGTACTATCACAGACGATGCTTACGGTCATGGCTGCATTATTTGCAGGTACGACCATGGATACTGGTGTACGCCTGCAACGCTATATTTTCCAAGAGTTCGGTGAGTTTTATAACCTGCCAGTCCTCAATAAAAGCGTGGTCGCAACATTGCTTGCTGTCGGCAGCTGCTTGCTATTAGCATTCGGCGCGGGCGGTATTGATGGTGCTGGTGGTATGATTATCTGGCCACTATTTGGTACGACTAACCAGCTAATGGCGGCGTTAACACTAATGATCGTAACGGTTATCTTGTTACGTAAAGGCAAACCAGTTTGGTACACTTTAGCGCCATTGTCATTCTTGCTGGTCATGACGGTATTTGCACTACTTATTCAGCTCAAAACTTTCTTCACTGATGGTAATTGGCTGCTTATCATTATGGATATCATTATCTTAATCGCAACGATCTTGGTGACGTTTGAGAGTCTGTCTGTATTACGCAAAGAATGGTCGATACACAAAGGCAAAAGCGGTGACATTTAAACGCTAAACCATACTAAATATTTATCAACTCAAAAACGCTGGCAGCAATTGCTGGCGTTTTTTATATCATATAGGCATGATAGATAAGAAAAACAGGAAGAGGGATGAGTAAATTATGGAAAATAAAAGTACATCAACTGATATAGAAAACGTTCAACCATTAGAGAGCACCCAACCATGGTGGCAACGGTTTGTGGCTGGGTTGAATGAGTTTTATCATGCACCTTATCGCCAAACGATGGCACGTGCTGCTCGTGATGAAGAAGATTTTTTTATGCTACTTATGTTTGCTGAGAGCTTAGGGATTGATAATCCTGCCAGCTTTTATACCTTAGAGTTGCAACCATTATTTTTAGAAAATTTTCACGAATGGCACACGCGCATGGGTATGGATAGATGCCCATTTGACCATGTTGGCTGCTGCTAATCGTTTGTTTATGATGGAAAAATAAGAATAATATAAGAAATGAGATAAATATATGGCATTACATCCTTTACATGCACTTGTAGAACAGCTCGTAACACAACCGATTATATTTATCGGTGGTAAGGGCGGTGTGGGGAAAACCACTACTGCTGCTGCACTTGCCAGCTATTACGCAAGTCAGCAGCAGAAGACACTGATTGTCTCAACCGATCCTGCTCATAGCTTAGGTGATGTGTTAAATACACAGCTTAATAATGCAAAAACAGCAATCTCACCTTATTTAGATGCGATTGAGCTAAATCCTGATGTGATCGTTGACGAGCATTTTGCTCAAGTTGAGCGTACGATTAAATCCTATGCCAATCCAGATATGATGCCCAAAATTCGTGAGCACCTGCGACTCTCAAAATCAGCACCCGGCGCCCAAGAAGCGGCGATGCTCGAATCCATGTGTCAGCATTTGGTCGAAGCGGCAGATGCGGGCTATGAGCATATTATCTTTGATACGGCACCGACAGGGCATACGCTACGGTTGCTAGTATTACCAGAGATGATGGGTGCATGGACAGATGGGTTACTTGCTCAGCAACGACGGCAAGCCAAGCTACGTTCAGTAGCGACACATTTGGACAGTCATAATCAAAAAAGCAGTCAAACGGATAGCGCTCAAAAGAACGATGTCGCCAATCCGTTTGCCGCAAAAAAGTCTGATCGCTGGGAGCAAGCGGTATCGGTGCTAGAAAAGCGCAAGCAGTTATTTCGCCAAGCAGGACTGCTGCTGCATGATCGTACACAAACGGCGATTGTGTTGGTTATGACGGCTGATGTGTTGCCGTTGGCTGAGACCACAAGAGCTATCGAGCAGCTAGAAGAGAGCAAGCTCACACCGGCAGCAATCGTCATCAATCAGTTGATAGCATCCTCTCAGTCGGATGAGTTTTGGCGCTGCCGTGCTGAGCGCCAGCAGCAGTTAATGCAGGATATCGAAAAGAATTTTTCTAAATATCCGCTGTATCCGATTTATCTGCAGCAAACAGACGTACGTGGCACAGAGGCATTGAGTGCGTTGTTAAATGATAGCAACTCATGACTCACGCTTGTAGGACTGTAATTTGACCGACAGCGACCATGCCATATCTGCGCGCAGCAGTTGCGCCTGTTCAGACTTACCACTGCTAAGCGATGACCATTGCGGTTTACCACGCGCTTTTTTTAGCTCACTGGGTAATTTATTCGCAGGCCATACGGTGATTAAATTGTTATCTTCATCGGCATTGTCATTGCTATTATTATGGTAGCTGCCATCATTTGACGATGTATTAAGGCTGCTTTTCTCGCCTTTATATAATAGCTGGGTGGCATCAGTAGCAGCATGGCCTCGATGGCGTAGGGCAGTGAGTAAGTCGATCGCTCGCGTTGCTAGCAATGTCAACGTCGCAGGATCGATATACAAGCGTTTTACCCCAGTGATCCTATCGGCAATACTACTGGTGTTAGATAGTAACCCGCCTGCAATACCACCTATCGCTGCACCCAAACCCAATGTCGTACCTAGCGCTGCTGCATCAATACCCAACCCTAACAGCGCGCCCGCTGCTGCACCAGAAGTGGTACGGATACCGTAGCTCTTGAGGAGTTCAGGATCGAATGGATCTTGCTGGTAGGCTTGCAATTCAAGCGGGGTTGCCGCGACGGCATTATCATAGAATTTATACAAATTGAGTAAATTGTGCTGCATCGCACGCTCACTTTGTCTAACCGCTTCTTGCATTTGTTCTAATACGGGCATCGGGTCGTCATCTTCATTAATCTCGCGTACAAAAGAAGCGACATTCAATAAAAAGTCAGCAATAATAATATTGGCTTCGTCATACAACTGCGCCCAGTCCTCAATCCGGCGCTGCATCAATTGCTCAAGCATCTCAGAATGAGTGAGCATGGTCGCTAGATTTTGCCAAAGATGCATCTCATCTTCAAATTCAAAAGCAACAGAATCAAAGCGTGTGGAGATATGTAGGTTGCGTCTTGCCAACATGGTTTGCCAGTCATCAATATTGGCATTCTGACTGTCGGTAAAGTTAAAGACAGGCATCACCGGAATGGCAGCCCATGATAAAATCGCTAGCTCATCTTTATACTTACCCAATACTGGCTCACGAGCATCTACTACATAGATGGCCATGTCGCTTGCCAGTAGCTGACGGATGACTTTTGCTTCTTGGCTATAATCATAACTGTCTAGAACACCGCTATCTGCACCTTGAGCAACATCGGCCGCCAAAAACTGCTGCAATCGCTCGATACCATCACGGCGACTGGCGGTGTTGTCCTCCAACCAGTCCATAAGCCCTGATGCGTCTTCCAAGCCAGGTGTGTCGTATAATGCGACTAACACTTCACCTGTTTGACTGTCTGTCAGCTGTGCTTGCTCGACGTGACGTGTGGTCGCCGCTTCGTTTTTGACCTCACCAAAATAGACATCACGCAATAATGTGCGCAATATGGAGGTCTTACCAGTATTGGTGTGACCTACCACTGCCAATTTTAGCGCCTCACCACTGGCAATGGTTTTTTTTGTCACCTTTGTGGTTGCAGCTGGTGGTACTGATTCAGTTGATATAGATTGATTATCATGAGTCTTTTCCGACTGAGCGGCTGGTGATTGCGAGGTATTGGCGTTATTATTTGAGTCACTAGGCAACGCTTTATCTGCAAAAAGACCTGCAGGCTTGTGATGCTCGTAATTTTCTTTTTTATTGTCATTATTCATAGTCGCGTCTTATTGTTATTGATGATCAAACTTTAGCCATTTATTGTAAAACAAATCTGGTGGCATGTTGGTTATGGATGCGTAGTGTCCATATCGTAAACTGTATTTTATGTATTCATGATACGCTATGAGATTGCCGTAGGTGGGCGCAGCAGTACCTTAAGTTTTTTCTTAATACCCTTAGCACGAAAAAATCGCTGCCACATTCGGTAAAACACCCCAAATATCAGACCAATAATATTATCGTGACTGGTCTCACCAACAGCCCCATATTTGACTGGATTATTGATAGTGTCTTCTTCAACATAAGTGCCAAACCAGCGATCAAAAATAATAAGAACGCCACCATAATTTTGGTCAATATATTCGCCATTGGTACCATGATGCGCGCGGTGGTTGGATGGGGTGTCAAAGATATACTCAACCCACTTTGGAAATTTCCCAACGGTTTCGGTATGAATAAAGAATTGATAAATCAAATCTAAGGCATAAAAGAAAAATACCCAAACAGGATGCACACCCAATATCATCAGCGGGACGAAAAATAACCACCAGCCTGTCACCGAGTACAGCAGGCTTTGACGCATGGCGGTGGATAGATTCATCTTATTATCTGAATGGTGCACGACATGCGCTGACCAAAACCAATTCATGCGGTGTGAGGCACGGTGAAACCAGTAATAGCTGAACTCAACCGCGACAAATATGGGAATGGCTGTCAGCCATGTCACCTCAATAGTGAATAGTCGGTATCGATATAGCCACAGGCAAATAGGTAGCACAATAAGTGCTTGGACAATCAATTCAAACCCAAGATAAGAGCCGCCCAAGCTAAAATTGGTCATCGCACGGCGCCAGCTAAAGCTTTCATTTTTCCCACGCTTAGACTGATAAAACCACTCTGCTAAAAATAGCAAGAAAAATGGGCCACCAGCTAACGGCAACAGCCATTCTTGCCAGTGAGCAGGTAAGATACTTGCCAGCGTTGGCTGCCATGACTCTGGCGCAGCCGTTAAGATACTTTGGTTTAACGCCTCTTTGTAACCATCCAATATCGGACCATACTCACCTGATGTTAAGAGGGTGTTGTCTGTTGACATATTTGGCTCCTAGCCACTATAAAACATCCTTATTATCCAAGAGATAACTATTTTTCTATATTACTGATTTATTTTGTCCCTTTTATAAAAATAATTATTATTAAGTATCGCATTCAAAAACTTTAAGAATCGATATCCACCAAGCCAATTTTTCGCGCAGAGAGCGCTGTCTGCCACTGCTGATAGCGGACTGTTTGCTTGTCTACTGGTTCATCTTCAAGTGTTAAATCAGCATCACTAAGCAGCTGTACAATAAGACCATCTTTTGCATGAGCGGCGATTTGATCGAGTTTGCGTAGCGTACCGCGGTCGGGCAGTGCGTTGCTATGGATGCCAAGCAAGACTTGCACCGGATGCGCATCTAAATAATTTTTGAGTCGTTCCATATCATCACGATCATCGATAATACCGAAATTCTCAATCTCACTTGATTCTAAGAAATCATGACGGTCATCATTCAACCCTGACTGCCACCATTTATCCCGATTTGAAGGATATTCAAGCAAGGCGACCAGTTTCTTGCCTGCACTCACCGCCGCTTTGGGCGCGACAGGTGCGGGCGCTTCCGTAAAGTCATCGGTATCAACCACATGGCGATGCCAAAAATTTATTATCTTTTGGTAATACGGTTGTTTGATGTCTAACCGCATCTTTTTGCGGCGGAACATCAAGGCACAAAATACCCATGCTATCGCACGCGGGACAATACCGTACATCAGCAAGCTACCGACTAGCAATCCTGCCCACTGCCGCGCCACAGACAATGGCATGGCTTCTGTGACCAGCCTGCTTTGTGCAATCGCTGTACTATCCGGCACATCAAATCCCACCATGCTTGGTAGCCAGCCGAGTGTTTGCGTTAAGCTCACTAATGCCTGATCAGAGAGTAAGGTCGACTCCCAGCTAAAGCTATACTGACGTACGATCAATAAAAATATAATCGCAAGCAGCATACCGGTCAACGTCGCAAGCCATAACTGATGGCTAAATCTGCCCAAATACCAACGCATACCGCTGTGCTGTAATTGTCGCTCATACAGATCGACCGCCGCCTTGGTTACATCGTCTTTACCGCGTATGAGATAGCTTGGACTGACAAAGCTGGCAAACCAACTGGGCGCTTGCTGGTCTCGATTGATAAGTGTCATAACCAGCCAGCCGCCAAGCATAATAGTATGAAAACCAAGCAAGCAGACCAATACATAAAAGAAGTTCACCACATTAGACTGTAAGAGGGTAAACAACCCTAAAAACCCCGAGATGCACCACACCACACTCATGACGATCATGATACCTTTTATACGACCGTCTATTTTGCCCAGTACACGCGCAAGTGCACCATTGCTATCGATGCGTGAGGCCCGTCGATGCAGCTTTTGGATAGGCGTGCCATCCTCACTCTGTAGCTTTTCCGTGATTAATAACGGGTCAGTGGCAAAGACGTGCTGATCGGTCTCTAAGGCACGTACCAGCTCGGTCAGTTGGTCTTGGGGTGATAGCATAAGGCGCTGATATCCGTATAAGAACGTCAATATAAGTAATGGAAAGCAAAAAACGTGGGTTTAATCGCTAAAAATTATTGTAGCGTATATAGAATGAGAATAATGTCTATTATTTTTATCATAGCAAACGCTCGTAAAATCAGCCAAAATGAATAAACAAACCAACACTTATAAAAAAAAGGGATGGTGGCATATGAATAACGACATGAATAATAAAACCTATCTTATCATCGGCGGAACGGGCGGTATTGGTCAGGCTATGGTCAAGCAACTGGTACGAGAGTCAGCTGCCGATCAAACTGACGGCGCATTTGCTAAAAGTCATAGTACACAAGTATTCGCCACTTATCATCGTAGTGAGCCGAACTTTGAAGCAGAAAACCTGCACTGGTTGCACATGAATATCAGTGACGAGGACAGCATCAAAAAAGCGGCCGACACCATCAAGCAGACAGTGGGTCATGTAGATTGGGTGATCAACTGTGTGGGATTACTACATACAGAGACTGCGCAACCAGAAAAGGCCTTGAGGCAGATTGAAACGGAGTTTTTTTTACAGAACATGCAAATCAATGCACTAACAAGTTTGCTGATAGCCAAGCATATCAAACCGTTGCTTGCCAAAGCTGAGCGTAGCGCTGAACATCCAGCGATTTTTGCGACCATATCAGCTCGTGTCGGTAGTATCACGGACAACCAACTCGGCGGCTGGTATAGCTATAGAATGAGCAAGGCGGCGCTCAATATGGGGATGAAAAACCTGAGTATCGAATGGGGCCGATCACTCAAAGAGGTATGCGTAGTCGTCATGCAACCAGGCACCGTGAATACCCAACTGTCCGCACCGTTCCAAGGTAATGTCGCTGAAGGACATCTATTCTCGCCAGCGTACAGCGCGGAGTGTTTATTGGACGTGCTATCAGTGATGACAGCTGCCCAATCAGGCAGTTTTGTCGATTGGGCAGGAGAGTCGATACCTTGGTAGTCAATACGTCAACAGAAGGAAGCATTAGTCACTGAGTCGTTAGTAAGCCATAAATAAGTCCATAAACTCGTTCACTGGCGTTTGCTCCAATTTTTCTTGATCGTCACACAGCTCAATGATCTGCTGACAACGACTGTCAATAAAGCGGGTGGCCAGACTGGCGCGGAACTTTGCCTCAAGTATGGGAATGCCTTCGGCGCGGCGGCGTTTATGACCGATAGGATATTCAATGGCGACTTTTTCTGTGCTACTGCCATCTGTAAAGAATACCTGAATAGCATTGGCAATAGAGCGCTTACTAGGGTCATGGTAGTCTTTTGAATACTGCGCGTTTTCTTCTACTACCATTTTTTCGCGTAGCTCATCGATTGATAAATGCTCTTCGTGATAGTCATCTTCATAGTTCTCCGCCATCAGATCGCCTGTCAATAAGGGAACAGCCACCATATATTGTAAGCAGTGATCGCGGTCGGCGGGATTGGCAAGCGCGCCTTCTTTTGAGATGATGCGAATCGCTGAATCATGGGTGGTTAGGACAATTTGTTCAATATCATCAATTCGACCTTTCACATGTGGGTGCAAAATGACGGCCGCTTCACAGGCAGTCTGGGCATGAAACTCAGCGGGAAAGCTTATTTTAAATAAGATGTTTTCCATCACATAACTACCAAAATCTCGCTGGAATTTAAAACGACGATCGTCTTCAGGCTTTGTGGCGAGATCTTTATTGGTATGGCTAAACAGCACATCATAGAATCCCCACTGCGGTGCAGTTAATACGCCAGGGATACCCATTTCACCACGTGCTGTGATATCTACTAGACGTACCGCTCGACTGGTTGCATCACCTGCCGCCCATGATTTGCGGCTGCCAGCATTGGGTGCATGACGATAGGTGCGCAGTGCCTGACCATCAACGATGGCTTGTGAGATAGCTGCCATAATACGCTCACGGGGTAGCTGATACAACTTGGCAACCACCGCAGTTGATGCCAATTTGACCAAAAACACATGATCAAGACCCACACGGTTAAATGAGTTTTCAAGCGCCATCACACCTTGAATCTCATGAGCCATGATCATCGCCTCGAGCACGGCCTTCATGGTCAGAGGTGCTTGCCCTTGGCTGATATTTTTTTGACTGATATAGTCGGCGACCGCCAAGATGCCGCCCAAGTTATCAGACGGATGACCCCACTCAGCAGCGAGCCACGTATCATTATAGTCAAGCCAGCGCACCATACAGCCGATGTCAAAAGCGGCTTTGATGGGGTCTAGTCTATAGGATGTGCCAGGGACGCGAGCGCCATGCGGCGTTATTTGATCAGGGCAATCAGGCCCTAAGTGCTTGGTACACTCAGGGAAGCGCAATGCCAGTAGTCCGCAGCCGATGGTATCCATGAGACAGTGGCGCGCAGTATTCCATGCATCAGTGGGATTTGGTGACTCGTTATCTATGGAATAATTGAGCACATAATCGGCGATATTTTGGATTTCATCGTCATATTCTGGACGGATATTGCTCTCTACCGTTGCCTCATTCGTATTTGAATGAGCTGTATCTGAATTGGTATTTGACATGGTTGTTTCCTCTTCCTTGAGTGAGCTAACTTTTCGCTTTTTTGACCCATGCTCGCAGTCATCCTTTTAAAGCGGTTATCATTCAAAAGTAGCATACTCAATATGGAACAACCAGACTGAATTGTGTTAAGAAATAAAACTTTGTAGGCCATTTAAATCATCAAATACAACAGACCTAAAATGAACAGCGCTGCTATAATAAAAAGCAGGAAGCTTAAAACTTTGGTCGTGGTTGACGCAGTATCCACACTTTCTTTTCTTACTTTGTTTTTCTTAGCAACGTATAGCACCATCTTCACATGCTCGATATTGTCTTCAAGATAATGCTCACCTTCAGGTACAAAACCCAAAGACTCATAAAAACTAAGCAGGTAAGCCTGTGCCGAGATAATAATCGGACGCTTTTTACCATATTTTTTGCGGCAATGAGCAATAGCCTGAGTCATTATTTGGCGTGCTAGGCCGTCACCTCTGTGCTCTGATAGCACAAGCACTCTACCGATGGCAGGCATGGCAGTGTGGTTGGTCTTGATCGTAGGGTCGGCGACCGACAGATTGGATTTTAGCTTATTGAATTCGGGCGGGACAATGCGGCAATAGCCCACTAACGCTGCGTTTTGATGAGCAATCAAGTGCAAGCAATCAAAATCGACCTCATCCATATCTTGATAAGCACAGTTTTGTTCGACAACGAACACTTGCGAGCGCGCCTTTAGGATATGGTAAAGGTCAACTGAGGTCAGCTCGTCAAAGGTTTTGATAGAAAATTCACAATTCATAATGGTCTAGCTTCTGGCGATAGGCGGTAAAATAGGGGCATTATAACGATTTAGGCAGGCATTAACCATTCCTAACCGTTTAGCGTCTGGCTGATTTTGTCTAAGTTTAAGCTATCTGACATGGCGGAGAATATCTCAAAGTATTTGCCGCGCTGGGCATAAAGCGCCTCGTGAGTACCTGTCTCAACCACTTCGCCATTTTCTATCACTACCAGATCATCGGCATCAATGATTTGAGCAATATTGTGCGAGACCATAATGACGGTACGGTCTTTTTTGATCAGATCGAGGCTTTTTTTGACCTGCTGACTGGCAATAGCATCGAGGCTAGCGGTCGGCTCATCCAAAAACACAATCGGCGGATCTTTTAAAAACATCCTTGCCAGCGCGATACGCTGCTGCTGACCGCCTGATAATGACTTAGCAGTGCTCTCGTAACCGTCTGTCAAGGCGACAATTTGTTCATGTATCGAAGCTTTTTTTGCCGCTACAATGATGTCATCAATGCTAGCATTCATATCGCCATAGCGGATATTTTCACTGATCGTACCTGAAAAAATATGATTGCTTTGTAGTACCAGCCCAATGCGCTGACGCAGCTCGTGGGTATCACAGTCGGCCAAATCGTGCCCATCTAGGCAGATCGTACCAGCGTCTGGCGCATAGAACTTGACCAATAGATTTATAATCGTGCTTTTACCGGCTCCAGAGAGACCGACTAGTGCCGTGATACGGTTGGGCTTGATGGTAAAGCTGACGTCTTTGAGCGCTTGCGTGCCGTTCGGATAGGTAAAATCGACATGTTTAAGCTCAATATGACCTTTTAGGTTATCGCTACTGATACCAGCGATGTTTTCAACCTGACTGTCATCTTCTAAAATATCAAAAAACCCTTCGGCATAGGTCAATGCATTGTTTATTTGATCATAGATACGATGCAGCTGTCGAATAGGGGCGGCGACATTTTGAAACAGCATGACATGAAATAGAATCATACCGATGGTCATCTCACCTTGTAGGACAAAATAAGCCGTGAGCAAGATGATAACCACCACACCAATCTGCTCGATAAAGGTTTTGATGGCATCATAAACGAAACCAATACTGCGAATACGTAACTGGTTGTCAGTCATGTCTTTTTGAATGGTTAAGTGCTTCTCAGCTTCGATAGATTCACGAACAAAGGACTTCACCACGCTGATCGAATTGATCAAAGAGATCACCAAACCGCTTTTGGCCTCGCGAAACCCGCGCATCTGCCGCCGAAATCCTTGCAGACGCTTGGCTTGTTTTTGGCTGATAAAAAAGTAAATGGGTATGATGACAAGACCAACCATGCCGACCCAAAAATTGGTCGAAAACATGATGATAAGCGCCACAATCGCATTGGCAAATAGTGGCAGCATATCGATAAAGAAGTTTTGTACGAGGCTCGTGAGACTGCTAACCCCATAATCAATACGGGTTTGCAGCTTGCCACTGTCGTTTTCACTACTGGTATAAAATGCCATCCGATAAGTGAGAATACGCTCAATGATGCGCTGTGATAAATCACGCGACAGATTGATGCGAATCTTCTCACCAAAAAAACGCTGACCAAAAGAGATAAATATCGACAGTATCTCTTTGGTCAATAACACCGCACTGATAATCATCAGCATACGTATGCCAGCTTCCCAAGGCTCGGCAAGCGTGGCAATCTCAGTTAAAGTATCGACCGTATAGCGCAGTACAAACGCATTGACCTGCGCGGTAAAGGAGCCTAGGGCAGTCAGCGCTAAGGTGGCAATGATCAATAGGCGGTAAGGCGCGGCAAATACCGCCAGTTTTTTTAGAATATCCCACAGTAGCGCCCGCCGTTCTTTCTTTTCGACAGGAGGTTTTTTGTCTAGTTGTACACGGCTTAGCTGGGGAGATATTGGCATAATTGGCTTACATATTCTTAGATAATATAAAAAATTAATCTCTACTAAAGCTATATTTGATTTATTTTTTTAAATTATTCGTAATGGCATTAGAGTAATCACTGTGAGCCATTATTACTGACTTATATGAAATATAAGGTTCAAGATTTAATTCAACAGAAGGTCTAAAGCCTCTATAATCAAAAATATCTTCCCCCATTCGTTGTGCTAGTCTAGCCATCGCTACGATAAACATTTCTCCGTATTGACGACCAAAAGGTGTCATCTTGTTCATATATCGTTGCTTGGCTGAAAGGTTAGAGTCTACATGAGCACCGCCACCTTTATCAGCTATATTCTTAATAACATCTCTGACTTGTAGAGTCGTAGGATGATGAGTTAAATACTGTTCAACCCACGTTGGTATATCTAACATTTTTTGCTGCTTAGCGAATATAAAATTTGGAATTACCAATCCGTTGTTATATTGCATTAACTCGAAAGGCATAGTAGCAATTCTGCTAGTATTGTCAGGATTTTGAATTATTTGTACAGAAGAGCTTTCATTATCATCCCAGATTATATTCTCCAAAGCGTTTAATTCTATATTTGGAAAAACTCTTGGCAGCAGAGAGTTATCCCTTCTTTTATTTGAATCACAAAATAAAATCCGTAATTGACCTGCAAGAGGCTTATACATATATGGTTCATTTTCATAATAAGATTTTAAACAAGAGTCAATAATAAGGAATGACTCTTTGAGTTGTTCCTTCAAATATATATCTTCAATCATATTAAGCTTCCCGATCAGTTAAAACGCATCCGCAGGCACAAAAACCTCACCGACCATGATACGCCTTGCTGAGCGACTCATCGATACTTTTTTGGCTTGCCAGCGTCCATCGACCTGTTCAGTCTTACCACCGACGAGTAATGTCCCTGATGGATGACCAAAACGTACCTCATTAAGCTCGCCACCGCCGGCAGCCTCGTTAACAAGTGTACCTTGTGTGGTCGCGGCAGCAGCAATCGCGACCGCTGCCGTACCCATCATGGCATGATGCAATTGCCCCATACTCATGGCACGTACGACTAGATCAATCTCGCCTGCATCGACTGACTTACCACTCGACGCGGTATAGCTTTTTGCTGCACCCACCCAAGCAATTTTAGGAATGTGTTGGCTGGTTTGCGCCTCGCTCACGTCTTTAAATAATCCCATCGCAACGCCACCTGTGGCACGGATTTTCTCAAGCTTGGTAAGTAGCTCGCTGTTGCTATTGATGTCACCTTGTAATTCAGTACCGGTGAAGCCTAAATCTTCTGCTTTCATAAAGATAGTTGGGATACCTGCGCTAATAAAGGTTGCTTTGACGCTGTCAGAATTTAGACCACAGCCCGTCACATCGAAGTCATCAACCAAATTGCCAGTAGGGAACATGTCGCTGGTAGCATCTACAGGATCGATAAACTCAATTTTAACCTCGGCTGCAGGGAAGGTCACACCGTCTAATTCAAAGTCGCCCGTTTCTTGAACCTGTACTTTATCATTTGCGTCTTTATAGACTGGCACATGGGCAATGATAGTTTTTCCGATATTCTCTTGCCAAATGCGTACTTCACAAATACCGCTTTCAGCATTGTCATCGATGCTATTAGCAATCTTGTCAGCACTGACCAGACCCATATTTATGGCACAAGCACCAACAGCCGCGGTTAAGTTGCCACAGTTACCTGCCCAATCAATCATAGGCTTGGCGATATTAACTTGTCCGAACAGATAATTCACATCATGATCAGGTCTATCTGATTCGGATAAAATAACCGTCTTTGAGGTGCTGGAGCTGCCATTGCCGAGACCATCGATTTGCTTGCCATAAGGATCTGGGCTGCCGACGACGCGCAATAAGAAGTTATCCCGCGCCTCGCCAGCGACTTGGCAACGCTCAGGCAAATCAGATAGTTTAAAGAACGTGCCTTTTGAGGTACCGCCGCGCATATAGGTTGCGGGGACAGATAGTTGCGGGGCGAAAGGGGTTTTTGATTTAGTATTGGTTTGGGCCACTGTATTAAATCCTTTTTATATTGTTATAAGATTGGGTATGGCGTCATCAGCAAGTAAACACGAACGACTAAGAACGCTCATTAATAATGATAGCGACAAGAGATAATCGTAAGATAGTTATCATCGACGGCATATACCAACCGATTGGCGTCGTCGATACGTCTTGACCAAAATCCAGATAGGTTTTCTTTTAGGGGTTCAGGTTTGCCAATGCCTTCAAACGGATTACGCTTACATTCGGTGATGAGTTTATTAATACGTTTGAGTGTTTTTTTATCTTGCGTTTGCCAATACAGATAGTCTTTCCACGCAGCATCTGTCCATGCTAGTTGTTCACTCATCATTAGACCCTTTGGATTGATTGAAGCCTTTGAGTTCAAACATTCTCAGCGTTGATATCATTATCTTCTGCCGTATCAATTAACTCACGCGTCACGGTCTTGCCAGCTTTATATTGGGCAATAGAGTCCGCTAAGTGCGCCGCATTGGCAGGAGATTTTAATAGATAGACGGTTTCCATCAGACTATTGTAATAATCAAGCGACATCACAACGGCATCATCAGCGTCACGGCGGGTTACGATAGTGGCATTGGCATCATCGTTTACCGTATCTAGGACGGATTTTAGGTGCTTTCTGGCTTCTGAAAAACTAACGACTCTCATGGTTTGCTCCTTTCATAATACGCTTTATGAATTGTACAATATATAGTACATGTTACGCTATTAATTAAGTAAACTCAATATTTAGCTGCTATCTAGTACTTAGGAGTAAGTCACAAAACTTAGTGTATAGAACGCAAAAGCAAATAAAAGCCGATGTCATATGAAGTTATACAACATCGGCGACTTCTATACTTTTCTATTTATCATGCTAAAACCTACAAGAGACTCTTAGACAATATCTAAAGTCCCTTCGATAAATTCTTTAGCAAAGCGTTGTAGCATACCGCCAGCATTGTACATTTTGACTTCATCCGCGGTATCTAGGCGGCAGATAATAGGCGTCTCAGCAGTACTGCCATCGGCACGATGAATCACTAGAGTCATCAACCCGCCAGCCGAGACTTCACCTGTGACATCAAAAGTTTCCGTGCCATCGATATTTAGCGTATGACGAGTCGTACCTTCTTCAAACTGTAGAGGTAGAGCGCCCATGCCCACTAAATTTTGACGATGAATACGCTCAAAGTCTTCAGCGACGACGGCTTCCACACCAGCGAGGCGCACGCCTTTGGCAGCCCAGTCACGGCTTGAGCCTTGACCATAGCCATCACCTGCGATGATGATAAGCGGTTGCTCACGGTTCATATAGGTTTCAATCGCTTCCCACATGCGCATGACTTGACCTTCTGGCTCAACGCGCGCCAATGAGCCTTGGACAACTTCGCCATCTTCATCGCGTACCATTTCGTTCAATAGTTTAGGGTTGGCAAAGGTGGCACGTTGCGCGGTTAAATGGTCGCCGCGATGAGTCGCATATGAATTATAGTCCTCAGCAGGCAAGCCCATGGTATCGAGATACTCACCAGCTGCTGATGAGCCAAGAATAGCATTCGATGGTGACATATGGTCGGTTGTGATGTTATCACCTAATACAGCAAGCGGACGCATACCTTTTAGTTTGTTCATCGCTGCCATTTGACCTTCCCAATACGGCGGACGGCGAATATACGTGGTCATTTCACGCCAGTCGTACAATGGGCTTAACGCTTTGCCCGTGTCTTTTTTGGCTTCATCAAACATTGGGATATATACGGCATTGAACTGCTCAGGCTTAACAGCCGCCGCAACAATGGCATCTACTTCTTCATCATCAAACCAGATGTCTTTTAGATAGACGTCATTGCCGTCTTGGTCTTTACCCAATGAGTCTTTTTCGATATCAAAGCGAATGTTACCAGCAATGGCATACGCGATAACGAGTGGTGGCGATGCTAAAAATGCTTGCTTGGCATATGGATGGATACGACCATCAAAGTTACGATTACCAGATAGTACTGCTGTGGTAAATAAATCATTATCGATAATTTCTTGCTCGATATCAGGATCTAGCGCACCGCTCATACCATTACAGGTCGTACAAGCGAAGCCGACTACATCAAAGCCGATCTCTTGCAATTCTGGCATCAGGCCTGCTTCTTCTAAGTACATTTTAACGGTTTTGGAGCCAGGTGCTAAGGATGACTTCACCCAAGGTTTACGTAATAAGCCTTTGGCATTGGCGTTACGGGCAACGAGGCCTGCTGCCACCATATTGCGTGGGTTTGATGTATTGGTACAGCTGGTAATAGCAGCGATAATAACCGCGCCATCCGGCATCAGACCATCTTTTGGTTCAGGCAGCTTTTGATCGGGCGCGTGGGCGATGCCTTTGGCCACCAAATCATCGGTAGATACACGCGCATGTGGACGCGACGGGCCTGCCATGTTACGACCGACTGCCGACAAATCAAACTCAAGCACACGGGCGTATTCGGCTTTTTCCATGCCATCAGCCCATAGGCCTGTTTGCTTAGCGTATTGCTCAACCAATTTAATCTGTTCCTCAGAACGACCAGTCAAACGCAGATAGTCAATGGTTTGCTCATCGATATAGAACATCGCGGCAGTGGCACCATATTCAGGCGTCATATTGGAGATAGAAGCACGGTCACCAACCGTAAGCTGGCGTGCGCCGTCACCGAAGAATTCGATATAGGTAGAGACCACACCTGCGTCGCGTAAGAACTCAGTCATCGCCAGTACGAGATCCGTACCAGTGATGCCTTTTTGCAATTTGCCTGTTAATTTTACGCCAACGTAATCAGGCAAGCGCATATATGATGGGTTACCTAACATGACGCTTTCGGCTTCTAGACCGCCCACACCGATTGAGATCACACCTAGTGCATCGACCATCGGCGTATGGCTATCAGTACCAACTAAGGTGTCAGCAAACGCGACTTCTTCACCTTCTTTATTATGCACGACCTGTACGACAGGTGACATTTTTTCTAGGTTGATCTGATGCATGATTCCGTTACCTGGTGGTACGACGTTGACATTGTCAAAGGCATACTGGCACCAGTTGATAAAGTGAAAACGGTCATCGTTACGGCGCTCTTCAATCGCGCGGTTTTTCTCAAAGGCATCATCTTCAAAGCCTGCGTGCTCAACAGCCAATGAATGGTCAACAATGAGCTGAGTTGGCACGATAGGGTTTACTTTGGACGGATCACCGCCTTGCTCAGCGATAGCATCACGCAAGCCTGCCAAATCAACAAAGGCTGTCTGACCCAAGATATCATGACAAACCACGCGGGCAGGATACCATGGAAAATCAAGGTCTTGCTTTCCTTCTATATGTTGTTTCAAAGCAGCGGTCAAATCCTCAGGTGGACAACGGCGCACGAGGTTTTCGCACAATACTTTTGAGCAGAATGGTAGCTTGTCATACGCGCCAGCCTCAATGCTGTCAATGGCTTCGCGTGCGTCAAAATAATACAAGTCAGTATCTGGTAGCGGCTTTTTGAATTCATCGTTCATTGGTTGTACTAGGGCGTTGTCCATAAGTCACCTTTGGCTGTTGGCTAATTATAATAAGTAGTTAAACATCGATATTAGGTAAAAAGTCATTCCTTTAGCAAAATCATCGTTCGTTATCATAGGCTTTGCTAAAGAAGCGATATTAAAAACTAAAAGGGTATGGTGTATAGAAAAGATAGCATATGACAATTAAACCTACAGAGATCATAGCAAAGCTCAATCATCATACCTGTATCAGCTAGCACTGCCACTAGCTGATAGTAAGTACGTAACAATAGCTACTTAAAAATTCAACTTAACGCGCGCTCATATCTGGTACAGGACGCAGCTCTTCACCGGTATATTCGGCACTTGGTCGAATGATACGGTTGTTGGCACGTTGCTCAAACACATGAGCGGCCCAGCCAGTTAAGCGTGAACAGACAAATATTGGCGTGAACAGTTTGGTTGGGATACCCATGAAGTGATAGGCTGATGCATGGAAAAAGTCAGCATTACAGAACAGTTTTTTCTCACGCCACATGACTTCTTCACAGCGTACTGATACTGGATATAGCACATCATCACCAACGTCCGCAGCTAGCTTCTCAGCCCAACCTTTAATCACGACGTTACGTGGATCTGACTCGCTATAGATCGCATGACCAAAGCCCATGATTTTGTCTTTACGAGCCAGCATACCCATCATTTCTTCTTCAGCTTCATCAGGTGAGCTAAAGCCTTCAATCATATCCATCGCCGCTTCATTCGCTCCGCCATGCAATGGGCCGCGTAGTGAACCGATTGCACCAGTGATACAAGAATGAATGTCAGATAAAGTGGATGCACACACACGCGCAGTAAAGGTCGAGGCGTTAAATTCGTGCTCTGCATAGAGGATAAGTGATACGTTCATGACTTTTTCGTGTAGCTCGTTTGGCTTTTCGCCTTTGAGCAAGTGCAAGAAATGACCGCCAATGGTGGCATCATCCGTGTCAGTCTCGATACGCACATTGTCATGGCTAAAGCGATACCAATAGTTAATGATCGATGGGAAGGCGGCCAGCATACGATCGGTTTTATCGTTTTGCTCAGCGAAATCCGTTTCGGTCTCAAGATTGCCCAGCATTGAGCAACCAGTACGTAGCACATCCATTGGATGCGCGTCGCTTGGGATACGCTCAAGCACATCTTTTAATGCTTGTGGTAGGCCGCGAAGGCTTTTGAGCTTAGCTTGATAAGCATCAAGCTCGCTTTGAGTAGGTAAGTTGCCATATAGCAGCAAATACGCCACTTCTTCAAAAATACACTTATCTGCCAGCTCTGATACGTCATAGCCGCGATAGGTCAGACCAGAGCCCGATTTGCCAACGGTCGATAATGCCGTCTTACCAGCAACTTGTCCGCGAAGTCCTGCGCCTGAAAGTTCTTTCTGTGCTGCCATGTCTACATTCCTTTTGTGGGTAGCTTTTTATATTGTTAAGTGAAAATACTGCTTATTATGATTATTTATTGTCCGCAAACAGCTTGTCTAAGGTTTGCTCAAACTCGTGATAGTTTAAGAAATCATAAAGCTCCATGCGCGTCTGCATGGTATCGACGACTTTTTCTTGTGTACCGTCATCGAGCAAGTGCTGATAGACATTTAATGCCGCTTTGTTCATGGCGCGGAAGGCTGATAGTGGATAGAGCACCATATCCACGCCCACGCCATACAACTGATCAGTGGTATACAGATCGGTCTGACCAAACTCGGTCATGTTGGCGAGGACAGGAATGTCGAGTACATCGGTAAATTTACGATACATCTCGATATCGGTGAGCGCTTCTGCAAAGATCATGTCGGCGCCAGCCTCTTGAAAAGCAACGGCACGTTCAACAGCAGCGTCTAAGCCTTCAACGGACAGCGCATCAGTACGAGCCATCACCACAAAATCAGGATCCGTCTTGGCATCTAGTGCTGCTTTTAGGCGATCTACCATTTCTGAGATGCTGACGATTTCTTTATTTGGACGGTGACCACAGCGCTTTTGCGCGACTTGGTCTTCGATATGTACCGCTGCCACACCTGCTTTTTCCATTTTTCTGATGGTTTGGGCAATGTTAAACGCACCGCCAAAGCCGGTATCGATATCAACCAATAATGGCGTATCGACGGCATCAGTGATACGTCGAGCATCTTCTAGCACGTTATCAAGGCTGGTCATGCCCAAATCAGGCAAACCAAATGATGCATTTGCCACACCGCCACCAGAGAGATACAGCGCTTGATGGCCAACTTGGGTCGCCATCATCGCGGTATAGGCATTAATCGCGCCTACAATTTGTAATGGCTGGTTATTATCATTTTTTTGTTTAAGCGCACTGCGAAAGCGTACACCTGCTGAGAGTGAGGTCATGTGAGTATCCTTTCATAATCTTGCATGGAGAGAAAATAATCTTGTTGTTGTCACTGATTATACCCAATTATCCACGTCTGCAAAGGTTAGCTTATATATAACTGTTTATTATTTATAATAATTGATTGTAGTTAATTTAATAATATTTATAAAACAAATAGCATTATCTACTTTTTAACGTTTAGTTAGAATAATTATTCATATTACTCAAATCGCCAAATTTTGACAGGACGTATTTTTACATTTAGTTACAATTATAATAGGTGTATTACTCTATAGATTGTCCTGTTCCCACCAAAAAGCCCTAACAGCTAAGCTATTAGGGCTTCATTTATCATGAGCTTAAAAAAGACTAAGTTTAAGCAAATAAACCTGCCAAATTGGCTAAGAACAATAAGGCAAATCCTGCCAAGAATATCAAGCCTGCGATAGACAGAGCATTCATACCTGCGGACAGTTTCTTATGCTTCTTGACCAATGAGTAATTGAGCCAACCAAAGATAGGTGCAGAGACAAACGCCGATATCATCGCAAACTTAAGCATCGCGCCCAATTGTCCCGTGAAGAACGTAATAATCACAAGCCCGCCACCGATAGCGTATGTCGTCCAAAAAGCGATTTGCTTTTTATTGATTTCGCTTTCGCCTTTAAGCAAACGCCAGCACTCGGCATTGGCACGGCCGTAGCCATCAGCACAGGTAATTGTCGTGCCAAACATACACATGAAAGCGACAAAAGCGACCAGCAATCGTGACCATTCACCGATGGTTGCCGTATACATATTGATTAGCTGATTAATATAAGCACCGCCAACCAGCTCAATCTCTTGCCCTGAACCATACTGGACAAACACACCCAGCGATAAGAAAAACAAGGCTAGAATCGCTGAAACGGCATAACCGACGTTGAAGTCGAGCAAGCCTTGCTTGTGCGTGGTGTGATCAGCTTTGACTTTGGCAGAGGTCCACATAGAGGTGATCGCGGCAAACTCAAGCGGTGCTGGCATCCAGCCCATCAATGCGACGATGAAACCGAGTGTCGCTAGGTTCCAAGGGGACACAGCAATAAAATCTGCTGCCATCACAGTTGGCTTGCCAGCGGCAATCACGACCGCAGCAACGGTGGCTGCCGTCAAGGCAATCATAATCCACTTAGTCACACCATCGAGCAATTTATAATGACCAGCTATCAAAAAGAACCAAGAGACGGCCACGATGATCATAGACAGCACCATCGTCGATAGCTCAAGGGAGGCGGGTAGCATAAAGCCCAAAATCACCGCTGCAATCAGCGAGACCGCACCCGTACTAATGACCGCTGATAAGATAGAGAGGATAAAATATACCCAAAGATATACCTTTGAGCGCTTGGCGTAGCCTGCAATCAAACTCTCGCCCGTATCGTAAACATAATCGGTTGCAAAGCGAAAAAACGGATATTTAAAAACGTTGGCTAAAACAATCATAATCGCCAACTGCCAGCCATATATAGCACCAGCCTGCGTCGATGAAATCAGATGCGAGCCACCGATTGCAGCGGTCGCCATCAAAATACCTGGGCCAAAGATACGCCAACTAAAGCCTTCTTGCTGTTCAGTAACGATATCGTCAGTGGTACTTGGGTTATTGAGTGGTTGTGTGGACATGAATACCTCGAAATGGTTAAAACGGCAAATCATCACTTACCTGTGTCAGTTTGCCAGTGATCATTAGACAACCGCTCTATACATGCTTTTTTATAAAACGATTAATCTTGTATCGACTTTAGCACACCAATACGATTCAGGAGAATGATTATTCTAGTTATTATTACTATTTGTTTGCATTGCCATTCTTTTTGGTTAGCATATTAATCTGATAATATCAAGTATTAGAGCAGATTATTTTTTGGCGTTTCTTTATAACACAATATCCACGCAATATCTGGTCATTTAAGGACGTTACACAAATTTTTGTCGCCGGTAGGTGATGCCTCGTTCTTCATAGACCTGATAGATCGCATTCAATAACTCAGAGATACTTGGATGCACAAAATCTTTGAGAGTATGCAGATAAATAGGAGAAGTGACGTTTTCATGTACCAAACGCTGGTAGCTGATTTGTTCTGTACGTACCGTGGTTAAGCTGGCAGGTACAAGCGTGATACCTTCGCCCGCAGCGACTAAGCCTAGAGCTACTTGCAAGTCACTCACCGTGGTGGTCATAAAGGGTGAGATACCGTATTGTGCAAACAAATGTAGTAACGGCTCCGTAATCGGCTCACTAAGTGCAGATTTTTCATTGGTAACACGTCTGGTTTTTGTATTAGCTTCCTGCTTTGCTTTGATGGACTCTGATGTCGGTAGTGTGGTGGCTATCGGTAAATGCGTTTGATGGTATAAAATCAAGCGATTATTTGCTAAGTCTATTAATCGCTGCTCTTTTACATGAGCAAGAGGATGCGACTTTGGCAAGGCCACCACGTAGCGCTCATGACGCAGTAATATTTGTTGAATCCATGGATCTTGATGGGCAAAACGCCCAAAACCGATATCAATCTCACCAGATTTGAGTGCCTCCATTTGTTGGTAAGAGCTGATATCTTTGAGGTTGACATCTATATCAGGATTGGACTGCTTGAGCATGGCGATGATTTCAGGAAGTAACCCATATAATACTGACGGCACAAAGCCGATGTTTAGCGCACTACTTGGCGCTGATAAGCGCTGGGTCATGCTCGTGACGGTCTCGATTTCTGTCAGTATGGTGCTTATCTTATCGTAAAAAAATTCGCCCGCTTCAGTCAGATGTAATGGCCTGTGGTAACGATCGATAAGCACGACATCCATATCGGTCTCGAGCTGTTTAAGCAGGCGGCTCAAACTTGGCTGTGACAGCCCTGTTTTTGCTGCGGCTGCACTAAAGCTGCGCAAATTCGCGACAGCAATAAATGCATTGAGCTGTTTTAAATCCATATTATTAAGCCTGTTATGGTATATGTTGTCTCTATACGAGCTACTTTTGATAAGAATTCATCGCATTATTTAAGATGAGTCTTACAAATGTTAGCGGCCTCAAATAAATTGTGCTTGAAGATAGGGGTGTGAGCAACTATATTGGGGACTAACGATACTGTTACAGTTTAGCAATAAAATTCACAACTTCATTTTATCAGTCATTTACTGCCAGTAGCATAAACTGGCTTGGTGTTATTTTATGAACGACAAAAAAAAAGGCATCGGTACTGATTTTGACGAAGAGTTGTCTCAACTCGTTCATAAAAAATCGCGTAAGCGTGCCAAAAATAATATTTACGAACGTTTTATCAGTCGAGTTCAAAGCGCTGAAAATGACACCCAAAACGATAATGATGATTCAACGTCATTAAAAACGGCAAGTAAGTTACCTGCTTTTGAGCCTCTAAGCGTAGAAGAGCTGCAATTATTTGAAGATAAAAATAACGATAAAGAGCCAAGATTAGAGTTAGCCGATATCGTCACAACAAACGCTACTTTTGACTTTTCAGGTCAAAATGCATCGACACAAAACAAGGTGTCAGATACGCGAATGGATAATTATGCTGGTGTTGACCATGACTTAAATAGTGACTTAAGTAAGAATAATGAGGAAAAAAAGCCATCCTCTGTCGATCTCGATCAAGCGACGCCTTTATCTAACACAACGATTGATGACCCTTTAAATACTAAAGCCATGCCATTGGAGCCAGATCATAGGGATGCCATAACGCCACAAAAGAAAGTGGCAAGTAGTAAAAAACCTCTCATTATTGGTATGATTTTTGGTTCACTACTCATTGCTATTGTCGTACTTACCCTTATTTTTACGGGATTTTTATCGACTTCTGTTTCTGACACTACTGTTAGCAATGATAGCGACTTAGACGGGACAGCGCCGGCAGCTACGACCAGCACGCCAGTGGTCGGCGCCGAACCTATAGTGAATAGTGATGACAACCAATTATCTAATGATGCCAATACGGTCGAGGAGCCGTTAGTGTCAGCACAACCGATTAATGCAGACAATAACGAACAAAACGTGCCCGCAGCTGAAGTCGAGCCTATAGAACCTTCTCGAGCTCCACAGAGTGAGGCTGCCATTACCTATGAGGACTTTAGGCAAGAGTCACAAACCACGTTGTATCGCGAGACTAACGATTAATTTTTTACAAGCTCTTGCTCACAAAGATACTTGTTTTATAGATAATCACAAAACATATCGTTTCGTCAGAAAGCAATTGTCGCTCAATAATTCACACGAATGGTCACGGTATCAGAATAATTATCAGGCGTCACATCAGCACTTGGTACGGTCACGTATACGGTTTGAGATTGAGCTACGCCAGTGCCAGTATCAGCAAGTCCATTCCCAACAGTCGTAGAAGTAGCCGTATTACCCCATATGGTTCCAGCAGAGCCCGGGGTACTGCGTAATTGATACGGTACTTTATCGGTATTGCTGCCAGTGCCACTCATCAAACCTGCACCGTTTATATTGCCATTTGAGGGAGATAGCCCGATATGGTAGGGAGAATCATTAGTGCAGGTTACATTGATAGCATTGTTATTACTGCCCACAATATTGGTTTGATTTGCCGAATGGCTGCCTAAGTTAATATCAGAGGTAGCATTAATCACACAGCTGGGCACGACCTTTGTTTGAACAGTAAACAGCAGAGGCTTCTTTTCTTCTATTATATCTGTCACACAGTTGGGGGTAGATAGTAGTGCTAGGGTATCAGAATAAGTGATCGCCGTACCGCTGGTATTAAAATTATTGATATAGGTGCCTAGTGTCGCAAGCTTATTATCATTATTGGGCATTAATGATATTTTTATTGGCACATCGACAGAGACACTGTTCTTTGGGGCAATGGTATGTACGACAGACTTATAAACTGAGCCTGATGTTGTACCCCAAACTGTATCTCCGGGTAATGTCATATTAAAGGCCAATCGGGAATTATTTAGCGTGTTTTTCAAAAAACGTGGAGATACCATACTGGGGTTATAGTCACCGCCATCAGCTGACAGACAGACCGATACTTTCATGCTAAGAAGAAGGTCAGTATTTTTGCAAGTATAGTTCAGGGTTGCATTGATATTGGCACTATCAGCGTTACTAGGGGTTATTGCTGTGCTGATATTTATGATGCTAGGGCTCATACTTGCGCTGCAATCAGCAGTTAATATGGCATTAGCATGCTGCATGGGCAACAAAGTCCCAGCCAGTAAAAGCAATGAACCATAACACCATTGTAATAGCTGCAGCTGCCTCATTTTTGTACCCCATCGCAGATAAGCGGACCAATGAGGGGAATATCATTATGGTCACTGTGATATTCAAAGCTAACATGACAAACCTGACTGTCAGGCGTGGTTACTTGTAAAGTATTTTGTGCATCCAGCATATCTAAATATACCTCACCATCAAAACCAACCATAGCTGCTGGTACACCTTTCTTTGAAAGCATCTCTACTGTACTACCGACTGGTATTATTTTATTTTTATCGTCCTGTAGAATAACTGATGCCGCGTTCACTGGTGTGATATCTAAAGCCACCACCATACCGGATTGCTCTGCTGGCGTGGCATCAATGCTCACTTTGTCGATTCTCATATTGGCAGGCAAGTCCATAGGGTTGATACCTATTTTATTTTCTTGATAAGCATTGAGTGGTGATACTAGTAGCAACCCTTTACTATTGGTGCTGCCAATCGGACTATTTTGTAAAAGAATTGGAACATTAGCGATACCGTTAGTGGAGACTACCGCAAAGCTGCTATTAAGCCTTCGTGAAGGAAACAGGCCACCACCCATCATAACTAACGATCCTGTACTGCCACCATAAAAAGAGAGGTCATCTTCATTCGTTGTAATGCCTGCTTTTACTTGTCCATAGCGCCCAAGATAGCTCAACTCTGCCGACATGTCGTTACGGTCTGCGCTATTACGGGTTTGTGCTCGCCAGCCTACACCGCCCGAGTTAGGCTCGGCTTGCGATATATCTGCCACAAAAAAAGTGCCATTAGCTTGCTGTTGTAAGCTGCTACTGGCTGACCGGTTCTGGCCCAGTGTCATAGACGCCCCAATTACTGCACTACTATTGTCAGAGTCATTAAAATCGTGCGTTAGGTTAACGTTCAGCATCAAGCGTCGACCAAAGTTTTTACTCCAATAGGCGCTGGCAAGTTGTATGGCGTCCTGTTGGTCATAAGTTACTTGGTTATAGCTAAGGCCAAAGCTCCCTATAGACCGAGTACTGTAACCTGTTGAGAACTGCTCACTCCGATGGGCCGGTGCCGAGCCATATTGCGTACCAACGTCTCGATAATTACCATCAGTGCCTATGGCATTGAGTCCAACATAAAAACGACGGTTATTCCATGAGTAGCTTGCACTATATTGTGTGCCGCTTTTGCCTTGACCCTCACTGCCCGCCAGCGATGCAAACAGCGCTCCACCTGTACGCCCTAATAACCATGTACCACCAATCCCAGCGTTCTGGAGACCAGAGGTTGCTTCCGCATGAGTTTCTGCAGTAAAACGGTCATTTACGCCATAACGCCAAGTGCCACTAGCGGCTATATCGTCAGCATAATTGAAGGATTCAATACCATAATCTTCACGTACTGCTCCAATCTCAAAGGACCAGTCGGAAAGCCCTGATTGTAATAATTGATGTGTATTATATAAAGAAAAGTCGAGGGTCTGACTTTGACCTAATGCATCAGTCACTACTAATTGAGCTCTGCCAGCACCACTAAAACTAGGTACGGTATCAAATTCAAACGGGCCTGCAGGGACATCTGTACTAAATTGCTTAAGCCCATTTATATATAGATCTACCGCTGAAGGTAGGGTTGCTGTACCAAAAAATGAAGGTAGGGGTGTGGTTACCATATAAGGCTGCAAGTTAAAATTACTGCCTATTTGTAGACCGCCCAAACGGGTGGGGCGTGTCCATGATAATGCACTTGTAAGTATGTCTCCTGCCTGCATCGTAATCAGGCTGTCAGGGAATGATTTGCGCCAGCTGGTATCCAATCGAACGGTATGAGCGCTCCAGTCACTCCTATCCCAAGTATCATTTTTTGCGGTTGTTAATGCTGTACTGCTCAGCACTCCAGAATTATTGAATGCTCGCAATTCTGTGTAAGCACTGAGGTTACTGTCATCGTTTGGGTCATGTGTACCGTAAAGCGTATAGTTTAATAATATGCCAGGTGATGTATTGGTGGTTAGACGTTTATGTTGATGAGTGCTATGTACTGTCATATCTAAATTTAGCATGTCAATTGATGCAATCATGCTTACCGTTTGCTGGCGAGGATTATAGTCAACTTTGAGATTAGGAATACGGTTGAGAGAGATTGGCGTCACGATATGAGATGGTAATATAAAGCCCATCTGTTGTAATACATCAGTACTCGCCCACAATTGATTGTCATCATAAATGAAATGAACCAAACCCACGTTTTTGCCATTCAATGTGACCTCCAAATACAGATCAAGCTCGGTATCTGGATTATCACTATAGTTGTCCAACTCAAGTTGAGACAATCTTTTTTGGTCAACCTCTAGAGGATTAAACCCATTTACAGCATGACCTATAGACATGGTCATCATATGAAAGATTAGGTTAGTGAGTAAAATTTTCCAGCGTGATATCGGGTATTGTTTGAGTTCCATTCATCAACACCTTAAATTTTCCACCTTTTTTTAGCGTAGCTGGTGATATTTTTAGCACCCAATGCATGGTAGATCCTGGTAAAACGTAACCTAGTAATCCTTTATTAATCTCGGTGAGATTGTTGTTACTGTCCACAAAACTTAGGGCCGCTAGCTGAGCATGCCCATTCCCACTATTACTTACTTTCAGCTTTATCTGATCGGTATTAGGTTGTGTCTGAGCGCTCCACTGTAACTTGGGGCCAATTTTTTTTGTGCCTTTAGGCTGAACGAATACGGGTAATGAATAACTTAATACAAATTGCAGACCAGTTTTTTTATCATCAGATTTGACAGGCAACTCGTTAATCAGCAGTCGAAATGCGTCCTCGACTGCTGCCACATCTTGTGATTGTGTCTTAGTTCTAATAATTCGAATCAGCTGCTGCTCACCAGGATTTAAACGAATCATAGGCGGGCTTGCTAACAGTCCACGTGAGGATTCAAGTTCATCACGCATATTATTCTGTGACCAGTGATACACACGCACTTGCGCGTTGACCACGTTGTTACCAGAATTGCTAAGAGTAAGCCCACTGGCATTTTGTCTGGCTTGTAACGTTAGAGATATAGGGGATACTTGCAATCCACTTGCTCTTACCGCACCAGAAAACAATAGCAGTCCAGAAATAAGCCCATAATACACCGTATGCCTTATACAGTCGTTTAACATCACTATTAGTACAGCACGCTAACAGCGACAGTATCAGAATAGTCACCAGGTTTAACGTCTGTTGTAGAAGTTACCTTGGCGTATACGGTATAAGTATCGGCGGCGGCGCTTAATCCAGCACCTGTACCAGAGACACCATTACCTTCCGCACTTAAGATCCCATTATTACCCCAAGCAGAACCATCTGTTGTTTTGGACAACTGATAGCTAATTGTATCGCTACCTGGGCCTGTCATCGCTCCCGCCCCTGATGGGCTATTGTTGGACGGTGTTAAATTTATAACATAGGGTGCGTCTTTGGAACAGGTGACTGAAATATTGCTGGCTGAAGACTGTTCAGCGATTCCCGTGGGACCTGTATTTGCAGCATAGCTACCAAAATTAATATCTTGAATACCAGATGATGAGTTTACAGAGCAAAAAGAAGTTATCGTGAGTTTGACGTCGAAGGTGCCATCAGCTGTCGCAGCGTTAGCAGCAGAAAATCCTGCTAGGATAGTAGTAGCCACAAGTGCTGAGGTCATTAAATGTTTTTTCAATTGCATAGTAATTTCTCCAAAAGTATATTTTGAGCACATTCCAATACAAAGTAGGATAATGCTCTATCAACTTACAATCACCTGTCAATAGCCAAGTAATTTATTTAGAGTATCTATAAAAACAATCAAACAAAAGTTTCTAATTAATTATTGCACAACTTTTTTCCAAGCGCACGACAAATGTATGCATGTCTATGCTTTTATTAGTGAAAAATTGGTTGTTAGCAATCGTAAAAAATAAAGGAAGTAGAGATAAATTATTTTAGTTCTTAAAATGGGTCAGGTTAGATATGATTGAATAGATTATCCTGACAATAGATTAATGTCAGAAATGATAAGATATGTAGGCTGAGTTATAAATTACTATTCGTAGGCTATGCAATGAATGTGCATTAAATAATGCACATTCATCTAGCTATCATAGTTTTCTTGTCAATTTTATCTACTTTTACCCCGTATTACGCAAACCCGCTGCCAGTGCATTGATACTACGGATTAGTGGGTCTTCTACATTGAGATTGTCATCTTTATGGTTATCTGTCGTATTGTCATCTTGTTGTCTAGCACGCTTCAACAGCTCAATCTGTATATAGTTAATGGGGTCCAAATAAGCATCGCGCCACTGCAGAGAGGCAGCTAGATTTTGCTGACCAGATAAAAGCGTGTCTTGATCTAGCAAAGAATTTAGACCGGAAGAAGTTAGCTCATGCTCATCGAGCACCTCACTCATGATTTTTTCGCGTAACGGCTCATCATCACATAGTTGGCTATAGGCCTCGGCAATATTCATATTGGCTTTGGTAAAGGCCATTTCGATATTACTGATAAACACGCTAAAAAATGGCCAGTGCTTATTCATCTCTTTCATCAATGCTTCGTCTTTTTTGACGCTATCTAGCGCACTACCGACGCCATACCAAGCAGGTAGGGTAAAGCGTGCCAATGACCAGCCAAACACCCAAGGAATGGCTCGCAAGGTGGTCTTACTTGGTAGGCCTTTTTTACGATGGGCTGGACGTGAGCCAATGTTTAATAAAGAGATTTCTTGTACTGGAGTGACCTCGGAGTAGAACTTATAAAACCCTTCGGTATGATCGGTCAGCTCTCGATAACGTTGTTCACCCGCATCTGCTAAGCGTGTAAACAGCGCTTCATACTCTGGCAACTCAGTCGGTTGTACTACAAACCTTGTAGAGCAGGCTTTGAGTGTGCCTGTGATTGCCATAGTTAGCTCAAACACGGCAGTATCCGTATTGGCGTACTTGGCATAGAGCACTTCGCCTTGCTCAGTTACTTTAATCTGACCATGTAATGTGCCAGCTGGCTGTGCAGCAATGGCTTTGTGCGTTGATCCACCACCACGGCTCACAGAACCGCCGCGACCATGGAACAAGCGTGTTTTTATGCCATATTGCTCAGCAATGTTATTGATGGTTTGCTGCGCGCTATAGAGCTGCCATGCAGAGGTGATAATACCGCCATCTTTTGAAGAATCTGAATAGCCGAGCATGATTTCTTGCGTATTATCGCTGTGCGCTAGTAGGCCGCGATACAGTGGATTATCTAAGACGGCAGGTAGTATCTTGTCGATATTTTTGAGATCTTCGATGGTCTCAAACAAAGGTGCCACGGGCAAATCAGCCGATAGCTGGCCTGCATCGTTAACCCTACATAGACCAGCAAAGCGCATGAGTAGCAGTACTTCTAGTAGCTGGCTTGCGTTATTGGTCATTGAGATCACATAACTGCCAAACGTGTCAGCGCCAACGAGTTTGCGTAAAGTCGCCACGGAATTCATCAGTGCCAACTGCTCGCGTGTTTTGTCGCTTAAGTTATCGGTATAGATGAGCGGTGTGCCTGGCTTTTGCAGTAGGCGCGTTAACCATTCTTGGCGTTCAATCTCGTTAAGCGTTTGATAATCGGGTAGGTTTGAGGCACTATCAAAAATATCAGCGATAACCTCGCCGTGATAGGACGACTCTTGGCGGATATCGAGCGCTGCCAAGTGAAAGCCGCAGGTTTTGACCAAGCGAATCATATCAAGCAGCGCCCCATCTGCATGCGCTTTATCATGTGTGGTGACACTTTGGCGTATGAGACGCAAATCCTCTAACAACCCTTCAGGACTGGCATAAGCGTCTTTTTCAGCCTCAGTATCAGTGCCTTTGCTTTGAATACGGCGATTGGTAGCGTTGACTTTGGTCAAAATTAAAGAAAGCAGTCGACGATAAGGTTCGTTGCCATAATCGTCAAGGTTATAATCAAACACACGCTGGGCAAGCTCATCGTAACTTTTGATCTTGGAATAGACGTCAGGTGAAACGGTAACAATGGTGTCACTATGAATCAGCTGTCGGCGCAGTTTTTTGAGTAGCACTTGATAGTGACGCAGCACGGTATCAGCATGCATCAATACAGCAAGTTCTGTGGTCTCAAAAGTCACAAAAGGATTGCCATCTCTATCACCACCAATCCATGAACCAAAGCTCATAAATGCAGGTAGTGGATAGTCTGTAAGCTCCGGATAGATATCGACAATGGCTTTTTTGATATTACGATATACTTTAGGAATGGCATTGAATAAACTGGCATTAAAGTAGTGTAGGCCATTGTTAATTTCATCATATACCAATGGCTTACGGGTGCGCACTTCATCAGACGACCATAATAGATCAATCGTTTGCGCCGTTTGCTCTTTGGCTTGTTCATAGGCAAAGCTGTTTTCAGACACGTTGTTTAAAGCATCGCTATGTGTGAATAGACTTTGTAAGATATTCATCGTAGTACGGCGACGCGCTTCGGTAGGATGTGCCGTAAATACAGGTGTAAACTTTAGCTGATCAATCAGCTCTTGCATTTGAGCAGGCTCGATATTGCGTTCACGACACTCAAGTAAGGTACGACGAAATGATCCTTCCCAGCTTTGCTCGGACTGCATACGCTGTGCATGACGCTGCTCACGCAAGTAATTCTCTTCGCTTAGATTGGCTAGGAAAAAATAGATAGAAAAGCCGCGTATGACATTTTTTAAGGTTTGATTGTCCAAAGAAGCAATAAAATCGATAAGCTGCTGTTTATGTGCCTCATTCGGCTCACGGCGCTGTTGAATAAAGCCTTTGCGCAGCGTCTCAATCGTATCTAGCGTCTGCTCACCAGATTGGCGAGAAATAGCATCACCTAATAATGAACCCAACAAGCTGGTGCGTTTACGTAGTACGTTGTTATCTAGTGTCATCTTCAACCTTCCTATCAAATGAGTGAGTACAGTATTAACGAGTATAGTAGTAGGGCTGTCTTAGACGTTATGCCTCTACAGATATCCCTACCGTTTTTTGCAATTTAACATAAATGGGTAATTATGTTTGACGCTCGAAGAAATTTTCTATCAACCGATGTTTGTCATACTATAGTGTATTTAACGCCTCGTCTATTTTTCAAATTTTCAAACTATGCTTTATGCTTAGTACTAGATTATTTAGCTGACGTCTTAGCGTAATCTCGCAGCTTATCTATATAATCTGCCCAATCTTGCATCATCTGGATTCTAGTATCGATTTCATCGAGTCTGTTGTAAGCCCCGCCATGTGTGTCTTTTATCCTGTGACCTAGCTGTAACTCTGTGACGATGTCAGAATAGCGTAGCTCAGGCTGTTCCATGAGCAAGGTTTTAGCCGATGCTCGAAATCCATGCGCACATTGCACATCTTTGTATCCAAGCCGATGAAATATCTGTACCAGTGTGGCTTTACTAATATAAGCATTGTTTGAACCACGCATTGAGGCAAAGACGTACTCCTTATGGCCTGTGATGGATTGAATGTTTCGTAATCGCGCAATCACCTGTGTGGCTAATGGCACGACTAAGTGCGAGACCATATCGTCGCGACCTTCGCCTTTGGTCGGGGAGAACGCCCATGTATTATTATCCCAGTCAATATCCTGCCAACGCATAGAGCGTAAATCAATACTACGGACAAACACATAAGGCAGTAAATTCATGGCTTCTAATGTGAGCTTGCTTGCCCCTTTGAAATCGGCCATATCCTGTAAAAGCGTCGCAAACTGATCCGGTTTGGTAATGGCTGGCAAGTGATTGCCTGAGCCAGCTGGTGCCAGCTCGCCACGGGTGTCAATCGCTACATTTTTATCGCATAATCCTCGTGCGACGGCGAATGAAAATACTTTTTCCGTATAAAGCCGAGTGCTGGCACCAACGAAGGTCGCTTGATTTTCATTATTTTGAATCGACTCGCACACACTCAGTATCATCTCACTGGTGATATCATTCATCCTTAAGTCGCCAATGTTTTGGCACATGTATCCTAAGCACAAATCCCAAAATTTGAGTGTCGACTCACTAAACGCAGGCTTTTTCGATTTGCTTTGCTGACGACTGGATGTTTTGTGATCTCGCCATGCTTGCGCAATGTCAGCGAACGTGGCGTTCTTTAAGTGAGCATACTTATTCACTTGCTCTTTTTGCTGTATGGCTTTGGGGTCAGAGCCGTTTGCGACCGTATTAAGTATGACCTCTGCTTTGTACTTGACCTCATATAGACTGATGTCCTCGACCTTGCCCAGCATCATTCTAGGTCGCTTACCATCGAAATGTGGATGAGAGTAGCGCAGGTAGTATTCTTTTTTACCGTTTGGATAGACACGTAGACTCAAACCCGTGATACCTGAGACGCTGACCGAGTAGTCCTTATCTCGACATTCAAGTTTGTTGATATCATTTATATTGTCGACAGCCATGTTCTTATCCGTAATGTTTATGAGGCAAATGCGGGTTTATGAAAGATTGATAACTTATGAAAATACCCTTCTGTAAAAAGCCAAAGAGTATTTGGACACTAGTATGGACACCGATATTTATTATAAGAATATTACATACCTTTTAAATAAAAGGATTTATAGACTAATTATTCCCAAGGCTCACTTGGGGATAATTGTAGCATATTGGGGAAATAAGGAGTAGAACACGCGCTTATTGGGTTAAGCATCGTTTTTCACTCATCATTTCGGTACATAATTAGAGAAATTGATAAAGCGAATCGTCCATTTGGTAAGCGATAGCGCGGATTTATCGTAAAAACCACGGTCGCGTACGCGCACAGAATATAAAGATCAGGGTCATAGTACTGTTCTATGCAAATCTGGAAGGTGCTGTTTTAAGGTCTAATATCAGTGCAGGCACGTAAAACGACTAAAAGCTAATTTTCTAAGTATTCATAAAAACAAAACTCAGCAAGTCTATTGGCAAATTTAAAATAGGGCAGATAAATGATGCATAATAAGATAAACTGCCTCGCAAGCGCTGATGGCGTTCAGTATCTGTCAAAATGCGTGAGCAGCTACCATTTGGCGACCAGATCAACTGTGAAAGAAAATTTATAAAAGACTATTGATATAAGGCACATCGTTATGGAACAAAGAAGCAACTCTATGGAAAAAAGCCAAGACGCTGTAGAGCACAGGCCTGTCTTTATGCCTAGAGTCAACAGTGACAATCTAGTAAAAACAGACATGGTCAGATTTGAACGGCATGTGGGATTTGCGACCAGACAAAAGAAAAAATCTATCAATGATATGCATCAAGTCATTCGCAAAAAGTATGGCTTTAACCATGTTTTGGAATTATCCAGTAAATCTGGCAATAAGCTGAGTTTTCCGCTGAGTCCGTTCAGCTTAAAGATCACTGATGAGCATGATGGCAATCAATACAGTGTCGAAAATGCTTTTCAATCCAGTATGGTTTTTGAAGATGGTGGCCCTTACATTGATTTGCTGACAGCACCGCCAAGACAAGCCAGAAAGGACGAGCGATTAATGACCTCGGGTGAACTCATCGGCTACAATTATTTTGGTATGGAGTGGGGCACGGAGCCGTTGACTGTATTTTATGATTGGCTATATGTGAATGCCCTAAAACAAAACCCTCAGCTACATGAGGAAGTGATGCAATATCAAGCCTTTACCGATATTACCTTTAATCCCAAAAAATCTATTCATAGTGCAGCTTATGCACTGGCGTTATTTGTGGCGCTCAATAAACGTGAGATGCTCGATAATGTTGAAGATCCAATGACCTTTTATGATTTATGTAGTGAGTTTAAAATCAGTAATACTGAGCATCTTTTGGAAGAAGGTTGGATTTGATAAATGCGTAACGATAAACATGAGAAACCATAGGCTATTGATCGTCTCTCTTATTTTATTTGCCTTCACGTCATATTAATTAATAGCCAGACTCATTGTATAGGCAATGAGTCTTTAACCATCGTTTATCCATTTATCTAAGAGTGAACTATTAGACTCCGTACTTATGAGCAGGTTTTTTCCTTATCCCAAATTTCACATTTGCTAATAATAACCCCGACAATATCAATATCATTGCCAACAGTTTCCACCACGTTACAACTTCGCCCGTAAGCACTACGGACGTTGTCATACCGAATACCGGCACTAATAGAGCAAATGGCATAACCTTGGAGGTAGTATTTTGACTGAGTAGATGTGCCCAGAGTCCGAAGCCCACTAGGGTTGAGATATACACGATAAACCCAAGTGATAGCCAAGATTTGAGCGATGCGTCCGTAAATGTCGCCAGCTGCCATGCATCAGTCTCAAACATAAGAGAAGATACAGTTAAGATCACGCAGGCAATGAGACCGCCCCATGCTACCAGTGCGAGAGCAGACAAAGCAGATGTCTTGTTTTTTCCAGTGGTAGGTGCGATAGCAGCCACGTCTGTTTTTCGTTGTGCTGCTTTTAAGGTCGCTTGTGCTGAGGCTTGCTTGGATGCAATGTTACCAAAGCTCCAACCGACTGCGGCAATCAAGATGCAGACAAATCCAGCCACAGGCATATCTCCGCCAAGGTTTAGCGCAATCACGCTAAGGCCTAATACTCCGACCAACATACCGATGATTTGCATGCGACTGACTGCTTCGCCCAAGATAAAGTACGCCAACAATACAGTGATAAAAATTTGCATTTGTAGCAACAATGCCGTCAAACCCGGTGACGCACCTAGATGCAGGGCTGTAAATACAAAGGCATATTGCATCACGAAGGTACCGATAGCATAGATGAGTAAGGTACGGTTAAATGTAGGTGGCTTAAGAAACAAAACCAAGGGCACGGCGGTAAAGAAAAAACGTAGAGCCGTGAGCATTAGTGGCGGGAAGCTCTCTAATCCCCATGCAATAAAGGTGAAGTTTACACCCCAGATAAAGGTAACCAGTACAGCCAGTGCAGTGTATATAGGGGTCATGTAATTGGCCTAGGAAGTGATGACTAGTGATTATATTTTAAAAATATTTTATGGCAGTTTCGTATTAACGAGCGAATTCTTTGCTAGAGAGAGATTTAAGATGCCCTAGGCTGTACGGAGTTCGTAATACTTAGAATGAAACTAGGACCTAGGCTAGCAATAGTGGCAGAGGCTGACGCGACAAAAAATTCCAATCGATAGATCTGTTAAACCTAATGTAGTGAAAATATATGAGTAATACTAGAAAAAGTCAAAATATTATGAAAGAAATCACTGAAGTCTTTAAAAATATGGATTTTGATACAGGTTATAATTTGCTCAATAATTCAGATTTATCAGACGCCAATATCTTAGTATGCAAAGGCAATGCTGAATTCTACAAAAGAAATCACAGTAATGCCTTTGATTTTTATGGTCAAGCGATAGAAATAGATAGCAACCTTAGAATATCTAGAGATTTTTATTTATGGGCCTCAGAGTTTCTAGCTGAAGGAAATTTAGTTCAAGCTTTTCAAAATTATCAAGAAGCAATCGATATAGAACCAGATTTTGTAGATGCTTATATTGACCTAGGAGCTTTAATGATAGAAGTAGGAGAGTTTGCATCTGCAAAAAAATGCTATACAGATGCATTAGCCTTAGATCCAAACGATATTGGAATTAAAAAAAGTTTGGATAGCTTAAGTAATTTTTAAAAGAACTTGTAGAATGAATTAATGTATTATTAGAAATTATGACTGAAATATTTTAGTTCTTGTAAAAAAGAAGCATCGAAAAACTATTGTTTTTCGATGTCTATTTATCTAATTAATTTTCAATAATTAAAATAATAATTTTATGTTTAATAATTTCTAAATAATTTTGAATTTATATTAAAGTTATTTCTAGACACATCTCAATCAATTATTAATGATGATCGGATAGGAGATAACCCGTGGCTCAGGTGGTGGCGCACTTCGCACTACCTCAGTCACGGGCTTTTCTGTTACTTTATCTTTTATCCAAAAGTCAACATAGCTGTCTTTACTAAACCATGCGGTACCAATATCAGTAGCGAAGTCTAACTGGTAGTTAGTGTTTGCTTTGGCATCAAACATAATCTTGGTCGGCAGAGTATAGTGTCCAGCCATACGGTAAGTGACTGTCAAGGTATGCTCACCCGTTGTAATCGGGTAGACATTATCCCAAGTGTCGCTGTAAGCCTCTTTTTTATCTTTAGGTACGCGCTTACCATCAATCTCCATGATATAAGCGATACGGTCGCCAACGAGCTTGGTATGTCGCGGCTCCATTTTACCCATAATCGTTGCGCTCTCCCCTGACACAGGTGGCTGATAGATCAGCTCGCTTGGTAACTCTTTGACATTTTTCATGCTTATACAAGCGGTCAACAGCGGTAACGCACACACCAATACAGTCCACTTCATCACTTATCCTCAGTAAAATTCGTTCAATTAATAGTCGTCTTTCATCATTTTTAAAAACATTCGTTGGTAAAAATTTGACGTTTATAGTTTACCTTTTTTGTCTTTCAATCAGTAATATTTTTATTAGAAACTATCGCAATAGTTAGCGCATAATGAGTTTTTTGAACTGCCTAAATTATTAGGTAAAAGTTAGAAATTAACTATAGATTTGAGATCAAAGCAGCAGCAGATGTTGCAACGTGCTATCTAACTTTCTTAACAGACTGGACCTAATCAGAGGGTTTTTATGGGTGTATGTTTATTAACGCTTGCGCAGAGTATTCAGCTGCCGAATCTATACCGCATCAAATCGCGAAGCAACACAAAATTGAAGTGAGAAAATGGTTACTTGAACAGTTTAAGGTGGTAGGGGCTAACCATGATCAGCAGCAGTCTGATACTCTATTTGTATTTGGTGAAGGTGTTATCGTTACCGCGCAAACGGGTCAGAAGTCATTAAAGTTGAATAATGAGCTTTGTATGAGCTTAATGAAATAGCTCGTCATAGGCATTGACCAGTAGTGACGGTATCAAATCTCCTACGGCTTTCCTATATCAATTACACTTCACCTTTTGCCATATACTCTTCAAAAGAGAGGCGAATATGCGCGCCGACACTACGAAATGGATCAGGCGGTATCCAGCTCGGCACTGAATGATTAAGGATAAAATCCAGCTCTGGACTTTGTTTGCCGCAGATGTACTCCGCCATATAATGACCTAAATAAGTGCCTTTTGCTACCCCAACACCATTCATGCCAGCAATGACGTATACGTTAGGCGTATGCTCCGTAAAGACAGGTTGATGATTCATCGTGACACAGATCATACCGCCCCATGTGTACTCAAATGGTACGTCTGGCAGTTGCGGAAAACGCGCTAAATAAGACTGACGATGCTTAACTTTTACCTTGTCGAGTGATGTTCCAGTGCTAGATAGGGTAGGCTGATAATTTAAGGTATTGCGGATAAATATTCGCCGATCTGATGTAAATCTCACCGTCGTGCCAGCTGGATGCGCAGAAGTAAGTCCCCAAGGTGCTATATTTTCAGTAGCCTTATTCTCAGTAGCCTTGTCTTTAAAACACTGCATTTCATTATCATTCAGCGGGCGAGTCAAACTGGCATAGGTGAATATCGGCGTTATTTGATTAGAAGCCACACCAAATTTTTCTGTAAATGCATTTGTGGCTAAGACGATGGTGTTGGCACTGAGTCGCGCTTTTGGGGTTTGGATGACTTTATTGGCTAAGTCTATTTCTTGGACTGGCGTATTCTCTAACAAAGTTACATTAGGTGGTAGCCCACTGGCGACGGAGATCGCTAAAGCTGCTGGGTTAACCAATATGTTACCCGGTGTATAGACTGCACGCTTATAGTAATGCGTACCCAATTTCTTTGCTAAGGCATCACCATTTAATATCTCGTACGGTTCTCCGATGGCCTCTAACGTTTTTACAAAGTCACTCAAACCAGAGAAGTGCTTTTCCTCATGAGCGGCCAAATACTTACCAGCCTGATGCCAACAAACCTCTAATCCTTGCTGCTCCTGAATACGCTGTAATCGCTGAATAGCAAAGGTGTTCAAGTCGCGAGCCTTTGTGTTTGCCTGTGCATCAGGCTCTGTAGGATCTAGGTTGTGAGGTATATCAATAATAAATCCTGCATTACGACCAGACGCTCCTTGACCAACTTCTAGCGCATCAACAAGGGCAATGCGCGCCTCTGGACGGAGTTCAGCCAATCGGCCAGCGGTCGCGAGACCTGAGAATCCTGCACCAATGACAATAACGTCAAAGTGCTCGTTTTTTTCAGCTTGCTGCACGGGCATAGGACGTATAAAAGGTACAGACTCAAACCAACCAAGCTGACCATCTATAGCAGGTAGTCTTTTGATCTGTCGCATTGGATAACTCCGTGATATTAGGGCTTTCGTTATTTTTAGATAATACTAATAGTAGCTATAAAAGTTAACTTTCTTTAGGTGCAAGCTTAGCTCACAAAGATAGGGCGATTCTCAATCATCAATCATCGGTTTTTCATCTTCGGAGTTTTTCATACTATGTCTTTCAATCATTAAACGCTTTTATAATGATGTTTGCACATTGTTCAGGCGCTTCCATTGGCAGCAGATGCCCATTGTCCGACAGCTCAATGATTCGCTCGCTAGGGACAAGGTGCTGCCAAACTTTACGCACATCATCGCTGATAAACATAGAAGGTTTGCCAACGATAATAGTGTAAGGCAAACCAATAGTATTAAGGTCTTTTAAGGCGTCATTGACAAAAGGGGTATCGAAGTAGCTTGCCAATTCTTGCTCAGGAGCGAAAAGCAGACTATGTTGTCCTTGCTTATTTTCGACAAGACTATTTTTTGCAAAGACATAAAGATTGTCATCATCAATACGCTTAAAAGCACGATGCGCCCGTAGATAGTCATAGTAGGACTCAATGCTTTCCCACTGTGCTTGCTTGGCTTGTGTGCTTTTAAAAGGCTCTTGAGTTATCTTTAAATCGTCAGGTGCTGAGTTCATCATAAGCATCTGCGATTTGGTAAAAGTAACGGGCTCTATTAAATACAGTTGTGAAAATAGCTCTGGACGTTTTGCCGCGGCAATGGCGGTGGCAGTCGCGCCTTGAGAATGTCCAATACCTACAATAGGCTTATCCTGTGTCCTCTCTAAAAAGTTAATCAATATATCAGCATCTTGCTCGCGAGTCAGCTTTTTGACGGATGGTAGATCGTACCAATAGCCGCGCATGGCGAGACTGGTGATAGTAAATTGCTCACTGAGCTTGGTCAGTAGTGGTAGATAGACACCAGCTGTAAAACCATTGCCGCCATAAAAATGTGCAGGCGAAAGCTGTATATTTGTATCACTACCAGCCAAAGGTGATAGATCATAATAGCGCGCTTTTTTGCCATCTAGAGTCATTGTATGTTCAAATGCTTGCATAGTATTGGCCTTATTTTTCGTTAATCATCAGAACCATGTTAAGTAAAAAGGTTGTCATTATTTTCACTACTGCATATCAAAAATCAAGCAAGTCGTGGTGGCATGGGCGTATAGTTTGCCATCAGGCCCAACGATACGACCTTCAGCCGTTGCGGTTTGTCTCCCGACATGGATGATATTAGCCTCAGCACGTACGAGTGGAATGGCTTTAGTCAACGCTCGAATCATATTTACTTTAATCTCGAGCGTGGTATAGCCTTTGCCGGTGGGCAAGGTAGAATGAATAGCGCAGCCGACAGCAGAGTCAAGGATGGTACAAAACCAACCGCCATGTACGCTACCTAATGGATTGTAATGTTGCTGACTGGGTCGACCTTGAAAGATGGATTTACCGCCTTGTATGTGGATAGGAATAAAATCAAGCGTTTCTCCAATCGGTGGTGAGGGCAACTCTCCCGCAAACATAGCATCAAAAAATGATTGGCCACTCATGCTGGCCAGTTGAGCAGGCGAGGTTATTCCTATAGAGCCTAATGTAGCGCGTATACGCACATCATCAGCTTCCCATTTAGCTAGCGTATTATTAATATCTGTTTTCGTAACATCCATTTTACAGTCCTTGTGTATGGGTTGTTTATACATTCTATTTGGTTGGCGAAACTTGTAGACGCCGCGCAGATTTCTTTGCAGAGGAGTAATATAAGATAATATAGTTACTACTAAAAAGATAGTTACTATCAAAAATAACTCTTGAAAATACAGTTACTATGTATATTTATTATCGTACTTTCATTATTTCTAATAGAAGTGCTGGCAAGTAGCATAAAATTTGAGGCCATTTATGCCAATATGCATGATGATAGCAGCTGGTGGTAAGTACGTATCGCTAAAAGAATTCTTTAATACAACAGAACATATGGGTGATTTAAAGGCGAGTTGAGCACGATTGTTTTTGCTAATAACACGAGGACAAGCAGTTTCTTATGTAAAAGAGTTGATTGTGCAAAAGAAGGATTGAAAAATCATCAAGAAGTGATAACGCTTAAAATCTATATAAAACGCTTATTTAAACTTTTTCTGAATGGCACGTTTACCAATCTCAACGCCAGTCACTTTGTCAATGACGACAGGTTGGATTTCCTCACTTGTCTCAGAATCTACAAAAACAACCCTTTTATCATAGTCTGAACAAGGACTGTGAGTAAGACCCCATTCCCTTAACATGAATAGTATCGGTAGTATATCTTGACCTGCCTCCGTTAATAGATACTCTTCGCGCGGCGGCTGTGTCGAGTAGCGGTGTTTTGTCAATACACCTTCTTCGACTAGAGTGGTTAGACGTTTAGTCAACACCGACGGTGCAATGCCTAGACTATTATGAAATTCATCAAATCGTGTCAGTCCCATATGAGCATCGCGTAAAATCAGCAAGCACCAAGGATCGCCAAACACCGAAAGGTTGTGAGCGATAGGGCAAGCAATAAGGCTGGGGCGATCTAAAGACACTTTAGCCATAAATATCAACGTTAGTTTCTGATTTATAGATGATTATACCTTAAATGGTCATAACTTTAGGGGTCGTCTTAATGAGCTTGAATGGCTCATTTTTTCTTAGAATTTTCTTGGTGCTTTGCTACCCAAGTAAATACTATTTGAGCTTCAAAGCATCAATGACGGCTCGTAGCGCAGGTGACACATTGTGATGCGGATAATATAAATGAAAGCCGCTAAAGGTATGACTGAACTCTCTCAATATATGAATAAGCTTGCCGTTTTTTAGCTCATCTTTAATCATATCGATGGGCACATAACCTATACCCAGTCCTCGTTTTGCGGCATCAATCACTGAGTAATCAGTCGAGAATACCCATTGTCCTTGCGTCTTTAATTTGTAAGGCTGCCCATCAATCATAAAGTCCCAGTGATACATACCGCCACCCATGAATCGATAGCCCAAGCAGTTGTGATCGTTCAACTCTACAGGTGTTTTGGGAAAGCCAAACTCAAGGAAATAATCTGGTGAGCCAACCACAGCAATCTCCTCATCATAGTCGATACGTACCGATATCATACCTTCGGTGACCAAACTACCAAAGCGAACCCCTGCATCAAATTGTGTGCTGATAATATCTGACAAAGCAGTATCGCTGATCAACTCGAGTTCAATATCAGGATATAGCTGTTTGAATTTGGCCAGCTTTGGTAACAGCACTTTATCAATAGCATACTGACCAGCACTAATGCGTACCAACCCCGCAGGCGTTTCGCGCAAATGCTTGAGTCCATCTAACTTCTCATCTAATAAACTAAAGCTCTGCTCAGCGGTCACAAACAACGCTTCGCCTGCATGTGTCAAAGACAAGCTACGTGTGGTTCTCGTGAATAACTGTAGACCTAAGCGCTGCTCTAATAACTTAATAGAGCGGCTCAGTGCGGATTGTGATATCCCAAGTTTGACAGCGGCCTTAGTAAAACTACTCTCTTGAGCAACCAATAAGAAAGCATGCAGCTCATTATAATTCTCTTGTTGTCGCATATTCAGAACCTGAGTGAATAAATAAAAGTTAAAAAATGGGTATTATCACTATAATCGTAGAAGTATAAGATAATCTCATGACTTTAGAGAATATATTATAAACAATTTTGTCTTGTTTATAACACGGCTATTTCTACTCACACATTATGAATAATCATCAGATAAGTGATGATTTACTATCAAAAAGGACGACCAATGACCTTACCATCAATGATCAAAAAGCTTAGCCTGGGAATACTGCTCAGCTCAACCATCCTTGGAGCGAATCATATGGCACAAGCCGCCACATCTACCGTCCCACTCGTACAAAAATGGGATAAAACGTTTGCTAAAAGTGACAGCGTCACACATCAAAAAGTAACATTCAAAAACCGTTATGGCATCACGCTTGCTGCAGATCTTTATATACCAAAATCCTATAACGGCAAAAAGCTAGCAGCATTAGCTGTTGGCGGGCCTTTTGGCGCTGTAAAAGAACAATCGTCAGGCTTATATGCGCAAAAAATGGCAGAAAAGGGCTTTGTCGCTATAGCTTTTGATCCTTCTTATACGGGTGAAAGCAGCGGTACGCCTAGAAATGTCGCGTCCCCAGATATCAATACGGAAGACTTTAGTGCAGCGATAGATTACTTAGGGTTACGTCCTGAGGTCGATAGAAATCGTATTGGCGCTATTGGTATCTGTGGTTGGGGCGGCATGGGTTTGAATGCCGCTGCGATGGATACGCGAATCAAAGCGGTCGCCACGACCAGCATGTACGATATGAGTCGTGCGATGGGGCATGGGGTAGGTGACGGTGGTGATCGCTATGATGCGGGCGATCGTCAAGCAGTATTAAAACATCTCAATCAACAACGCTGGGTAGACGCAGAGAAAGGGCAGCCTGCGACGGCCAATCATGATCTCTATGTAGACGATAACGGCAAAGTGACCACGACAGATCGTATTTTGCCCGAAACGTTAGATAGTAATCCAAACCCTGTGCAAAAAGAGTTTTTCGATTACTACCGCACAGATCGGGGTTTTCATAAAAATGCGGTGAACTCAAGCGGCGCATGGACGGCGACGACGCCTTTATCATTCATGAATATGCCACTGCTGAGCTATATTGACGAGATATCTCCACGTCCTATCTTAATCATTGCTGGCGAGGATGCCCACTCGCTTTATTTTAGTAAAGATGCTTATCAAAAAGCCAAACAACCAAAAGAACTGCTCATTTTACCAAATACGAACCATGTCGATTTATACGACCGCATGGATAAAATCCCTTTTGACAAATTGACAGACTTTTTTAATAAAAACTTGAAATAAAAAAAGAGAGTAGTGAGTTATAAAAACAACCGGCTACGTGATGGCCGGTTTTTCGTTTAGTTTAAAACCCATTTTTTAATAGATTCTCAATACAATATCGAGAGTGTGTATGTTGAACACCAAAGAAAAAGAAAAAAATGTAGAACAGCCCGCCTATTGGAGTGGGGTTTTTGCCATGACATTGTGCGTTTTTGCATTAATTGCCTCAGAGTTTATGCCTGTGAGTCTACTCACGCCGATAGCAGTAGATCTCAGCATCAGTGAAGGGATGGTAGGTCAAGGTATTGCCATTTCAGGTGCATTTGCGGTTATCACAAGTTTGACGATCTCTCGTGTGGTAGGCAATATGAATCGTAAAACGCTATTGTTGCTTTTGACTGCCCTGATGGCGGTATCAGGCACCATTGTGGCACTGGCGCAAAATTATATGATTTATATGATTGGAAGGGCACTGATTGGAGTGGTTATCGGTGGATTTTGGTCCATGTCAGCAGCAATGGCGATGCGATTAGTACCACCCTCAGATGTGCCGCGGGCCATGGCGATTTTTAACAGTGGCAATGCCTTGGCAATGGTCATTGCAGCACCTTTAGGAAGTTATCTTGGGTCAATCATTGGTTGGCGCGGTGCCTTTTTTTGTCTAGTTCCTGTGGCTCTATTGGCTCTTATTTGGCAGTGGATCAGTTTACCTGTTATGCAAGTCACTACAGATAAAACTAACAAAGCTACCTCTATCTTAGGATTGCTGCGTAATCCTATCGTCATGATTGGTATGTTGGCCGTTAGCTTGTTTTTTATGGGACAGTTCTCACTTTTTACTTATGTAAGACCATTTTTAGAAACCATCACTCAAGTTAATATCTCTACTTTGTCACTTGTTTTGCTTGGCATTGGCGTGATGGGTTTTATTGGCACGTGTGTGATTACCATTTTCTTAGAGCGGCGTTTTTATACAACTTTGATTGTAATTCCTATTCTTATGGCAGCAATTGCAGCGACGTTGATATTTTTTGGTACATCGACCATGGTTGTGGCAGTGTTACTTGGTCTTTGGGGGTTTTTAGCAACAGCAGCCCCTGTTGGTTGGTGGAGCTGGCTTGCTCGCACATTGCCAGAACAGGCTGAAGTAGGGGGAAGCTTGATGGTCGCTGTGGTGCAACTGGCTATTGCATTAGGTTCGACAGTGGGTGGTATTTTGTTTGATCATAGCGGTTATCAGGCAACGTTTGTCTTTAGCGCTATTATTTTAGTGATTTCCGCGTTCTTAACATCGCGTTTGACCGCGCAGTAACTACTATAAGGGAGTTTGAGAGATGACTATGAATAATCACATGATTATTATGATGGCTGTTGGTATCTTGCTAACGTTGAGTGCTTGTGCTGACGATCAAAATGGCACATCAAACTCGTCCATTGTGCATGAAAGTTTGACGCAAAAAACAAGCTCTAATAATACAGAGCAACCGATATCAGAAAAGGAGCAAGTGAATATGTGGATGACAATTAATGGAAATCGTTTTGAAGTGATGGCTGAAGACAGCGCGACTGCGCATGCTTTTGCGGCACAATTGCCCTTAACGTTAAATATGGAGGATTTGCACAGTAATGAGAAGCACGCTCAGCTACCAAATCCACTGCCAACGAATGCCAGTCGTGCAAATACCATTCATAATGGTGACATCATGTTGTATGGCTCATCAACGTTAGTGGTGTTTTATAAGAGTTTCTCTTCATCCTATTCTTATACGCGTATTGGTAGAGTAAGCCAGCCTGATAAGTTAGCTGATGTACTGGGGCAAGGCAATGTGCAAATTAAATTTAGTCGTGAACAACACTGACGTCCGCTAGGTTAGTTCACAGTATTCTCATAAGAAACACATGATGACTGCTTGCTTGGTTTGCTAGGCAGCTGTTATGGCGATTAAGAATGACACGTAGAACAAACCTGCAGTCTGTGTCATGAAGTTATTACCACATAGACCTTATTTAACATAATATACATTATGCGAAAACATACCAGCGGTTTCAGCAGAAGAGTAAATATCAATCTGCGTCACATCATTTCTATATTTAAATGAGTATTTTTAAATTTAAAATAGCTTAACGCTGATATTTTAAATATCAATTCAGTTTTCTACTAACGACAAGTTTCAAGCAAATGCTTACTCAAAGTTCCACCGTCTTCATTTAAGCTAACATCTGCGATTTGGCAATCTTTATCATTGCACCTCAAATCATAATAGATATTGCTACCTTGCGCCAAGCTAACTTGAACCAATCCTTTATCAGTCATCGAAAACTTCTTGTCTTGCGTATAATCAGGATCTTGAGAATTCCACAGCACATCATAATCAACGTTGCAGGACATTTGAGTTTTATCAAAATAATCTTGTTCTAGCTGCATGGCTGCTAGCAAGTCAACATTGGCATATTGCTGTAGCACCACAGGATTACTCATACCTTGGTCATCGATATCTTGTTGGTACATTTTTGTGATAGTCGTGATTTTCATATCAGCCACAGCAGCTTGTTTCTGAGATGCTTTTGTCACATTTGCTGTGGCAGTACCGACAGTTGTCAGTGCTATGGTTGATAGCAATATCAGCGATTTATATGTTGGCATGTCGTTCTCTACGAGATCTTATCTTATAAGTGTTACGGTCTATTACATCATAGCCATATAACGACTCTGCTGTATTATCGTATCATTCAGGTTCACTCATCAAAATTCCGATTACATAGCGCTTTTATGCTCTTTTTTATCTGTTGTGATGACAAATTTTAGTGGCTTATCGTAACGTTTATTTTGCTAATAACTGTGGTAAGGATGCTTTTATGATAATACTACCTACCTTTTTTAAGGAAAAATCTGCAACATTGGCTTCTAGTGGCCTTTTATTGCTTACTTTGACCGCGACTGGTTGCCAGTCCGCTTCTGAGTCCAGTGAAGCCATTGTTTCTCAACCTACCAGCACCTCAGCAACGCCTATAAGTACTGATATCAGTCAACAAACCCTAAAGCAGCAAGCGTTGCGTATACAGCGGGCGCTCGCCAATAAAGATTTTGCTAGAATTACTGATGATATTCATCCCACACGTGGCGTTCGTTTTTCGATGTATGCCTACGTACGCCCTGAGTCTGATAAAGTCTTTAGCCGCGCGCAATATGCACAATATTTGCAACAGTCCAATATTCGCTTCACATGGGGCGAGAAAGACGGTACTGGTGATTTATTAATCACACCGCTGCCGACGTATTTGGAGACTTGGGTGGATGGCAAGAAATTCAATGATGTGGATATCAGCGTCAATAAACTGACCAATAATGGAAATTCAATCAATAACTTCAAAGACATATACCAAAACTCAGACGTTGTAGAGTTTTATTATAAAGGCACTGAAGAATACGCTGGTATGGACTGGCGTGTACTGCGACTAGTGTTTGATGAGTATCAGGGCAAGCGTTATCTCGTGGCGATCATTAACGACCAATGGACAGTTTAAATAAAAACGTAAGCATCTAAATGGTCAGATATAGTGTATTAAAAAAGGGCAATGCGTCATATATGAAGCACTGCCCTTTTTGTCTCTTTATCATATTGAATTATATTCAATTTTTGATATATAATTGACTTTATGGTTTTGACTGAAGTGGACTTTGCTTAAAGAACTTCACCATAATCTCATAAATATCTGGATATGCGTCAACCAGCTTTTGCGGCGTCTCAAAAAATACTTCACTCAATACCGCAAAAAACTCGGCGGGATTGGTGGCGCCATAACGGTCCAAGCCTGATTTGCGGTGCGTTTGAAAATCTTCAAAGTCGCGAGTCATAATATCAGTCCATCGCGCAGGATCCATATCAGGCTGCATGGGCGGAAAGCCATTAGCGCGGCCATTCATCATATCGAGCTTATGCACAAATTCATGAATCACCACATTATGACCATCACGCTCGCCTGAGTGCTTGGCATCCTTCCATGAAAGTATCACAGGGCCCCGCTGCCATGCTTCCCCACTACGGTGCTGACTGCCTTCGTGGACGATGCCGAACTCATCTACCGTTGTACTCTCACTTTTGTACGAACCTTGATAAATAATAATAGACGACCAGCCGCTATACCACTCAAGGCTGAGGTTTAAAATGGGCAAGCAAGCCTGTAGCGCAATGGATTGTCTGACCGCATCGGTAATTTCAAACCCTTGCGCGCCTGTAAAAGACTTATCATCCAAAAATAAAGTCGCTAAGTCAAATAAACGACCTCTCTCCTCCTCGTTTAATCTATCAAGGATAACGATACGCTCAGCCGCCCGCGCCCAGTCTTCATGCGTGAACTCGCTGTTATCCAATATGCGCTGCTCGCGCCAGTCTTTGATGATGTCAAACATACACTTTATCCCTATTCTTCTTAGTATATAGGCCAGCCATTCTACGTATACTATAGAGATAACCAGTAGCACGCCATGATAATTACTATATTAAAATGTATAAAAAACGCCGCTCATAAATAAATTACTAAGCGGCGCAGACTGTCATCCATACATTATGTTTTAAAATTGATACTGTAAGCCTAACTGTACTGAGCTGTCTTTATCATCACGTGCAAAGGTAGTATCGCCATTCAGATACGCATAGACATTGTTATAAACCTTGTTGCTAACACTCAGCTCAAAACGTCCGTAGTCATCATCTTTGTTCGTTTGGGTGATACTAATGTCTCTGTTTTGCCCATCAGCGAAAGACGTTGTTGATAAACGGTCTACTAAACCATCTTCGATAACATGTACGTAAGCCAGTTTGCTTTGAAGCTTGGCGGGTGTACCCATTAAATCAAACCCATACTGCAACTGGTAACCAAGCTCTGAATCCCATGCCTCGCTGGACGTGCTTTCAATTTTTAGGGCTGTGCGAGAGTTGGCATTGCCACTTGTGTAGCCGTCTATGTCTGTATCACTGTAGTTCAAACCTAAAAAAGCGCCATGAGCGATATTTTTCTTGATAAGAAAATTGTAGCCAAGCTCATTATAAGCACTAAACACATCGGCATCAGCATTACCGCGTTCGCTATTGTTAATAATGTTGATGCCATTATTGCCATCTAGTTTAACGGTGCTATTAACATCTAAATCATGTTTAGATAAGCTTACAGAGGTCGTATTCCACCAAGCCGTGTCTTTACCGCCCAATAGCGAGTAAGCTTGAATGCCATAGCTGGTGTCTTTTTTGATACCGTTCTCTACAGTTTTATTGTTTTGATTGGCGGCTTTGAGACCTGCACCAACACGCCAGCTAGGTTGCACAACGTATTCACCATAGATGCCAATATTGGCGCGAGTGCCTTCTTGGACGTTATCAGAATCGACATAGCTTTGAGAGCCGTCTACCCAAACCTGAGTACGCAAAGCATCAAAGGTGTTATTTTTATCAATAGCAGGTAAAGCCAAAGCATTGGCACGCTCAAGAACCGCTGAGTGCGCATCAGTGGCACTATGCTTTAATACTGTTCCCATTCTATTTTGAAGATTAAGCGCGCTTTTGTTTGCGGCAATGATATCAGCATTGGTTTGCTCAACGATCAATCTACTAATAAGACGCGAATAGTCACGCATTCTTTGTGCGATGCGTTCTTCACCGAATGCAGAAGTAAGCACTTCCTCATTGTCTAATTTGGGATTGTGCCACGTATAGCCACCTGGGATATTCGGATTTTCCGTTTGCGTATAACCATCATAATCAGGTCCAAGAGCCCAGTTGGTCGCCTCAAATCCTACTACAGGCATTACGTTGTCAAAAGACTCTTGATCGCTACAACAGCCAACACCATAAGGCTCGTAGGGTTCTGTCGCGCCAGGTGCAATGATGGCTGGATTGACTTCGAGTGTCATACCAAGCTCTTTTGCAATACGCAGCGCATTTTCACGCAGTCCTACATTGGCAGCTACTTCATTGTCGTCATCGTCATAAGCATTTCGTCCTGCATTGGCATACATCTTATCGCCTGTAATCAAGCTATCTAAGTTAATCATACCCAGTGCTGTCGATTTTTCTGCGTCAGTGAGCTGATCAACAAACGCCTTTGAACCATTGAGGCCACCCTCCTCTGCACCAAACGCCACAAACTGAATATCATGTTCTGTATCAATGCCACTCAGGTTTCTTGTCAACTCAGTCAAAACACCAGACCCAGAAGCATTATCGTCCAATGCCTCTAGATTTTGATAATTTGGATAAGCGACAGCAGAATCATAATGTGCGCCAACAAATAGCGTTCTGTTGGTATCAGCAATACCTTTTTGGGTCACGATAATATTATTACTCGTTAGTGTTTGACCTCTAAATAAACCGCGAGGTGCGACAAAATCAAACGTTTGACGATCGACTTGATTATTACTGCCATCGATAGTCATACGTTGCTGCATATAATTAGCAGCCTCAATTTCCTTGTCAGATCCGGTATAGCGACCAGCATAGTCGCGAGCGAGCGTTAACGCCGTTTCTTTACCATAATCACCGTATTGGGCCTCTGCAAATGTTTGTGAGCCTGTAAGTAGTGTCAGCGCAGCGACAACTGAAATCGTGAGCGGTGATAATCTATTATGCAAACTGTTTCTCCTTGGTTAAAGAACTGTAAACGATACTGAAAAATAACTCAATTAAATGTGGTTTACAAGAAAAAGAAACAACGCATTTTTTAAAATAAAATCTCCATCGACAACATATTCATAATCAATTTGATCAAAGTTTCTTTTTGATTCGGGTCAGACTCAGCGACCAATAAGGTCAAAGCAGCAAGACCTGTGTTATTAATCACCATCTCACCTTTATCATTGAGTAAGCGTCCGTTACGGTGTAAAAAATCTACAAACAAAAAAACCACTGCGCTTATTGCCATCAGTAAGTAGCTATTTTTCATCGTGCCAATCCTTCCTCTTGTAAATAATCATGCAGCCCTTCTGCAAACTGCCGATAACCCGCAGCATTGGCGTGGATGCGATCAGACTTTAACGTGTCATCCGACAGTATCTCAGACCAACCACCTGAATATAAAGGCACCTCTTTAGCATCAGCAATATCTTCGTATAATGGGTTGTCACTCACCTGTCCAAACAGAGCGCTGGCACTAAAGTGAGGTTCAGCAATAAGGACCACATCGATATTTGCAGATTTCAAGGTGTCGATAGTAGCAGTGATATTGGCACGTGTAGTCTCAGGTTGAACGCGTTGCAACACATCATTACCACCCACGCCAAGCAGTACCAAGTCAGGGTTTTGCTTAGTGATATCATCGACACGAGCCAGCACATCTGCGGAGGTATCGCCATTGACGCCTGCATTAATAACGGTCCAATGACTCAAATCGGCAAGTACCTTAGGATAAGCTGCATCTAGACTCGCGCCATAGCCGTAAGTCAGCGAGTCACCAAGTGCAATCACTGTGCTACCAGCTGGCAAGGTATCTTGCTGTGGCTCACTACCACAGCCGGTTATATTCAGAGTCGCTACCAACCCCATACTTGCCAGCACCAAAAACTTACCTCGTATCTTCATGTCCATTCTTTTCCTTTTTTCACACAGATTGAGTTAAATTTATCAGAATTAGGCTGATATTACTAAAAACCTATTACTTAACCCTTGTTGTATGTTACTCGGTAACCGTTGTATAGTTCATACAGGAGATAGACTACCTGTTTGGCGAAATACAAGTGATCCCTTGCTTAGCATAGAGGGTGTAGTCATCATAAAGTGTAACTTTACCAAGGATACGTGAGGTACTTATGAATAAAAAATCATCTCAATCCCAGAGTCAGGGTCAGAGCCAAAATCAACCTCAAGAAGAGCAGTCAATAGGTCAAATCAAAGACCAAAGTCAGAATAAAAATACAAATGAGGATACGGCTACCCCTGAAACCAGTGTAAAAGACAAGGACAACACTTCAGGGCAATCGCAAAGCCAGTCGCAGAGTCAATCACAAAATAAGTCAGCAGACAGTAACTCAACAGATACTCCCCCATCACGCGCACCAAGCTTTGATGAACTCCAAACAGGCAAAGGTCAGTATCGTCCCGTTGCAAAAGCCGTTGGTCATTGGCTTGATAACATCAACATGGATGCCCTCAATTATCTCAACGAACAAGCAGAAAACATCTTTTACCGCAAAGGGGTTACTTTTACGGTCTATAGCGATGCCAAAAACATCGAGCGTATGATTCCGTTTGATATTATTCCACGCATTATTGCAGCGAGCGAATGGCAACAAATAGAAGCAGGCTGTAAACAGCGTATCACTGCTCTCAATGCTTTTTTGCATGATATCTACCATGATCAAGCCATTATGAAGGCCGATATTGTCCCTGCCAGCTATGTGTATGCCAGTGGTTGCTATGAGCCGTGGATGATGGGCATTGAGCTCGACAAACCAATATACTCTCACATTAGTGGTATCGATCTAATCCGTGATGAGTCTGGCAAGTTTTGTGTGTTAGAGGATAACTTGCGTACCCCGTCAGGCGTCTCATATATGCTTGAGAGCCGCAATATATCAGAAACGCTCTTAGCTGATATCTTTGCTGACACGCCTATTATGGGTATTAGTGATTATCCCAACCGTCTCAAAGCCTGTCTTGCCAGCTCAACATCCAAATATGATCCGCAAGTCGTCATTTTAACGCCAGGTCGCTTTAATAGTGCCTATTATGAGCATGCCTTTTTAGCACATGAGATGAATGTGCCACTCGTTCATGGTTATGATTTGGTCGTTGAGGACAGCAAAGTCTACATGCAAGGTATTCGCGGTAAAGTACAAGTTGATGTCATCTACCGCCGCATTGATGACCCTTATATTGATCCTTTAGCATTCCGCTCAGATTCTATCTTGGGCGTATCGGGTCTTATGAGTGCGTATCGCGCTGGCAACGTGGTGATTGTTAACGCACCAGGTACGGGCGTGGCCGATGATAAGAGTTTATATCCTTTTGTACCAGATATGATTAAGTTCTACTTAAATGAAGAGCCTATCCTACCTAATATTGAGACATACCAGTGCCGTAAGCCCGACGATCTCAAATATGTGCTTGATAATCTGGACAAGCTGGTGGTAAAAGAAACGCAAGGCTCAGGCGGCTATGGGATGCTTATTGGTCCGACATCAACCAAAGAAGAAATCGAAGAATATCGCGTACGTCTGCTTGAAAATCCAGCCGGCTATATTGCTCAGCCAACCATCTCACTATCTACCAACCCCACTGCCGTGAGCGATGGTATCGCACCGCGTCATATTGACTTGCGTCCCTTTATTCTCAGTCATGGTGATGGCACGGTAGATATCGTACCCGGTGGTCTGACACGAGTGGCCATGGTTGAAGGCTCGTTGGTCGTCAATTCATCGCAAGGTGGCGGTATCAAAGACACTTGGGTTATTGATGACAGTGATTTAGACAGCCAGCAAGCCGACAAGTGCTCGCCTTCATCATCAGTAGGGGTCAATTCTGCAGGCAACGCTTCAGGGCATGCGAACTACTATAATCGCGTCCAGCCCTTAGAAACCGGTTACGAGAGTTTAGATGATGCGCCCATGATACTGCTACTCTCTACCGCCAGTCACTTAATATGGCTAGGCCGATATAGTGAGCGCCTGTATTACTATGACGATGTCATGAAACAGCTTATCAAAGGCGATCTCAAAAAATCACAGATCAAACATTTAATCAGTCATTTAGGGTTTGCCGTTGATGGTGAAGCGTCGCTTACCACCATGAAAGCGCAAATGATGTCTGATTTGGAACAAAACATCATACCCAATATCGTGCAATCGATTGAGGACAATGTCCAAGAGGCCAAAGGTGTCATTGGTAAAGATACCGCTGAGCTGTATAACCTAATCAAGCGGTTATCGAGTGCTGGCACGTATCGAGCGGCCACCTTGCAGCTACATGCGTGTAACGCTGCGATGAAACAAGAAAATCCGACAGTGACTTGTTTTTGGCAATTAGGGCGTCACTTCGAGCAGCTTGAGCGTGCCGTCTTGTTGGGAGAGGATTCAACAGAGGTCAGTTTTGAATTCAGACACTGGATTAATGAGTTGCCAGAAAATACGCGCTGGCGTGAGCTTATCCGCTTGACCAACCAGATGATCAGATCAAAGAAATTTAGTGATTTTGCGCTGATTAGCAAAGAGTTTAATCTCATATTGCGTCAAGGTGTATAGAAGGTGTCTAGCCAAAAATCAATAATAATGGCTCATGAGACATATGGAATAAACAGAAAAAGGAGAAGATATTATGAAACTTCAAATCAGTCACCAAACCAACTATTATTACGATGAGCTGGCGCAGCGCAGTGTACAGTACATACGCATGACCCCCATGCAAATGCCGCACCAAACCATTCATAAATGGGATGTCATGCTCCCTAAAGTGGCGACCAACCAAAAGGACGGCTTTGGTAATGCATGGCTCACGCTCAGTCGTAACGAGGCACATAACAACTTACAAATGCAGGCATCGGGTGTCGTTGAGATCAATACCGAAACCGAACGACTAGAGGATATGGATCATGTCCCCTACCTGCTATTTACCGTACAAACCCCGTTGACCAAATGCTCACAAGAGATGCGAGAATTTGCAGCGCCATATCTAAAAACGCCCACTCATGACAGCCTAAAGGCGATGGCAAATGCCCTTATTATGAAAATGCCTTTTGTTAAAGACGTCACACATGTGGGCACGACCGCTGCTGAGGCGTTTGCGACAAGTGCCGGTGTGTGCCAAGACCATACACATGTATTTTTAAGTATCTTGCGCGATCAACAGATTCCAGCGCGTTATGTGTCCGGTTATCTGTATGACGATACCGAAAATCACATGGCCAGTCACGCATGGGCTGAGGTTTGGTTAGATGGTTACTGGTATACTTTTGATATCTCAAATCAGGCATTTACCCCAAACTCACATGTGTATGTGGCGATTGGGCGAGATTATCTAGATACGGCACCTGTTCGCGGCGTGCGTATGGGCGGCGGTTACGAAAATCTTTACAGTTTGGTATTAGTCAAAAAGCTATCATAGCGTTTGCTATTTTTTATTACTTTTTTCATCAAGGGTATCTTATGACCTATTGTGCTGCCATTCGTCTAAAAGACGGTATGGTCTTTGCCAGTGACACGCGCACCAATGCCGGTGTTGATCACATATCGACATTCAGAAAGTTGTATCAATATGGCATTGAAGGCGAGCGCTTTATGGTGCTGCAAACCGCTGGCAGCTTAGCGACATCGCAAGCGGTATTTAATAAACTGCAAAACGATATTGATCAGCGTCTTGAGAGCAACCTCAATACAGTGACGACATTATTTGATGCGGCGCAAATGGTTGGCGAATGTATGCGTGATATTATGAATCATGCAAAAGCAGTCGCTAACTCTAGTCGCGATGGGGCATTTACTAGCTCATTTATGCTTGGTGGTCAGATTAAAGGACATCCGCCTGAGTTATACCTAATTTATCCTGAAGGCAATTGCATCAAAGCCACTGAAGATACGCCTTTCTTTCAGTTGGGTGAAAGCAAATACGGCAAACCTATTTTGGATCGTTCTGTCAGCTATAACACGGATGTAAGACACGCGGCACGTGCCTTGATGCTATCATTTGATTCCACGATTCACTCAAATCTATCAGTCGGTATGCCGATAGATTTTGTACTTTATGAAAATGACAGTTTAATCTTACCCAAAGGTCGCCGTATTGATGAGCGTGATGAATATTTTAATACCATCCGTCATAAATGGTCAGATGCGTTACGTCGCACGTTAGTTGAATTGCCCAAATGCCCTGATAACTATTGGGGATAGACCTTTCACCCTTAGACCCAATTTGAAGACTGGTCGTCACATCAATAAAATCACACCAATAAAAATGGTGCGGTGCGACTGTCTTCTGATTGGGCCACGTCTTCTGGCGTGCCTTGAGCGACAATTAACCCGCCCTCATCACCTGCCCCTGGCCCAATATCAATCACCCAGTCGCTATTGCTGGCCACTTGCATGTCATGCTCAACCATAATGACCGTGTTCCCCGCATCGACCAGACCATTTAATTGCGCCATCAGCATGGATACATCAGCAGGATGTAGACCTGTGGTTGGCTCATCTAAGATATACAGTGTATCGCCTCGTTGCGTGCGTTGTAGTTCAGTGGCAAGCTTGATGCGCTGTGCTTCACCCCCTGACAGCTCAGTAGCTGGCTGCCCCAAACGTAAGTAGCCAAGACCCACTTGCAGCAATGCATCTAACGCGCGCAAGATAGGCGCTTCATCAGCAAAAAACTCATGAGCCGCTTCAACCGTTAAATTTAATACCTCAGCAATGTTTTTGTCTCGATACGTGATGTCTAACGTTTCTTCGTCATAGCGTTGCCCATGACAGACCTGACAAGGCGCATAAACACTTGGTAAGAACAGCAGCTCAACACTGACAAAACCCAAACCTTCACAATTTGGACAGCGGCCTTTTTTGGTGTTAAACGAGAAACGTCCAGCGTCATAGCCATGTGCTTTTGCTTGCTTAGTTGCGGCAAATAGCTTACGCACATCATCGAACAATCCTGTATAGGTTGCCAAGTTGGAACGCGGTGTCCGCCCAATCGCTTTTTGATTGATATTAATAAGACGACGGACTTGCTCCATGCCAGCGACAATTTCACCACCAGTGACTGTCTCAAGCTCTTGCTCAAGCAAATCTGCCTCACCTACAGGCGCTTCAGTAACCGTCTTTTGCCCCAATACTTCACTGATAAGCTCTACCAATGCTTGGCTGACAAGACTCGACTTACCTGACCCTGAGACACCCGTGACACTGGTCATCACTCCAAGTGGAAACTCAACGTCTAAGCCTGTTATATTGTTACGCTCGATATTTGCAAGTTTGAGCCATGCTGTCGGTTGCCTCGTGTTAGATTTTGACTGAAGATTCGCCGTGTCGTTGGCAAAGAGATATTGACCCGTATGCGACTGCGCAACCTCACGTAGCCCTTCTACAGGCCCACTATAGACAATCTCACCGCCATGCGTGCCAGCCTTTGGCCCGACATCCACCACCCAATCAGCATGTCTAATCACACTCACATCGTGTTCAACGACAAACACCGAGTTGCCAGACGCGATCAACTCATCTAGCGCACCAAGTAGCGCCTGCGTGTCAGCAGGATGCAGACCTGCTGATGGCTCATCAAGGACATAAACCACGCCAAACAGTTGCGAGCGAATCTGGGTCGCTAATCGCAGTCGTTGTAGCTCACCAGGCGATAGCGTTGGTGTGGTACGCTCAAGCGACAGATAGCCCAGACCAAGCCTTGTTAGTGCCTCAATACGAGAGAGAATATCACTAGCAATACGCTGGGCAACGATGGCTTTTTCGCGGTTTGGTGTGTCATCTGCTACTTTGGTGTGTGCTGTTTTCTCAAGTTTGATTGCCATATCCGTCAGTGTGAGCTGCGACAGCTCACCGATATCGAGTCCTGCAAATTTAACCGACAGTGATTCTTTTTTGAGTTTTTTGCCGTGACATTCTGGACACTCAGATATCTGCATAAATTGCGAGACGCGTTTCTTGGTACGCGGGCTTTGGGTCGTGGCAAAAGAGTGCAAAATAAAGTTCTTGGCACTGGTAAACGTGCCCATATAGTTTGGCTTCTCCCCTTTCTCAATCGCCTCGCGTGTTTGCTCTATATCGTACTCAGGATAAACAGGGACCGTTGGCGTTTCATCGGTAAACAAAATCCAGTCGCGGGTCTTCTTTGGCAGGGTGTGCCAAGGCTTATCGATATCATAACCCAGCGTTGTTAATATACGGCTCAGGTTTTGACCTTGCCATGCTGGTGGCCACGCGGCAATCGCCCGCTCGCGAATACTCTTGGTATTGTCTGGTACCAGTAGCTCTTCGGTCACTTCAAACACACGACCAATACCCGAACACGTCGGACAGGCACCATCTGGCGTATTAGGCGAGAATGCATCGGCATACAGTATCTCTTGGCCAGCGGGATACTCTCCGGCTCGTGAGTACAGCATACGAAGACCATTAGAAATAGTCGTCACACTACCCACAGACGAGCGCACTGACGGCGTACCTCGCTTTTGCTGTAGAGCAACCGCTGGCGGCAATCCTTCTATAGTATCGACATCGGGTTCATCAACCTGATCGATGAGCCTTCTTGCATAAGGCGACACCGAATCAAGATAGCGGCGTTGTGACTCGGCAAACAACGTACCAAATGCCAATGAGGACTTCCCTGAGCCTGAGATACCGGTAAAGACCACTAATGCATTGCGAGGTAAATCAACATCAACGTTCTTTAAGTTATGTACACGCGCACCTCTGACCTGAATGTTTTCTTGATTGGGGTTGTATAGAGCGCTCTTGACGACACTTGTCTTATTTGCTGTTTCTTCTAATTTTTTTGGATCGGCCATGGCGCTATTTTTCCTATTGGGTCGCTGTTTATTGCTAATGTATTTATTATTATTCATCTGAGTAGCAAGAAGGTTAACACGTACTCATGCAGGGTTATGGCAAGGCTTACGTATCAATAGCATAGATAGACAAAACGACAACTTAAGTCATTGGTCACCTTATAATAAAAAAACCCACAGTCATTGCGGGTTTTTTGAGGAAAAAATGCTATCAGAATATGGATAACCTAAATACTAACCCACTACCAAGCGCATCAATTGGGTACTGATATACCCGCCAAACGTACCCACCGCATAGCCCATAATACCCAAAAATACCCCAACAGGCGCAAGCGATGGATGAAAAGCCGTCGCGACGATCGGTGCCGACGATGCGCCGCCTGTATTGGCATTCGAGCCCACCGCCAAAAAGAAAAACGGCGCACGGATAAGTCTGGCAACAGCAAAGATAATCACCACGTGTGTACTCATCCATAAAAACCCGATAAGCAATAGCCGCCACTGCGAGACAATACCCGCCAAATTAATCTGCATACCAATCGCGGCAATCAGCACGAAGATAAATACGGTACCCATTTTGGACGCGCCCACATGGTCAAGGCGACGAATCTTAGTAAAAGAAAAAATGACACCTAGCAGCGTAATAATGACCACCATCCAAAAGAATGAACTGGCAAAACTATATTGCACCGCCCATTTATATGGGGCAAAAAAGTCAGCAATTTGTCCACCAACAAAGTGCGCCACTCCAACCATGGCAAAGCACAAACCAAACATTACCATCAAATCATTGATGGTGGCTGGGCGGGCATGATCGCGCTCATAGCTCTCAACGGCTTTGATAACTTTATCAATGCTACTGGTATCCGCTCGCAAGAATCGATCGATCTTTGCGCTGTGTTTTGCCATTACTAATATTGCCAATAACCATAATGAGGCATTAGTGGCATCCACCAAGATCATCATGCCAAATAGATCATCACTGACCCCAAACAGCTCCTTCATCGCTGCTTGGTTCGCCGCACCGCCGATCCAGCTGCCCGCAACGGCAGAAAAACCGCGCCACAACGTATCGTCGACAAACATCTCAGGTGACACCCATTTGGCAATTCCTAAGCTAATAGGCCCACTGATAATAATGGCGATACTGGCAGCAAAGAACATCGCAATAGCTTTCCAGCCCAAGCCAAGGATTTTGGGAACATCCATGGATAAGGTCATCAATAGCAAACTTGCTGGCAGCAAATACGTGGCGGTAAAACCATAAATCTGCGCGCCAACGCCGTCAGCAAACACCCCTAAGCTGTTTAGGGTGGCGGGTATAAAACAGCACAGTACAATACCGGGCAATACCGCATAAAATCGTCGCCAAAACTTACCCGGTAAGCCTTGGGTATAAAAGACCAAGCCGATGATGGCCATGATAATGCCAAACGCTAATGGCAGGCTATCGATTGCTAAAGATGAACTGGTAGGCATCAAGTCGCTCCAAGGCTGACAGCTGGCAAAAGTGAATCAGTATAGACAAGCTAAAAAACTCGCGCAAGCAGACATTATGCTTGGTTTGATGACCAATGGGTTTATCACTTCAATAAACAGTAGTCATTCATTTGAGATATCTATTTTCAGGTTCATGATGGCTAGATCAAACATAAAAAAGCCAGATAACAAGTATCTGGCTTTTTGCTGCTATCTTTAGACGATTAATGAATTAGTAGCTTTAATCGTTCGTTATAGCGATATTATGAGTTTTTACCACGGTTGCCGCCGTTTGGACGACCTTGACCACGGCTGTCAGAACGACTTGCTGGGCGACCTTGGCTGCCACTTGGACGACCGCGACCAGTTGCAGCACGCTCACCACGTGGAACGCCATTGCTATCACCGCGGCTTGGGCCACCAGTGCGCTTGCCTTGATACGGCTTGCCACCTGAACGCTCATTTGGTTTGCCTGACGTGTCACGTGGCTTACCTTGATAACCGCTGTCGTTGCTTGCGCGTTGACCAGTTGGTGCGCTATCGCTTGAACGACCACGACCTTGACCTCCGCTAGATTTACCAGCATAGCCACCGCTTGAACGACCACGACCTTGACCGCCGCCGTTAGAACGACCGCGACCACGGCCACGACCATTACCTTTGTTTTCGCTCGGTACGTAGGTTTTCTTAGGCTCCATACCTTCGATAACACATACTTCCATTTTGCGATCTAAATAACGGTTGATAGCATTCAGCTGTGGACGATCATCCATGCTGCATAGACTGATAGCAACACCAGTACGACCAGCACGGCCACAACGACCGATACGATGGACGTAATCTTCAGTCTGACGCGGCAAGTCATAGTTAATGACGTGCGAGATAGCTGGGATATCTAGACCACGAGCAGCAACATCAGTCGCTACTAGGATTTTTACCTTACCATTACGCAAGTCTTGAACGATACGGTTACGCTTGCTCTGTGGCAAATCACCATGTAGGAAGCTTGCTTTATGGCCTGCTTCTTGTAGCTGTTTAGCCAGTTTTTCAGTGCTACGTTTGGTAGCAGCAAAGATAATGATCTGTTCCATATCTTGCTGGCAAACGATTTTGTCAAGTAAACGGTTTTTATGATCAAAATCATCACAGTAGTACACTTTTTCTTCGATGTGTGCAGATTCTACTTTGATTGATACGCGCTCAGGGTTCTTAGTGAAGCTGGCAGCGATTTTACCGACTGGGCCATCCCAAGTTGCTGAACACATGATCGTTTGACGATCGATTGGTGCTGCACGAAGGATATCACTGATATCATCAGCAAAACCCATGTCTAGCATACGGTCAGCTTCGTCAAGTACCAATACTTCTAGGTTTGATAGATCAACACGGCCCGCATTGATATGGTCAAGTAGACGACCAGGAGTTGCAACGATTACTTGAACGCCTTTTTTCAAAGCAGTGATCTGACCGTTATATGGTGCGCCGCCAACGAGTGGGACACAAAATAGACCGCGCATGTCTTTAGAATACGTACGGACGCTGTCATGCACTTGCTGAGCAAGTTCACGCGTTGGCGTTAGGATAAGTGCTTTGGTTAGTTTGTCAAAGCTAGTCGCACGGCTCAAACGATCAAGTACTGGGATCACGAAAGCCGCTGTTTTACCACTACCCGTTTGCGCTGACAATAAAAGGTCACGGCCGGCTAGAGCAAAAGGAATGGCTTGTTCTTGAATAGGGGTTGGATTGGTATAGCCACTGCGATCAAGCGCAGTAAGAATTGGCTTAGCAATGCCAAGATCAGTAAAGGTGACTTTGTTTTCTTCAGCAGCGTCAGTAGTAGCCGCTTGAGTATTGGTGTCAGTATTTGCAGTAGTGTCGTTGCTTTCGATGATGCCGTTTTCAGCAGCGATTGCAGATAAGATGTCAGTCATAGTAATCCTTGGTAAGTATAAGCTGCTGTAAATTCAGCAAACTTGATGCATACCACTGATAACCGTTCATCACGCTGCTTTTATTAAAGGTTACCGAGCAACATAAAAGTGTCGATAATCAGAAACCAAGCCAATAGAGCTTAGCGTCTTTATAATAAATGCGTTCGTGCTGTCTGACGTATTTTGGTGGTAGTGCCGAGTGTCTTATCCATGCTTGATATACGCGCATCATCAATGCTTTGTCCAAAGCAGATAATCGCAAACAGCAACCAATCTAGACCATATATAGGTCAGTAGATAAGATATGAGTCAAAAATAACTGATATGTTTAAGGTGTTATTTAAGTACACAAAATCATCGGCAACAATTACTTATGGTCATCCTAGACCCAAAATCGCAGGCGATGTTATCAATCTCATAATTCACGAAAGCCTAAGCTAACGTGGCGACGCAGTATAGCACAATAAAAAATTATGTGTAGCCATTTATTCAATTACTGAGTAAATAGCCCGACTAAGTCCTCTATTGAGCATACTAAACGTCTCATTCAATAAAAAATCGGTGATTATTTGACTACTTTAACATCCGTCACATAAGTCGGCAGCTGCCACGCCCCGCCCGCTTCGATAAGACGGCACAGTCCAGTGGTGCTTTCATGACTTTTCTCAAATGCGCGGCCCGTCCACACCCAATCGACTTTACTCATACAATCGCCAATACCGCGGCCTTTTTGTACTGAGCTAAGCTTACCTTTATCGTAATTGGTGGCACTAGTTGTGACCAATGTCGGCTTGTAAGGCTTACTATCATTGATCACCCACGCGCCACTACCTGCATTGTAAGCAGCTGTCCAACAATCATGCTGTGCGAGCAGCTGTGAATCATTTAGGCGACTGACACGCCAAGGTGACTTGTCTGATAGGTTTGGGCAGTCAGCATCGGCATCTTTCATCGTTCCTTTCATCAATGAGGCCAATTGAGAGGATCTCATGACAAACTTTTTATCATTACTAGTATCAGACTTGCCACTAGGCTCTACAAAACGCAGTACTGGTACAGCTTTGGGTGGCAATACACTGCTGTTAGATTTTATGGCCTCGTTGCTATTTATAAAGGCGCTTGGTGTGCCTACTCGCCCTTGGACATCATCAGCTTTTAGCATCACTGCACTAGCGCCTTTATCTGAAAGCTGCCAGCGTGAGTTGCGCAGTGCTAGCGTAATCTTACTTGATCTTTGAAGCGCGCTTAGGAGTGCTGTAACCTGTGCTTGGGTTAGCTCAGCACTGCCTGCGGCTGTAGAATACGGCTTGGTTTCGCCATAATTTCGATCGTTGATAAATAGTGATATTCGGTGACGGTTACCCAACTGCATTAAGGCTTTAGAAGAGCTGTCTTTAGCGCCACCAAGCTTTACTTTACCATCCACGGCAGCATCTGCACCTGCACGGCGAGTCAGTAAGATAGATACTGGGAACTCACTGTTATTGTCTGCTTGATATCCTGCCAGCCGACACGTACGGGTATTATCACAGACCACCTGCCAATCTTGGCTGGTGAACTCAGTTTCGGTGTGCGCCATACTTGCTGTACTGAACAAAGCCATGCTAACTGCTGCAAGCATAGGTAAGCGCATTTTATTATTGTTTTCCATAATCCATTACTCATCAATCAAATAAGTATAAACACCTGTCTGTCACGGTGATAAGCGGTTATCTTAACGCACCAATGTTTCTATCTGTTGTACTAATGTACCATTATGTAAATACAAAAGGAAGTGGTCATCGATTATATATTCATTATTTCAAATATAATAAAAATAGGCCGATAAGTGAGTAACTTACCGGCCTAACTGTAATAATTGAAAATAATGAAATGATGCTCACGCTAGTAATTAATCGATTGGTTTTAGTTCTAGGTCTATAGCACGCTTGACGGCAGGTCTCTCAGCAATTTTTTTCGCCCAGCGTTGTATGTGCTTATAGTCTTGTACTTGTAAAAATTCTGCCGCATCATATAGCTTACCGAGTACCAACTGTCCATACCATGCCCAAATGATCATATCGGCAATATTATAATCAGTCTCCTCATTACCGCATAGGTACTCACTGTCTTTTAGATGGGTATCTAGTACATCAAGCTGACGTTTGGTCTCCATCGTATAACGATTAATTGGATACTCTAACGGCTCTGGTGCATAGGCATAAAAATGTCCGAAGCCGCCACCTAAGAAAGGCGCACTACCCATTTGCCACATAATCCACGACAGACAATCCGCTCGCGCTTTTCCTGGCGACAAAGGTAGGAATCTGTCAAACTTTTCTGCCAGATACATCAAGATAGCGCCCGACTCAAAAAGAGCAATCGGCTCGCCAGCGGTATCAGCAGAATGATCGACCAACGCTGGGATTTTTGAGTTGGGATTGATCGCTACAAACCCTGAGCCAAACTGCTCACCTTGCGAGATATCAATTTTATAAGCATCGTACTCAGCACCGCTAATACCAAGCTCTGCTAGCTCTTCTAATAAGATATTTACCTTGACGCCATTGGGTGTGTTCAGTGAGTATAGCTGTAGTGGAGCATCGCCTACTGGTAGCTCTTTATCATAACGAGCGCCAGAAGTTGGGCGGTTGATGCTTGCGAATTTACCGCCGTTGTCTTTGTCTTGTGTCCAAACTTTAGGCGGTACATATTTATCGTTTTGTGTGTCACTGGTTGATGCATTACTCATAAAATATCCTTAGTTATTATTGCCATTATTTTTGGTTATATTAGCTTTTACTTATCTTAGTACTGTTTTTGTTGATAGCCATGCTAATTTCTCTATTAATTACCATGCTATTTGTTAGCTAGGCTTTACTATAACGATAACCTCTGCTGATATTAAAGTCTTCTCTTGTAATCAATGTTACGATTTTGCTGTGATGAATGACATACCACTCAATGACCCAAGCCGGCCATAATGCTTCGTTACCTTGAGGCACTTTAATTACCCTCTAAGCTTTCTTATACTACTCAACTTATATCGCGCAATCTGTCCGTAAAGACGCGAACCTCTCGATTTTATAATAAGATATCCAATGGGATTGACATGCTGACGCTCACCCCAACCCAAAATAAATACCTACCCTATGTCCTAGCGGTAGCGTTATTTATGCAGATTTTAGATGCCACTATTTTGAACACCGCGTTGCCACAAATGGCATTAGCGTTAGATGAATCACCGTTAAAAATGCAATGGGCTGTCATTAGTTATGCACTGACCTTAGCTATTTTTATCCCAATTAGTGGGTTTTTGGCAGATAAGTATGGTACACGTCGTGTTTTCCTATCAGCCATTGTGATATTTTGCGTGGGCTCACTACTGTGCGCTATGGCCTCTACGTTAAATTTTTTGGTCGTATCACGAGTGATACAAGGCATTGGCGGTGCCATGATGACTCCGGTTGGACGCTTGATCTTGGTCAAGTCCTACCCACGTAACCAGTTGCTGACGGTGATGAATTTTGCGGTAATTCCTGCTTTGGTCGCGCCACTGGTTGGGCCTTTGCTTGGCGGTTATTTAGTGCAATATGCCAGCTGGCATTGGATATTTTTGATCAATATTCCGATGGGGGTGGTGGGTTTTTTGATTGGCAAAAAACTAATACCAGCACTATTTGGCGACAAACAATCGCTAGACTGGATGGGTTTTGGGCTGTTTGCATTGGGTGCATGCGCGTTGACATTAGCGGTTGAGATGGGTTCAAAAGTCGGTCACGGTTACAATGCGCTATTGCTAGCTGCCGCATCGATTGGTTTTTTACTGGCGTATGTATGGCATGCCAAACGCCACATTGCGCCGCTATTTTCTTTGACACTCTTTAATGTGCCTACCTTTCGAATCGGTATTATTGGTAATCTTTCGACAAGAATTGGTATCAGTGCCGTGCCTTTTTTATTACCATTACTATTACAAGTCGTATTTGAATACACACCCTCGCAGGCAGGCTGGTTATTAGCACCCATTGCAGTTGGTGCACTTGGGATAAAACCTTTTGTCAGCAAGCTTATCCAGCGTTACAGCTACCGCGTGGTATTGGTATACAACACCCTTATTTTGGGTTTACTGATCATTGTATTAGGACTGTTCTCAGATGCGGCGCAGTGGCCGTGGATGATCCCGGTGCTGATTGTGATTGGTGTTTGTAACTCAATCCAGTTCAGTGCCATGAATACCATCACTATCGGCGATCTACAAGGGGCACAGACTAGTAGTGGCAACAGCTTGATGGCCGTCAATCAGCAGATGGCAATCGGATTGGGTATTGCCTTTGGTGCCGCACTGCTTAACTTGTTACGTGAGCGGTTTCAAATTGATACCCTACTTGCTTTTCAGGTCACTTATTGGATACTGGGCGGCTTTACTATTCTCTCAGGATTGGGCTTTTTACGGTTAAAACCAGAAGATGGGCGTGGTTTGTATTAACTACCTCGGTAAATACTTAAAAGTTGATTGCCTCGTATAAGTCTTTAGTGGTTTCTAAACGTAAAAAAGCCAGCGTGTGTTTTGGTGAAAAACCAATCACACGCTGGCAAGTTTGCTTCATTGCTAACTGAGACGAATACTAATTAAGACAAATGATTTATGGCGCGTCATCATCACTGATTTGTGATTGTATATAGCGCTCTACCCCCATACTTTCGAGCAAATCTTCTTGAGTCTCTAGCCAATCTTGATATTCTTCATTGCCATCTTTTAGCGTAACTAGTAGGTGGCGAGACACATAGTCAGACTTTGTCTCGCATAGGGTGATTGCATCCGTAATGATGTTGAATTTTTGTTTCTCTAAACGCAAGTTGCACTCAATTACTTCGGGCACATCTTCACCGACCAGTACCTTACCTAATTCCTGTAAGTTAGGTAAACCACCTAACAGCAAGATACGCGCAATCAAATCATCTGACCATTTCATCTCAGCGATAGACTGCTTATAAAGTGAGTCGTTAAGCGCTTCTAAGCCCCAATGACGGGCAATACGTGCGTGCAAGAAATACTGGTTAATCGCAATTAATGATTGGCCAAGCACCTTGTTTAATGCACGGATGACCTCTTTATCCCCTTTCATGATCTCTCTCCCTTTCCTATTTATACTAAACGCTCTATTTTTTATTCGTATCTGTGATGATATCAAACAAGATTAGGAGTGACTTCAGCCATTTGGGTTTGTAAATAATTAGGCAGACCAATCATGTCAATTAGGCGTAACTGTTGCTCAAGCCAATGCGCATGGTCTTCTTCAGTATCCTTTAGCTGCTCAACGAGCATCTCACGTGTGACATAGTCGTGCTCTGCTTCACAAAGCGCAATGCCTTCTTTTAGATGTTTCTGTACTTTATATTCTAAATCAAGGTCAATTTGCAACATCTCAGGGACAGTGCTGCCGATATTGATCGTATCAACCGTCATTTTTGGCGTACCACTTAGCATCAAGATACGACGGATAATTGCTTGTGCGTGTAGTGTTTCGTCTTCCATTTCATGATGGATACGATCGTACAATTTGCCATAATGCCATTCAGCATACATCTCTGAGTGGATAAAATACTGGTCACGTGCAGCCAGCTCGCCGCCTAACAAGAAATTCAAATAATCAATGACTTTTTGACTGCCTATCATAATGTACACTCCTCTATTTATTTTTTACAGACCGTTATATATCCACATTTTTACATATAAAGACAGCGGAATCGGTAAACTGATCAGTAAAGGGTCAAATCAATAAAACGTCTTACAATCTTAGACAGATATAGTAGCATACAGTCGCCATGTGGCATGTAATGTTGTGAACTAAGAATAAGATGCTAATTGAGAATTGTAATTAGCTACAGTTGTCAGTCACGATACTTGACACAAATTGATAGCAGCGATGTTGGCGTATCAATGAGGTTATATGGACGCCTGCAACCTACTCCTTATGTATAATGAAAGAATAGATGCAAGATATTGAATATATTTGGTTAGATTAGAGATAAGATCGACTAAGCTGAAAGTAGTTATACTGCATACGCTAAGACATCGAGTGCTGCATGATGCTCGTCCAAGTAGTCATTAACCATAGGCTCACAGCATCCACAGCAAGTTGCAACGTCGAGGGTGTCTTTTAGACCATCGAGGGTATCTACACCAGAAGCAATGGCTGCTTTGATTTGCTTTTCTTTGACGTTATTACAGATACATACGTACATGGATTGGCTCCTCTGATTACCACTATTTGATAGCGACTACTTGCTCAGCATCACGCTGATTACATGCAGTATAATAACGATAATTGTTATCATTTTCAATAACATTCGGAACATTTTTTGGTCGTGATGGTACTGTTATATTTCGCACCATTCATTTATGTAAGTGGATATAAGCGTCCATGTAACCGAATATTGTAGAAGGTAGTAAATTAACGATGAACTGTAATTTTGCTTATTTTTTAATCGATTTTCGAGATAACTGCTGTTATATTGAACCCTTATAAACGAAGTCCATTGGAATTTTCCTATGTCTGATAATAATTTTACGATACGACCTATTGATTTGTTTAAAGTCTTATCTGATCCAACACGCCTAAAAATATTTCAAATTCTTTTTAAAAAAGAAGCACGCTGTGTGGGTGATTTGGTAGACATGCTTGTTCAACCGCAACCAACAATATCGCGTCATTTGAACCATTTAAAAAAACTGGGTATCTTAAGCTGTGTACGTGACGGTACATGGATGTGGTATGAAGTCGCTGATGACTTACCAGAATGGTGTCAAGACATCTTGAATATCACTTATGATCAACTCTCTCCAAGTGATTCAGATAAAGATGAATCGAGACTTGCTTAAATATTATAACTAGACAAGTGTAGTTCATTGCACTCTGTACGATTCAATGAGCCAAAGAAAAATCCTACCTAAGTAGGATTTTTTTTGGCTCATCAGCTATGAATGACAATGAGATAAAAGCTAAGTCACTAAGCCGCTAAGCCAAATCTAAGAAGTCGCTGATAAAGGCATTGGCTGGCTGATGTATCAGCTCCTCTGACGTCCCCACCTGCTCTACTCGACCTTGGTTCATGACGACGATCTCGTCCGATACGGCGCGGGCTTCTTCTTGATCATGGGTCACCATGATACTTGTGATACCAAGCTCGTGGTGGATATTCTTTAGCCAAGTGCGCAGCTCTTTACGTACTTTGGCATCTAACGCACCAAAGGGCTCATCCAGCAATAACAGCTTTGGCTTTACCGCAAGTGCCCGTGCTAGCGCAATACGCTGACGCTGACCACCTGATAGTTGGTGCGGATACGCGTTGGCAACTTGTGGGAGCTGTACCAGATCTAACAGCTCTGCCACGCGCTTATTGATATCTGCTTTGCTGGGACGTTCATTTTTTGGCAGTAGTGTCAATCCAAACGCCACATTGTCTGCGATGTTTTTATGACGGAACAACGCATAGTGCTGAAACATAAAGCCAATATGACGCTTCTGTACTGGCGTATTGGTGACATCCAGCTCATCAAACAGTACCTGTCCAGAGTCGGCATATTCCAGACCCGCAATGATACGTAGCAATGTGGTCTTACCACAACCTGATGGACCTAGCAACGTCGTCAGCTTGCCGGTTGGAACGGTAATATTGATATTGTCTAAAGCCGTAAAGTCACCAAATTTTTTATTAACGTTGCGAATCTCAATGCTCATAATGGTATCTCTTATAATATCTTTTGTCGTATTGAGACTGATGTCTTAACGACCGTGTCAATATGATTGAACAACCCTGAATACTTACCCAAACAACTTATAGCTTACTAGCACTCTCAGCCGTTGACGTCGTCGCATTGGCACTCACTGGTAGCTCAGGGGCAGCCGCTAAACGTTCAGACTTAGCAAATTTGCGCTCTTGCATTTTGGTCATGACTTGCTGAATCAGTAGCGTCACTAAGGCAAGTGCGGCAAGTAAGCTCGATAAGGCAAATGCAGCGGTAAAGTTATAATCATTATAGGCAATCTCAACCAATAGCGGCATGGTATTGGTCTCGCCGCGAATGTGACCAGATACGACACTGACCGCACCGAACTCGCCCATCGCACGTGCATTGGTCAAAATCAAACCATATAGCAGTGCCCATTTAATATTAGGCAGTGTCACATGCCAAAAGGTTTGCCAGCCAGTCGCGCCCAAGGTTAATGCGGCTTGTTCCTCAGAGTCGCCTTGTGTCTGCATCAATGGAATGAGCTCACGTGCAACAAATGGAAAGGTCACAAATAGCGTCGCCAGAATAATACCAGGTACTGCATATATTACCTGAAAACCCATGCTCTCAAGCCAGCCACCGATCGTAGAGTTGAGTCCGAATAGCAGCACAAACATCAAACCGGCAACGACAGGTGATACAGAAAATGGCAAATCAAGTAACGTCGTCACCAGCTGCTTACCTTTGAACTGATAGCGTGTGACCAACCACGCAATCGCAATACCCATGACCATGTTGATCGGCAAGACAATCGCCGCTGTGATCAATGTCAGTTTGATGGCTTGTAATGCCTCAGGGTCAACCAATGACGCAAGATATAACTGCCAGCCGTTTTTGAAAGCCTCATAAAACACAGCCAATAAAGGCACCACCAGCATTAAGACCATAAACAGCACAGCGATCACAATAAAGGTGCGGCGTATCCATGGCGTGTCTTTGGTCGCAGCGTTGCTTTGGTAGTCGTAGCTATTAGATATTTGCATATTAGCGAGCTCCTACGCGGCGCGACAGTTTCCACTGCATGATATTGATGGTCAATAAAATCACAAACGATATGAGTAGCATAAACAGTGCAACCGCAGAAGCACCTTGAACATCGAACTGCTCAAGTTTACTGATGATGATGAGTGGTAAAATCTCAGACTGCATCGGAATATTACCCGCGATAAAAATAACGGAGCCATACTCGCCAGTAGCACGGGCAAACATCATACCTGCGCCCATCAGTAAAGCAGGCAACAGCTCTGGTAAAATTACTTTGCGAAAGGTGGTTAAGCGATTAGCGCCCAATACGGCTGCGGCTTCTTCAAACTCAACCGATAGCTCAGCGAGTACAGGCTGTACTGCACGGACGATAAAGGGAAAGCTCACCACAACCAATGCCAGCCAAATACCTATCGGCGTAAAGGCGACCTGAATATCAAATTTAGCGAACCATTGACCAATCAAGCCATTAGGCGCGTACAGTGTCGCAAGCGAGATACCCGTCACTGCTGTTGGTAGTGCAAATGGCAAATCAACCAAGGCATTAATTAACGACTTACCCCAAAACTCATAACGCACTAGCACCCACGCAACCAGTGTACCAAAGACCATATTGGTCAGCATCGCTAAAAACGACATCCATAAGCTGAGCTTAATTGCAGCAGTGACTTGCGGCTGGGTAATGGTTTCCCAAAAACCCGTCCAACCCATCTGAGTTGTGGTATAGGCCATCATGGCAAACGGTAGTACGACCAATAATGACAAGCTAAAGACAGTGATGCCCATGCTCAGACCAAACCCGGGTAGCACATTGCGCTGACGCAAGCGTGTCAACCACCCTTTTTTGTTGGTGGGTTTACTGGCAGAAGAAGATGTTGCACTCATAGTGATGTCCTATTGCCTAACTGATGGTACTTAGCGAGGGTGCTCACCGTAAGACCATTATTATCACAACTGTTATTAAAATTATTATTGGTCGGCTTACAATATAAAGGACATAGTGCGTACGACCATGTCCTTTATGGGGTGCTTCATGACTGACTGTACGATTAACTGCTTCAACCAGTTTCAGTGGTTAGCGCACTAGCAGCTCTTATATACGTAGCAGGCGATTACTGCGGCGCATTAACAGCCAACTGATCAAACACACCGCCATCACTGAAGTAGGTGCTCATGATCTCATCCCATGTGCCAAAGGCATCGTTCGGGCGGAAAGTCTCAACAGGTGGCAATTTGTCACTGTTTTTGTCAAGAACGCTCTTAACGCTAGGACGTAAGTATAAATCGGCGGCTAGTTGCTGAGCAGGCTCACTCCATAAATAATCAAGATACGCTTTGGCCGCGTCGGTAGTACCTTTCTTGTCTGTTACTGCCTTCACAACTGCCACAGGGCTTTCTGATTTGATTGAGTATTTTGGATAAACGATATCTACTTGACCTGCGCCAAAATCAGTCGCTGCAAGGTTGGCTTCGTTTTCAAACGTCACCAAAACATCACCGATACCACGCTGAACGAAAGTCGTCGTTGCTGCACGTCCGCCATTTTCATAAACTTTGACATTTTTTAGCATGTCTTTGACGTAGCCTTTAGCTTTTGTTTCATCTTGATTAAAAGCATGTAGACCATAACCGTAGGCGCCTAAGAATGCATAACGGCCGTTACCCGTCACTTTTGGGTTAGCCATCACAATCTCAACACCATCTTTGGTCAAATCTTCCCAATCTTTGATATTCTTTGGATTGTCTTTACGTACCAAAAATACGATCGTGCTGGTAAAAGGAACGGCGTTGTCAGGGAATTTGCTTTCCCAATCTGACTCAACCAAGCCTTTTTTCTCAAGTAGCTCAATATCAGAGCCTTGGTTCATAGTGGCAACATCCGCTTGTAGACCATTAGCCACAGACAATGCCTGTTTGCTTGAGCCACCATGTGACTGCTTGATTAGAATCTTGCTGTCTGGGTGTTCCGCTTTATAATGCTCAACAAACAAAGGGTTGTAGTCTTTATAGAAGTCACGTGCCACATCGTATGAGACGTTGAGTAGCTCGATATTTTGCCCTTCTGTCGTCGCTGAACCATCAGCTGCTGCCTCAGTAGTCTCACTGTTGCTACAGCCAGCCAAACCCAATGTCAAAGCAACGCCAGCAATACTTAAGGCACTAAGGGTTTTACTCTTTTGTTGATAACGAGCTACGTCTGTCATAAATACCTCAAAGATGTCTGTTGTGTAATGCAAGTATGCTAACAGCGCCATCTTATTATGTTTAATGATGAATATGCGTATGTTATTGCCAAAAGGGAATAACAAGCAGGCAAAGCCAATCATATCAATAATTTATGAAAAAATTATATACGCATAACCAACTTTTTTCTGATTTTAACATTGGATACGTCTTATCTATCTTGTCCGTGTTTCACTGATAACGGCCAAGACAGATAATTCTACAAGCCAGAAATTAACGACTACTTAGCACTTGCCAGCTGATCGAAACGGCCACCGTCTACAAAGAAAGTATCCATAATCTCTGCCCATGGGCCAAAGACGGCGACAGGCTCAAACGTTTCAATATCAGGCAGAGTATCTTTATGAGCGGCAAGTATTTGCTCATCACTCGGACGCATATACATTTTTGCCATGAGCTCTTGGGCAGGTTTATCCCATAAGCCTTTTAGATAAGCACTTGCCGCTTCGGTCTTGCCCGCCTTATCAGTCACTGCCGTGACGACTGCTACTGGGTTGGCAATCTCAACCGAGTAACTTGGATAGACAATATCGACCTGACCTTTAGCGAATTGCTGAGCGGCCAAATTCGCTTCGTTTTCGGTGGTGATAAGTACATCGCCTAGGCCGCGCTGGGTAAAACTGGTCGTCGCAGCACGTGCGCCATTGTCATAAGTGACCACGTTTGCCAACAGCTTTTTGATAAAGTCATTGGTTTGAACCGGGTTGTCACTGCTGTTTTCTTTAAATTGATGCAAGCCATAGCCGTAGGCGCCTAAGAAAGCATAACGTGCTGTACCACTGGTCTTGGGATTGGGCGTGACCACATCGATATCGTTACGGGCTAAATCCGACCAGTCTTTGATGTTTTTTGGATTGCCAGTACGAACCAGTAGTACCATAGTGCTGGTGTATGGCACGGCATTATTTGGTAGTGCTTGCTGCCAGTTGGCAGACACCAGACCTTTCTCCACCAACAGGTTCATATCGCTCTCTTGGTTAAAGGTGACCACATCTGCTTGTAGTCCATTGGCAACAGATAATGCCTGCTTGCTTGAACCGCCATGCGATTGATTGATATTTACTTTGCTGTTTGGATGGGCTTTTTGATAGTCAGCACTAAATAACGCGTTATAGTCTTTATAAAAGTCACGAGATACATCGTAGGAAACGTTGAGTAGATTGACATCCTGCATCTCACCATTAGCGTTGTTCCCTCCATCGTTTTGCGCCCCTTCGGTTGGACTACAGCCTGTCATTATGATCGCTGCTGCGAGCATGCCGCTAGTGGTAAGTGCCCGCGCTCTTATATGTTTATTATTGGTTGGCTGGATGCTAGCAATGCGGAATTTTTGGAGTTTTTTTTGCATGATGCTCTCGATAAAGTTGGTAGAAGCGTGTTGTCAAAATTTTGACCATCATCACAAGGCTTATGATCATTTGAGCTTGGTTCTTTTGGTTTTTACTCTGTTGATTTCGGTTTTCGGATGATGAAAGCTATGCTAGCAGCATAAATAGCAAACGCTTAGTGACGAATCCGCTTATCAAGTCCTGATGTTGGCATAAGCACTTAGGATGTGCTCTTAGGAAATTATGAAGAACGAGAGGTAAATCATTGCAGGCAGGCTTATTAAATAGACTATAATTCAGCTAGGCTGCACCATCATTTTATATAGTGTGCCCCAAGCGCCAATGCTATATCCATTTTACCGTCTTATTTGACCAAAGGCCTTTTTATGACTCTTTCGTCCCATCGCTTTCATTCTGTTGCAGCATTAACATTGATGGCCTCTGCCCTAGCTGCCGTAACGGGTTGTCATAACGTGATGCCCGCGGTGAAGAATTCTTCGCACAGTGCTGTAGCGGTTCATTCAATTCCAGTGGATGTTATGAAAGACTATATTTCTGGTGATTATGCTTCTGCAGATTATGACAAACGCGCACAAGGCTATGACTGGATTGGCGTCATGGTACGTGCAGAAAGTGACCAACAAATCGATATAAAAATTCGCTCACGCAGCGATATCAAAAAACAGACTTGTCAGTTTGATGGTAAGGCGACATTAATGGGGCAAGACGCGGCACACGGTACGATTTTTCAGGCGCAGACAAATGACAGCACCGTCTTTTTTCAATTTAAAGACAATATGCTGACGATTGATAGCCCAGATACGTATGCGCTGAATTATTTTTGCTCAGGCGGTGCCTCACTTGCGGGAGAATATCAAAAACTGACAGAAGATTTAGCGATTTGATAGCTCACGCTAACTGAGGTGAGAGATGCTAAAAATGATAAAAAAAAGGTGCCAGACTCATTGTCCGACACCTTTTTTAGGTTTGATGCAGCACTGATTTTTTATGCTGGCACTTTTTTATGCTGACACGCTCGAGTTTATACCGCAGATGCGCCAGTGAGTTTGATCTCAGCACGTTCTTCACGAGCGATGCTGCCGTAGTAGTTACGTAGTATCTCAAGCACTTCTGGACGGCTAAAGTTCTCTGGTACTTCCATGTCTTCTGATAGCGCTTTACGCAGCTTGGTACCTGATACTTTAACGTGTTCAGACGCGTCATGCGGGCAAGTCTTGTCAGATGCCATGGCGTTACAAGCATTACACCAGAACGTCCAACCAATTTTTAGCGGCTGGGTGATGAGATCGTCTTTGCCAACCTGTTCAAAAATAGTTTGGGCATCAAATGCACCATAATAATCGCCTACACCAGCATGATCGCGACCAACGATCAGATGGCTACAGCCATAGTTTTGGCGGAATAACGCATGCAATAATGCTTCACGTGGACCAGCATAGCGCATATCTAGTGGATAGCCTGCTTGAATGACCGTGTCTTGTTTGAAGTAATTATCAATCAAGGTTTTGATGGCTTCTTGACGTACTTCTGCTGGAATGTCACCTGGTTTTAGTGCGCCTAGCAATGAATGAATCATAACGCCATCGCAGATCTCAATGGCGATTTTGGCCAAATACTCATGTGAGCGGTGCATCGGATTACGCGTTTGGAACGCCGCCACGGTCTTCCAGTTTTTCTCTTCAAAGATTTGACGCGTTTGCGCGGGCGTTTTATAGATACCAGGATAACGCGTTGGGAACTCGCCCTCGCTCAGCACTTCTACACTGCCTGCAATATTGACATCATCTTGATCCAATACTTGCTGAACGCCTGGATGCTCTGGGTCTGTCGTGGTAAATACTTGCTGACACTCATGTTCTTTATCGATGGTATAGGTCTCTTCTACCGTCAAGATACCCATGACTTCGCTATCTTGTGCAACTAGGGCTACTTTGTCGCCTTGACTCAGACTATCCGCTGTCGCCTTTGGCGCAGACAAGGTGATCGGAATTGGCCAAAACAAACCTTCGTTATCCCCACCTTGCAAGCGCATGTTATCAACCACACCTTGCCAGTTGGCTTGATTCATAAAACCGTTCAATGGCGTAAAGCCGCCAATACCGAACATGATCAGATCACCACGCTCGCGTGAGCTTAAGGTAATGGTTGGCAAGGTGCTGGCAAGCTCTAGTGCTTGCTCGCGTGCTTCGCCCTCTAATAACAGTGGCTTTAGCTCGGCACTGCCATGTGGCGGAACCAGCTTTGATTGGGTTTGGCTTTGGGTCTGGGACATATCGTTATTAAAACCTCTTATTAGAAAGAATGGTCGATAAAAACAATCAACAAAGTAAGCAGCTGATAAGCCAGCCACGAATAGCTGATAATGAGAATAAAGCGAGAACGATCAGGCGTTAAATTTGATAAGCATAGGCTACCTAACTTTCGTTATGAAAATTTATGCTGTGTTTGGATATGGATATGTCTGAAAGGAATTTATGTTTATAGATAGAAGCTTATATGATGTGACCCTGAATTGTTTAAATTGCGATTTGTGGTAAAGTCTATCACCTACGAGCACAGATATTAGATTGCTTCCATCGCTGCTTTTAAGACTAAAAACAAAACTGAGATTACGTCATGTATCAATATAATTACGCTGACCAGACGTTGGTAGAGGAACGAGTTGCCCAATTTCGCGACCAAACCGAGCGATTTCTAGCGGGTGAGCTGCCAGAAGAGCAGTATTTGCCACTGCGATTGCAAAACGGTCTGTATATTCAGCGTTATGCGCCGATGCTCCGTATCGCCATCCCTTACGGACTACTTGCCAGCTATCAGTTGCGCAAATTGGCAGAGATTACCCGCAAGTACGATAAAGGTTATGGGCACATGACTACCCGTACCAATATTCAGCTGAACTGGCCAAAACTAGAAGAAGTGCCAGACATTTTGGCAGAATTGGCAACGGTACAGATGCATGCCATCCAAACCTCAGGCAACTGTATCCGTAATACCACAACGGACCCTTACGCTGGTATCCATAAAGAAGAAATCGCTGATCCACGTCCTTATTGCGAAATCATTCGTCAGTGGTCAACCTTCCACCCTGAGTTTGCTTTTTTACCGCGTAAATTTAAAATTGCGGTAATCGGTACCGAAGCGGATCGCGCTGCGACGCAAGTACATGATGTGGGTCTGCACGTCATTACCAATGACGCAGGCGAGCTTGGCTTTGAAGTTATCGTTGGTGGTGGCTTAGGACGCACCCCCGTTATTGGCAAAACCATTCGCAAATTCTTACCGCGTGAGCATTTACTCAGCTATCTCGATGCCATTTTGCGCGTTTATAACTTGCATGGTCGCCGTGATAACAAGTACAAAGCCCGTATTAAGATTTTGGTCGATAGCTTAGGCGGCAATCAGTTTGCCAAATTGGTGGAGGCTGAGTGGGAAGCACATACTAAAGATGGCCCGCTTACCTTGACTGAAGATAATTTTGACACCGCTGCCAGCTATTTCAGCATGCCTGATTATCAGTCATTTGATGCGCTCGCAGTACAGTCTGAGTTACAACAACAACTAAACGCTGATAAAGACTTTGCCAATTGGTATAACCAGAATACCGTCGCACATAAGGTAGATGGTTACCGTGCGGTAGTGATCTCTTTAAAAGCCGGACTGGTAGAAGGTCGTTATGTGCCATCAGGTGACTTGAGTGATGCGCAAATGGATGCGCTTGCCGATTTGTCTGATCGTTATAGCTTTGGTGAGTTGCGCGGTACGTATCAGCAAAATCTGGTATTCGCTGATGTGCAAACCAATGAGCTTTATGAATTGTGGCAGCAGTTGTCAGACTTGCATTTAGCACGCGCCAATATCAACACCTTAACCGACATGATTGTCTGCCCAGGTTGGGATTATTGCTCACTGGCCAATGCGACTACGCACAATATCGCTGAGCAAATCGAAAAGCAGTTTGATGATTTAGATTACTTGTATGATCTTGGTGATATTCGCCTAAATATGTCAGGCTGTATGAACGCCTGCGCCCATCATCACACAGGTGATATCGGTATCTTGGGTGTGGACAAAAAAGGCGAGCATTGGTATCAGATTAGCCTTGGCGGTAACTCTAGTAATGACGCCAAATTGGGAAAAATCTTAGGAAAAGCGGTGCCAGCGGATGATGTGGCCAGCACCTTGCAAACCATTTTAGATGTGTATCTCGATATACGCGGTACTAACGAACAAGATGTTGAGGGTTTTGGTGACGTGATTGACCGCGTTGGTATCGCCCCCTTTAAGGAGAAGGTCTATGGCTAATCATCATGTGCTCGATAGCCATGGCGCAGACATCAGTGGCGAAGATACTTGGCAAGCGCTAGCGACAGCGCAGCTGCCTGACGGTATCGCATTATCAAACCTGACCTTACTTGAGCTGTTACACAAACAAGAAAAAGTCGATGTGCTTATCCCATTAGCAGATTTGTTAAATGCTGATGGCAAACTGGCAAACGGTTTGCTAGAGCAAGTATTGGATATCCTCAAGCAGCACAGCAGCCGATTGGGTGTGTGGATCACGTCCAACACTGATGCTGATGACCTGCCCGATGTAAAAGACTTTTTATTGACGCAAGATCTGATCGTCATTCATGTCCCAAGTTTTGTGGACGGTCGCGGTTTTAGTTTTGCACAGACCCTGCGTCAGCTTGGTTATGAAGGTGATATTCGCATGGCAGGCGCGTTTGGTCGTGACCAAATCGCTTATTTGCTGCGCGCTGGTGCTACTAGCTTTGTACTCAATGAGCATGATGTCAACTCTAATATCAGCCAAGCCTTCACTGCCCTAGCCAGCAGCTATGATGGTCGAGACGCTTCAGCATTACCGATGTTCTCAAAAAACTAATTTTATTGTTCACTATCAAATCGCTATTTTTATATTAACAATTATTAAGGAATGTATTATGAGCCAATTACACCCAAACCTAGATATCGACCAAGCGAACCAAGATTTGCAAGGTAAATCACCTGAGCAAATCGTTGAGTGGGCACTGACGCAAGCAAAAAACCCAATCATCACCACCAACTTCCGTCCTTATGAATCAGCGATCTTGCATTTGGTTGCCAAGCAGCGCCCTGACATCACTGTATTGTGGGTAGACTCAGGTTACAACACCGATGCGACCTATCAGTTTGCTAACAAATTGATTCGTGATCTTGATCTAAATGTTGTGACTTATATCCCAAAACAAACGGCTGCACACCGTGATGCAACCATGAATGGTATCCCTGGTATCGATAACCCTCAGCATGACGAGTTCACTGAACAAGTGAAACTTGAGCCATTCCGCCGTGCACTAGACGAGCTAAAGCCTGATGTATGGTTCAATGCCATTCGTAAAGACCAAACAGAATTCCGCCAAGGTCTTGATGTACTGAGCTTATCAAAAGACGGTGTATTGAAAGTGGCGCCATTGTTTGAAAAAACAGATGCGGATCTAGACGTGTACTTAGATGAGCACAACTTGCCAAACGAGCATGACTACTTTGATCCAACTAAAGTAGAAGAAAGCCGTGAGTGTGGTCTGCATACTCAGCTGTAATCTTAGTGTTTTCTGAATGAAAAAAGCCCTTTCTTTAATTTAAGAGAGGGCTTTTTTACTGTTGACGACCATGTTGGCAACTACTAAAGCTATTTGCGACCTAGCACCCAACCGCCATCCATCAAAACGTTAGCGCCTTGCATATAATTAGAGTCATCAGATGCCAAGAACACAGCAAGTGCAGCAATCTCTTCAGGCTTACCAGCACGCTCGGCCGGAATACGCGTCAGGCGTTCATCGTCAATACCTTCAGTCATTGGTGTTTCTATAAAACCTGGCGACAATGTATTCACTTTGATGCCTTGACTACCAAAATCAAAAGCCAGTTGTTTTGAGAAACCCAAAATGGCATGTTTGGAGGTTACATATGCTGAGCCGCCCGGTCCTGCCATTTGTGTCGCTTGCGAGCCGACATTAATAACAGTGCCGCCACCTTGCTTGATAAAATGCGGAATCACCATTTTTGAAGCCAGATAAGGCGCTTTGACATTAATCGCCATCAATTTATCGTAAAAATCTTCTTCTAGCTCAACAGCATTGTCATAAGCATCATGGATACCAGCACCGTTGTACAAAATATCGATTTTATCATAAGTCGTTAACGCGCTATCAACCACTGCTTGAATATCACTCTTTTTAGTTACATCAGCTTTTACAAAGATGGCATCTTGATTGTTATCTGTAATATCTTTAACGATTCGATTGCCATCTTCCTCATCTCGTCCTGTGACGACGACTTTAGCGCCTTCATTAGCAAATGCCTTAGCCGTCGCCTCGCCCAACCCTGAAGTGCCACCAAATATAATCGCCACTCTGTCTTGTAATTTCATAGTATGCTTACTCTTTTTAAATATTGTGAATTATTGATACACGATTAATTATCTTAAGACATGCTAGCACAGCCTAATTTTGGGATATGTTAGCGTGTGTTAGATAATTTATTGATTTAAGAAAGTCATTTAATCTATTCCTATTGGCAAGGAAAATATCAATTAATATTTCAAAAACGAATATGTTAATGCCAATTCATTAGGTGAGAGTGTGTCTGTGATACCTCATAATGGCGGCATCTCTCATACCTTTTCTACCCTTTATAATAAATAACTCAATATATGGTGACACTATGAACACCTTCCCGCTATTTTTTAAATTAGAAGGCCGTAAAGTGCTCATCGTGGGCGGCGGCGAAGTGGCACTGCGTAAAGCTGACTTGCTCAGCCGTGCTGGCGCGTGCATTACGATTCTTGCGCCTGACATCAGCCATGAGATACAAGCCTTGCTAACGGATGATAAACACCAGTTTATCTACGAGAATTATAATAAGCGCTATATGTCAGGTGCACGTGTGATCATTGCCGCGACTGACGATGAAACGCTTAACAATGAGATTCACGCAGATGCGACTGAGTTAAACATCCCAGTCAATGTGGTCGATACGCCGCCATTGTGTGATTTTATCTTTCCAGCGATTATCGATCGTAATCCCATTGTCATCGGCATTTCATCAAATGGTAAAGCCCCAGTGTTGGCACGGCTATTACGGGCACGCCTTGAGACCTTGATCCCGCAAGGCTATGGTAAACTAGCCAAGTTGGCAGGGGATTTCCGTACTGAGGTAAAAGCCAAAATACCAACGCTGACTGGACGGCGGCAGTTTTGGGAGCGTGCGTTTGAAGGTCAAGTCAGCCAGCTGATGTTTGCCGGTAATGAAACAGAAGCAGCTGCCAAGCTACAAGCGGATTTAGATAACACTGCCGCTGCTATTCATAAGACAGCCCATCCTGATGCTGCGGAAAATACAACGCCTACTCTGTCAGACGAGTCAGAAACAAAATTACCCCCCGTAGGCGAAGTCTATATCGTTGGCGCAGGCCCTGGTGATCCAGAGCTTTTGACCTTCAAAGCGCTGCGTTTAATGCAGCAAGCAGATATTGTCTACTATGATGCCTTGGTATCGCCACAAGTGCTGGATCTTTGCCGCCGTGATGCAGACAAAGTGTTTGTCGGTAAAAAACGCAGCAACCATACGGTCGCGCAGCTTGGCATCAATGAATTATTGGTCAATAGCGCCAAAGAAGGTCGGCGTGTCGTTCGCTTAAAAGGTGGCGATCCATTTATCTTTGGTCGCGGTGGCGAGGAGATCGAAAGCTTACGAGCAAATAATGTGCCGTATCAGGTCGTGCCGGGCATCACCGCTGCCAATGCCGCTGCCAGCTATGCGGGGATTCCACTTACTCATCGTGACCACTCACAGTCCGTACGTTTTGTGACAGGATTTTTGAAAGCAGGCGCACCTAACAGTAACTTCAAAAATTTCTTGAACACCGATGAGACGGTGGTATTTTATATGGGTCTGCATTCGCTAGCGCGCTTGACTGAAGGCTTGGTTGACGCTGGTCGTAGCGCTGATACGCCAATTGCCATTGTCTCTAATGCCAGTATGCCCAATCAGCAAGTACTGACAGGTACGCTTGCAACGATTGTTGCCAAACAAGAGGACGCCGAGTTGCCGACGCCTGCCCTACTTATTATGGGAGATGTGGTCAGTCTACATAATGACTTGGCTTGGTATAATTTACAAAATCAGCAGCACAGTCAAAACAGTGATGATATAGCTAAAAATTGGTTACGTGAAGGCTCGAGAGGTGAAGCAGTAAAACAACCCATAGACCAGCAAGCGCACGCACTATCGATGATTGCAAATCTTGCGACAAATTCAGGGGACGATCTAGAGCAGCTCATCGTCGATTAATCCTCTGTGTTTTATTATTCCTTGTACCGCAAAGCGACCCTGCCAATAGATGATTGGCAGGGTTTTCTTTTGGCAACAGAGAAAATTTCAACGATTCTTGCTAGAATGAAAGCCACCTAATTAATGTTCTGACGTTTAATAATAAGCCAAACTATGCCCCTATCTGTTGCTCCTAAATACCGCTCTACTAAACCTTTAAAAATATTGCACACGTCCGATTGGCACTTGGGGCGCAGGCTTTATGGTCGTCTTCGTTATGAAGAGTTTGAGGCGTTTTTGCAGTGGTTAGAAGACGCCATTAGCGCACAGCAAGTGGATATATTGATTGTCGCAGGTGACGTCTTTGATACTATGACCCCAAGCAATAAAGCCCAAGCGCTATATTATGAGTTTTTGGGTAAGGTCTCACGTTCCTGCTGTCAGCATGTGGTCATTGTCGCAGGCAATCATGACTCACCCACCTTTTTGGATGCGCCAAGCAATGTGCTCAAATTTCTGAACGTCCATGTGATTGGGACTGCTTGTGATGATTTAGAAGATGAAGTATTGGTCTTAGGTGATGATGATAATAATCCTCATTGCATCATCGCCGCTGTACCCTACCTGCGCGACCGTGATGTGCGTAGCAGTAGCGCTGGCGAGTCTGAGGATAGCAAAGACGCCAATGTTATCAAAGGTATTCGCGCTCACTATGATGAGGTAGCAAGCATTGCGAGAGAACAGCAGGCCAAATTAATCGAGGTACATCAACGGCATATCCCTATCATTGCCACAGGTCATCTATTCGCAGCAGGCGGCAAAACAACCGACGATGATGGCGTGCGCGATCTCTATGTCGGCTCACTTGGAAAAATCTCCGCTGATATGTTCGATGAGAGTTTTGATTATGTTGCCCTTGGGCATTTGCACGTGCCGCAGCGTGTTGGCGGTCGTGAGAGTATTCGCTACTCAGGCTCACCCATCGCTATGGGTTTTGGAGAGGCCAAACAGCAAAAGCAAGTATTGCTGGTACAGTTTGGTGCCGCAGAACATTTTAATAATGACATCTCAGAGCTGAATGTCGTACCTGATAGTATTATTCCTCATGCCATCAATATAGCCGCTACTATTGAAGTCGCCCAAGTTAAAAAATCAGTAGATAAATTAGCAGAAAAAACTGCTAAAACAGTGGTGAGTCAGGCACTGCCTTTCATGGACGACTTGTTCGGCTTTGATGAGCCATTAGAAGATGAGGAAGTTAAAAAATCCACTGTCATAGAAAATACTCCTATTCAGCCTGAGCAATATAAAAGCATTCGAGAAACTTCTACTGACGCCGTGACTAGCAATAAAATACTGCATCGCGATGACGCTAATCAAATGCAAGTAATGTCCCTGCCCATTCCAAAGTTTCAACAACTGGCGCAAATATCTGGTGACCTAATTACGATTGAGCAAACCATTAGAGCGCTTACGCAATCGGACTCTATTTGGCTAGAGGTTGTCTATACAGGGGATGAGATTGTCAGTGATTTGCGTGAGCAAGTGCAAGCAATGGTGGAAGGGGTGCCATATGAAGTGCTTAAGATAAAAAACACTCGTACTTATAACAAAGTCCTCAATCAGCAGCAAACCTCTGAGAACTTGCAGGACTTAAATGAGATGGAAGTGTTTGAGCGCTGCTTGACGATAAATGATGTGGCTGATTCTCAAAAAGACTCGTTGCGTGATGCCTATGGTCAGATACTTTATCACTTACATCATGAGGACAAACAGGCAGAATAATATAAGTGGTAAATCATTATCGCACTTCTATTTTCTATCTTTCTAAATTTTCGCAGTTGTTGCTATCACTAATAATAAGATATATTCATGCGCCTAATCGAACTCAGACTCAAAAACCTCAATTCTCTCAAAGGTGAATGGCATATTGATTTTGCTGACACCGCCTTTACCAATGAAGGTATCTTTGCGATCACAGGACAGACTGGCGCTGGCAAGACCACCATATTGGATGCCATATGTTTGGCATTATATGGTGAAACACCAAGGATCAACAGTATCAGCAAAAGCAGCAATGAGGTAATGACGCGGCAAACAGCGGAATGCTTCGCTGAAGTTGTGATTGATCTGAATGGTGAGCAGTACCGCTGCCGTTGGGGACAGCGCCGCGCTTATAATAAAGCGGACGGAAATTTGCAAGATGCCACTCATGAGATTGTTAGAATACACGTTGATGATCCATCGAAAGAAGATGAACTACTAGAAAGCACTTTAAAACACACCAAAAATAAAATCATTGAACTAACTCGGATGGATTTTCAGCAGTTCACTCGCTCTATATTGCTGGCTCAGGGTAGCTTTTCAGCATTTCTAAAGGCAAAGGCTGATGAACGTGCCGATATTTTAGAGAAAATTACAGGCACTGATATTTACGCAACTATCTCCACACAGGTTCATGATAAGAAGCGCACTGAAGAAGAGATATTGAGTAAACTGCAATACAGTTTAGATGGCTTGGCACTTTTAGATACCGAAGAAGAAGGTCAATTAAGAGCAGATTTGCAGTCACATCAAAGCACCCAAAGTGAGCAACAGCAGACCATTCAAGATTTGGCCGAAAAAATAAAGTGGCTAGATAGTGTCATAGAAGCAAAAGAAAAGCTGAATGCTTATGAAAACGACTTGGTACAGGCGCAGCAATCGCAGCAAGATTTTATCCCTAATGCCAAGCGCTTAACCGCTGCCAATAAGGCGTTGGAGATTGATAGTCAGTTTGGTGAGTTATCATCTACTCGCAAGCATGTTGGCGAATTAAATCGAGAAAAAGCGCAGCTCGAGTATGACTTACCTAAGCAGCAAGCACTTACACAAAGCGCTCGCACACAGCTAGAGAAGCAAATAACACAGCGCCAAGATGCAGAAAACGCAATGCAAATCGCACGACCGAAGATTCAGAAAGCACGTGACCTCGACAACGAGATTGCCCAGCAGCGTCGCGCTTTAAACGATACAAGTGTCAGACATGACACACTTAAAGCAGATAACGAGCAACTGCTTGAAAATATTGCTGCGCAAAAAAGCATTGCCATAGAAAAAGAAAACCAAAACGCGCAATTGACCGAAAAAATTACCGGTACGGATAATTTAAGCTATTTAGACGGCGATATTGCCATTTTTGATGAAAAGTGCAGTCGCCTAAAAGCGGTAATACATCAAAATTCAGTACTTTCGCAAGACAAGATACGCCAAACACGTGAATTAGAAGAACAAAAAACGGCCTTGGAAACATGGCAGAAGCGACAAGAAGATCACAGCAAAAAAAATAAAACCATCCAAGACCATTTAGCTACCCTACAAGAAGAGCAAAGCGAGCTAGTTCAAGTAAAATCAGTCACAAAGATACGCGCGAAGCAAACGCAGATAGACAGCACTAGCCAGCAGCTCGATCAACTGCGCTTTCATAACCAGCAGCGCCGTGACCTTGACGCACAAGTGACAAAAATCATCAGTCACATCGAGCAGCTAGAGAGTGAAATCAGTGGCTATGAAGAGTTGATTACAACAAAAAAAGTAAGCCTCAAAAATACGCAAGAAAAGCGCCAAGACAAATCGAATCAGCTACAACTACAACAAAAGGTCACGGCGCTAGAAAACTATATTGCCAATCTGCAAGACGGTAAACCTTGTCCTTTGTGCGGCGCGCTTGAGCACCCTTACGCCCAAAATCACCCGCACCTTTTACCCGATGACGAAAACTCCCAATTAGCGCAGTATATTAGTGTTTTAGATGAACAAATTACCGAGCTGAATAAAAGCATCACTGCCCAGCAGATTGAGCAGGCAAGTAAACAAAGTACGCTTGCGAGTAAAAAAAATCAGCAAGCCGAACTCAATGCGCAAATACAGCAGCACAATACCGACATAATGGAACTTTTACATGTCATTAGTCAGCACACGAATGATAAAGACAACGCTGACAGTACTATTACCACGTTACTACAACCATTACTTGCGATGGGCAGTGATAACGACATCGCGCAAACACTTGCTGATAGTAAAAACAAGTTAAATCAGTATAAAAAAGAAATCGCAGATACTTTAGAACGCTACGAAAGCTACAGTGAAGACATAACCCGTATGCGTGAGACACTAGAGACGGCATCACAAGACCAGCAAGTACTAGCAAATGATATCATTGAGCAGAGATACAAAATCACCATTACCGAAAATAATATAACAGGTATCGATAATAAGATTACAGAGAACTTTGCTGAACTACAAACGCTCATTACTACCATTTTGCAGCGCATTAACCCTTATGCTGCCAGTAGCTATCCAACAGAGGCGCTGAGCACCTTGCAAAGTGCACCCGATAATTTACAGCCGTTATCGGCTAGCATTACACAACAAAAAATTCTGAGCAATGCAGAGTATGATAGTTATCTTGAAGAACTACGTCAGCAGCGCCGCGCCCTCGTACAGCTAAAAGACGCTTTCGCTGAAGATAAGAACAAACAGCAGACAATACAGACCGACCTTGAACGCATAAAAGTATATATTGAGAATAAAGAAGCACAGCTCAAAAAAGATACCGATTCGCTTAACAGTCTAATACAAGTGAAGAATAAACAGACAGCTGCACTAACCCAGTTTCAAGACGAACGCGCAGAGGTTTTTGAGGCGACCGACCTAGAAGCAGCTGAACGTACGCTTAGAGACACGCTAGATCAAGCGCAAGAGGCGCACAGTGTTGCCCAACGACAACTGGATACAGAAACGTATAATTTGCAACAGCTCATAAAGCAGCAAGAAAACTTAGCCAATCGTATCGAAGCAGCTACGCAAACCTTAGAGACGCAACATACCGCATTTAATAACGCACTTGCCGCCTCCAGCTTTGATACGGAAGCAGAATTTTTGGCGGCGCGCTTGCCTATGGATGAGCGCAATACACTCAAGCAGCAGCAAGAACGTATTGATTATGCACTCAAGCAAGCGCAATCCTTATTGAAAGAAACCGAGAAAGCATTAGAAGATAAGCAAGCCAACCCGTTGACAACAGACGATAAAGAAACGCTTATCCAGCAGCAAGCACAAATCCAAGAGAAGTTTAATAGCTGCATTGAATCTATTGGTGCAATCAGTCAGCGTCTAAAAGACAATGAGGATAAGAAAAGCACGCAACAGGCACAGATTAATGCCATCACTGCCCAAAAGGATAAGTTACAAGTGTGGCAACAGCTACATAAACTGATTGGCTCGTCTGATGGCAAAAAGTATCGTACCTTTGCTCAAGGCCTCACTTTTGATCTCATGGTTAATCATGCAAATACTCAGCTGCAAAAAATGAGTGATCGCTACCTGCTGGCTCGTGATGACAATAGCCCGCTTGAGCTCAATGTCATTGACAATTATCAGGGCGGTGAGATTCGTAGTACCAAAAATCTCTCAGGCGGTGAAGGGTTTATTATCAGTCTGGCTTTGGCATTGGGACTGTCGCAGATGGCCAGCCAAAATATTCGCGTGGACTCGCTATTTTTAGATGAAGGCTTTGGTACCTTGGATGAAGAATCTTTAGATATTGCGCTTGATACGTTGACCAATTTGCAGCAAGAAGGCAAATTAATCGGAGTGATATCCCATGTACAGGCGCTAAAAGATCGTATCTTAACCCAAATTAAGGTCGAAAAGCTCTCGGGCGGTTTTAGCCGAATTAGTGGTCAAGGATGTCACAAAGTTGTCAGTGAAAAAGCATCATAATTTAAGCTAGTCAGTTTGCTATTTTCTACTCTACTTTCGATTAAACGATTTCGTTTAGACAATAAAAACCACCGAACATTAAGAACGGTGGTTTTTTTGAACATACAGATATTTATTTCTTACTGAGTAACTTATTATTTAGTGACTAAACCACTCAGCTCACTCATCAATACTGACAACGTTGACAGACCAATTTGACCTTCTTCATCGTTGCTATGCAGCTCATCTAACTTATTCATCTCTGTCGTGACTGCTGCCAGCTGATCGACGTGTCTTGCTCTCCATTCACTAAATGCTTGCTTGGCATCTGGTTTAGACAGTACCGCATCCATTAGTAGGCGCAAGCTGCGTGACAGCTCGTTCACTAACGCATGGCGTGCACGGCGATCCCAGTAGTCTTGCTGCGGTAAATTGGCAATATTATCCATCATCCAATCTAATTGCAACACTTGATAGGCTTCAAAGTACAGGGTTGCAATCTCATCAACAGGACGCTCATATTGCTCAGCCAGCAATGCAGCATCAAGCGCATCGACATGGTACGGTAGCATCGCAAATAAAGTAGCATCGTTGTCAGACAGATCTTTTTGCATCAAACGTTCGGTATCTTCTTGCAAATATTGAGCAAACTGCTGCTCAATAAAGCCACTTGGCTTAGTTAGTTTTTCAACACTTTCACTAAAGCGGCTAATCATATCAGCAACTTGCAAGTTTTGACCAAAGGCATTGATAAACCAGACCACACCGCGCTCAAGCGCATCACGTAAACGTAGCTCAAGATTCAGCAGTAGTGTTGCTTCGACCTGATTATCCAATGCTTCCAATGCTTGCCAAGCGCGCGATACGTTGAATACATCACGGCTAATCGCATAACCACGCACGATAGTCGCTAGTGATTGATCGGTTTCCTCAAAGAGACGGAATAGCGCTTCAATACCTAAGCGGTTGACCACACTGTTGGTCAAGTAAGTGCTAATGATCTCACGATGCAAGCGGTGCTCAGTCATCTCGTCAAAGAAGCGTGACGCAAGCTCATCTGGGAAGTATTTACGTAGCTCGTTAATGAAGTACGGATCATCTGGTAAATCAGATGATAACAGATTGTCATAAACCCACATTTTGCCATAAGCCAAGACGACTGCGAGCTCAGGATTGGTCAGACCGGTATCTGCTTTTTGACGCTTCGTAATCTCTTCGTCTGATGGTAGATACTCAATCGCACGATCCAGACGCCCTTCACTCTCTAACATTTGGATGAAGCGCTGATGATCGCTTAGATTGGCTGCGGCGCGAATATGGCTCAGCTCAATGGCTTGTGGTTGCAAGTAGTTCTGACGTAGTACCAATTCTGCTACGGTATCAGTCATACTCTCAAGCAATTCATTACGTTGCTTCAGCGTCATATCGCCTTGCTCGACCACTTTGCCAAGTAGGATTTTGATATTGACTTCATGATCCGAGCAGTTCACACCGCCTGAGTTATCGATGGCATCTGTATATATGCGTCCGCCCGTTTGAGCGTACTCGATACGACCTTGCTGGGTTAGACCTAAGTTACCACCTTCACCAACGACGGCTGCACGTAGCTCATTACCATCGATACGTAGCGAATCATTTGCACGATCGCCAACATCGGCATGCGTCTCGTTCGCACTTTTGACATAAGTACCGATACCACCATTCCAGATGAGATCGACAGGTGCACGTAGCAATGCGCTAATCAAATCATTCGGTGCAAGACTGTCTGCACTGATATCAAAGAGCGATTTCATCTCAGGACTGATAGCGATGGTCTTGTCTTGGCGTGAGAATATACCACCACCTTGACTGATCAATGACGCTTCATAATCTGCCCATGATGAGCGTGGCAGTTCAAACAAGCGTGCGCGCTCAGCGTACGAGGCCGCTGTATCTGGATTAGGATCAATAAAGATATGCAAATGGTTAAAGGCAGCAACTAGCTTAGTATGCGTTGAGAGCAGCATACCATTACCAAATACATCACCACTCATGTCACCAATACCGACCACAGTAAAGTCGTCACGGTTTTGGATATCCATACCGCGCATACGGAAGTGACGTTTGACCGACTCCCAACCACCGCGCGCTGTGATACCCATTGCTTTATGGTCATACCCTACTGAGCCACCTGATGCAAAGGCATCATCCAGCCAGAAGTTGTACTCTGCTGCTAGCGCGTTGGCGATATCAGAGAAAGTCGCTGTGCCTTTGTCCGCTGCGACAACCAAGTACGGATCATCTTCATCATGGCGTACCGTGTTGGCTGGCGGGACGATGTTGCCATCTACAATGTTGTCTGTGACATCAAGCATACCGCGTAAGAACGTTTGATAGCAGGCAATGCCTTCTGCTTGGAACGCTTCACGACCATCAGCCATGCTTTTGGTTTTGACAATAAAGCCACCTTTAGAGCCAACAGGAACGATTACTGCGTTTTTGACCATCTGTGCTTTGACAAGGCCGAGTACTTCGGTACGGAAATCTTCCATACGGTCTGACCAGCGAAGACCACCACGAGCGACTTTGCCACCACGTAAATGTACGGCTTCGACGCGCGGTGAATACACAAATATCTCAAACATTGGCTTTGGTTTAGGCAAGTTTGGAATGTCTGCTGCCAAGAACTTAAACGACAAACGATCTTTACGTTGACCATCGCTATCCACTTGATAGAAGTTGGTACGTACCATTGCATTGATCAAATCCAAGTACCAGCGCAAGATACGATCTTCGTCTAGGCTATCGACATCTGCTAACGCAGCAGTAATTTGCTCTTGAATTTTCGTTGTTTTTTCTTGGCGCGTCTCATCACTATATTCAGGATTCATGCGCGCATCAAACAAGCTGCCCAATGCCACACTGATATCACTGTTTTTAACGACTGTTTGCTGAATATAAGCACTAGAGAATGGCGCACGAGCTTGTAGCATATAGCGAGACAATGCACGCAATACGACGACATCGTAAGTGTCGAGCTTGGTCGTTAGTACCAATTCATTGAACGAATCGCTCTCAACACGGCCCGCCCAGATTTGCTTGAGGCTGTCTTCAAACTGACCACGTACGACTTGCATATTGACCGTATCGACATGCTCTAGCGTTAATTCGTACTCTTGCATCCAGATAGGCTGCTCTGGCAAATCAAACTCGTAAGTTTGTGCTGAGATAACCGATACACCAAAGTTTTCAAGTATTGGTAGTACTTTTGATAGGATAACAGGCTGCTCGCGACCGTATAGCTTTAGGTGAAGTTGGTTACGTGCATCGCCTGTCGACTGGTATAAATGCCAAAGCATTGGGTTTTCTGCGGTCAATCCAGCTAGGCGCTTCGTATCTTCGACTGCAGTACGAGCATCAAAACGCTCTTGATACGCAGCAGGAATATAGTCTAAAAAGCGACGGTTTAAGGCGTTGGCTTGTTGCTCACCCACATTATCAAGCAGCATTTTTTGATAATTGTCATCCCATGACTGCATAAGTGCCGACAACTTGGCTTCAAGTGTTGCGATATTAACATCATTCACCTGACCTGGCACTGTGCGCACATGGACATGGACGCGGGCGTGCGCAGATTCGTTGAATTCAGTGGTAAAACCTGAAGACATACCGTTGTAAGCATCTTTTAGAACGTTTTGTACTTTGATGCGTAGCTCAGTGTTGAACTTATCACGTGGGATATAAACTAAGCACGACACAAAACGTTGGTAATGGTCGATACGGCTAAATAAGCGTAAGCTCTTTTTGTCTTGTAATTGGCTAATACCTGAGACAATTGGGTATAGCTCTTCGACGCTGGCTTGGAACAGATCGTCACGTGGCAATGTATTAATCACATGCATCAATTTATGATGAGCATGACCATCACGTGGCAATTCTGCCATGGCCATAATCTTGTTGGCCTTTTCGCGTAATAGCGGTATTTGCTGTACGGTAAGCTGATATGCTTGGGATGTCAGCAAGCCGATAAAACGATATTCACCAATCAATTTACCATTATCATCGAACTTATGGATGCCCAAAAAATCCATATATACCGAGCGATGTATCGGAGAGACGCGGCTTGATTTAGACAGCATCAACACGCGTGGCTCAGTCAATAATTGTTTTAGCCCTTTAGGCAGTTGATTGAAGCTTTCTGACAGCTTGTCTTCTTCTGAACCGCGCAATAGACCAAGACCGCTATTACCAATAGCAAATAAATCCAAATTAGTAGGTTCGGTGACTTCGATTTCGTGACCGCCTTCTAAACGGTACTCGCGATAACCTAAGAAGATAAAGTGATCGTCTAATATCCAATCTAAAAATGCTTGGATTTCTTGTTGTGAGTAGAACACTTCTGGCAGTGGTTTGTTAGACAGCTCAGCCTTAATGTCATTTAACTGCGCACGCATTTGTTTCCAGTCACCAACGACGGTATCAAGCGTGTCAATTTTAGACATGAGCATTTGCTTCAATGCTTCCAAGTTTTCATTATCTTGATAAGCAATTTCACAATGAATCAACGACATATGAGAAGTGGCACTTTCATGTGCGCCTTCAACATAAGTAATCTGGCCATCTTCATCGCGTTTAACACTCACGATGATATTGTAAGTACGATGCACATCAATACCTTCAGCTTCAAGGCTCATCAAGATTGTATCAACTAAAAATGGTCTATCATATGCCACGATCTGAATGACCGTGTGTGAGCTATGAAAGTGCTGCTCTTCTGCTAAGGGATTCAATACTGCCAGTTGTGGTTTGCTGCAATCGTAGGCTTTGAGCAATGTAAAGTGATGTAGCGCCATGCCCGCCAAGTCAGCATTACTAATCGCCTCTGCAGTTTCTTGATGCAGCGGCTCATAGTAGCTATGGATAAAATGATCAAATAGCGATTTGTCTTTTTGTACATAACTGGTAGCAATATCGCTTATCTGGCTAATGCGCTCTTTTGCGATACTGAGGGAGTTTGGCATTGTCCTTCGTCCTTTTTATAGGTTTGGTTTATCTATTTATGTTTATCAATTTGTATTAATTACCGTCATTGCATATGGGGCTTATAACTTGTGATGCAATGGCAATATATCCAGTCACGCGACTTATTCTTTTATTATGACGTCTAAAGATTTTCTCCTTTTTTTACTCTTATTTTTATGAATATGTAGCCATCAGGATTTAATACCATCAATATAGTGAAGTTTAACGCACCTGCGACGCGAGCTAAAGCGTACAACATCATTTCATGAATCAGCGACATGTCGATAACCTTTGCTAATGAGACAATGATGTTTAATGCCATAATATTCAAGATTAAGTGCTGGCGAGCGGATACTCATAGTAATTAATACTGTTTTTTTGTTAGAATATGCCGATATATCTACGAGCGTACGAATAGCTCATTATTAACTTTAATGCTAAGGGCAAGAGGTATGATGAATATTTTGGTGATTGGTTCAGGTGGTCGTGAACACGCGCTGGCATGGCAGTGTGCAAAAGATGACAATGTCAAAAATGTCTATATCGCTCCTGGTAATGCTGGCACGGCCCTTGAACCTAAATGCCAAAACGTCGTCCTAACGTCTACTGATGCCGGCGAGCACAGCGCTGTTATCGAATTTTGCCAAAGCAATGACATCGACATGGTCATCGTCGGGCCAGAAGCACCTTTGGTCACTGGTATCGTTGATGCGTGCCGTGATACTGGTATCAAAGCATGGGGTCCAACATCCTACTGTGCTCAATTAGAAGGTTCGAAAACCTTTGCCAAAGAGTTCATGGAACAAAACAATATTCCAACGGCGGCTTATCAAGGATTTACAGACGCTGCTGCTGCCAAAGCTTACGTTGATGAGCAAGGCGCGCCTATTGTTATCAAAGCTGACGGGCTTGCTGCTGGTAAAGGCGTTATCGTTGCTGAGACTATCGAGCAAGCGCATGAAGCGATTGACGATATGCTAGCAGACAACAAATTCGGTGATGCTGGTAGTCGTGTGGTTATCGAGCAGTTCTTGCAAGGTGAAGAAGCCAGTTTCATTTGCATGATTGATGGTGACAATATCTTGCCAATGGCGACCAGCCAAGATCACAAACGTGCTTTTGAAGGAGATACGGGGCCCAACACTGGCGGTATGGGTGCTTATTCACCTGCGCCAGTCGTGACCAAAGACGTTCATGACAAAGTCATAGAGCAAGTCATCCAGCCAGTGGTTGATGCAATGAAAGAGGCAGGACATCCTTATACTGGATTTTTATATGCTGGTCTTATGATTGATAAAGCAGGCGACCCTTATGTTATCGAATTCAACTGCCGCTTTGGTGATCCAGAGACGCAGCCTATTTTAATGCGCTTACAGTCATCAATGGTAGACTTGGTCGCACAAGGATTAGACGGTCAACTGCCTAGCGAAGCCAAATGGGACAACCGCCCTGCCCTAGGCATCGTAGTTGCATCGAAAGGCTATCCTGAAACATCATCGAAAGGCGATGTGATTGCTGGCTTGCCAGAGCTGAATACTACGGACGATAATGCGGTTAAAGTCTTTCATGCTGGTACGGCATTCTCGAATGACAATGAGAACGAAGTTGTGACTAATGGTGGTCGTGTATTGTGCGTGACTGCTTTAGCAAATAATATTTCTGAAGCTCAGCAAGCAGCATTAGCAGTCACTGCTGCGATTAGCTTTGATGGTGCGCAGTATCGTCGTGATATCGGACATCATGCCATTGCTCGTGAAAATGCTTAATGAATTAAAGCTTGTCAGATAATGTGAATATTTCACTCCATATGTCTGATTAAGCAAATATGACTGATACGCTATACATTATTTGACCTAGCATCATGCATGCTAGGTCTTATTTTTTGATATTCATTTTTGTGTCTATTTTTGATGAAATACTCATAAAAGATGAGATGTCGGCTTAACGACAGACCAGACATGAGCACAACTCTCAACATTAAATCGGCAAAATATCACGCAATTATTTTGACTTACAAAGTAACTATCAACAGCCTGTGTGCGCTCATAAAACCCATGCACTTTATATGATACAATTTTATACCCGTGCATCACATCTCCCTTGTATTGTAGGTCTCGAACCCGCAAATCAATACCAACTGGATGAATGATTATATTTATGGCAAATGATACGTCTAAACCTTCTAGCAATAAGCAATCAATCGATAGTCTAAAAACCTCAGGGTTTGATCGCCGCATGTCGATTGCCAAAACCTCCTTAAATATTGGTCGTCGTTGGGCGGGTAATAGTGTGTCTGGCATGTTTTTAAATAAAGAAGCACGGACAGCACGTAACCAAGCATTTATGGAAGCTCAAGCGAGTTATCTGGCATCAGAGCTTGGTAAATTGAAAGGTTCAGTTGTCAAGATTGGTCAAATGCTAGCCATCTACGGTGAACATATATTGCCACCAGAGATTACGCGTGCCTTGCAAACGCTCAATGATGATACGGCGACGCTTACCTGGCCGACAATTGAGCAAACATTGCGCCAGCTATTGGGTGAAAAACTGAATGAGCTTGATATTGACCCTGTTCCTATTGGAACGGCTTCTCTTGCCCAAGTCCATCGGGCGACAGTATTAGCAACTGGTGAACAAGTCGTATTGAAGATTCAGTATCCAGGAGTGGCAGATGCCATCAACTCTGATCTCGCCCTATTTAAGCGATTACTAAAGGTAAGTAACATCGTCCCTCAAACGCGCGCGCTCGATGCTTGGTTTGAGGAAATACGTGACCTCCTCCATCATGAAGTCGATTATGAAGCGGAAGCAGCAACGACAGAGCGTTTTTACGATCGTTTAAGCAATGATCCACGTTACATCGTACCTAAAATTAACCGTAATTACTCAAAAAAACGTCTGCTATGTATGTCATATGAGCCAGGTATCACTGTCGTGTCTGAAGCACTACAGCTGTTGCCTCAGGAGCGCCTCAGTGCGATTGGTCAAGCTGCCATCGAAATTATGATGCAAGAGATTTTTGTCTGGGGTGAAATGCAGACAGACCCTAATTTTGGTAACTATTTAGTTCGAGTTAGTGAAAGCACAGACGATATTGATAAACTTGTTTTGCTAGATTTTGGTGCTATTCGCCAATTTGACAGTAATTTGCTTACGATTGCCCGTGGACTATTGAGGGCAGGATATCACCACAACCATCAGGCGATGACTCTAGCCATGACGGGTTATGATTTCTTCGATAGTATGAGTGATAAAGTACGCTCTGATATTGCCTCATTGTTCCTATTGGCTACCGAGCCGTTCAGTGATCCTGAGAAAAACGATGACATCCCTACAGATTGTTTGGATGAGCAAAATCGCTATATTTGGGCGAATAGTAAACTGCATTCACGCTTATCCACTAAAGCTACTCGTGCGATGCAATCTTTTGAATTTAACCTTCCCCCAAAAGAGTTCATGTTTATTAGCCGCAAATTTATTGGCGCATATACCTTTTTAACAGTGCTTGATGCACATACTAGCCCTAACACTTTGGTAAAACCTTATTTATAGTTTTTAACCATGCGAAATTTTGGCCGTCCTTTAGTGACGGCTTTTCTTGACTCAGATTTCCTGCTTAGGCTATTTTTTCGACTATTATTAAGCTTGCCAATTATCAAACCTTGTTTTATACCATTTCGGCTTACGGATGCTTAACTCCCAGCATACCTCTTGCCGCGCTAGATACTTCACTTCAAAATGCGTACGCTGGCTGTCGACAGGCACTCGGTAGCGAGTATTTGGTAGGCACCAGAGCTTAGCTGCTTGATGCTCTGCGTTATCCATATAGGATTCGATATTGGTGACCAGTATTATCTCTCCCCCTACTTGCAAGCGAGATAATAGAAACTCAAAAAAGGGCATATTTAGCCATTGCTGATTGGGATTATGCTGTTCAGGGTTTGGATAAAGAATAAATATTTTAGCCACACTATTGGGTTTTAGCGCATGCACAGTCCAAGCAATCGCGTCTGCGTGGATCGCATCTAGGTTCGGTAAGTCTTGCAGTGTAGCCAGCTTTGAGAAAGCATCAAACTTATTGCGTGTGCGCTCAATGGCGATCAAATGCTTATCAGGATTTTGCACGGCAAAGCTAAGTGCGTGCTTGCCCTTCCCTGCTCCAATCTCCAAGATTAACGGCTTTTCGTCTTTATTATCACTGATGATTTTTGGAATAATAAAGTCGCGCGGTGCGGAGAGTCTTTGTGGTTGAAAGGCACGCGCTTGCTGATGCGTGAACTCGATATTGTCTGTCATCTACTATCCTTAAAGCATTTGTCTTTTGTCATTATTCTGCCCCATGCTATTATATAGCCAATCTAATTGAATAGTAATATAACGATAACTAGTACTCCTCAATTCATCACAATTTATATGATAATAAATAACTATCGTGCGCAAATGATACTAATAACATCAAGGATACATCCACCTTTATTATGACTAACTCTAATACCAACACTGCACCCAAAACCTACCCTTGCCCACGTTGTGGCACTCAAACCGCTTGGCAAGACAACAAATATAAGCCGTTTTGTGGTAGTCGCTGTAAACTGATTGACTTAGGTGCTTGGGCAAATGAAGACTACACGTTACCCGCAGAAACCACACCTTTCTCTGACGAGCTATAACCTACCCCTTTACTCAATTTATTATACCAAGGATGTTTTACATGTCTGCTACTTACCTAATGCCCACTTATAATCGTCAACCTATCAGCTTTACCCGCGGTGCAGGCAGTTGGCTCTATACAAAAGACGATACGCCATACTTAGATGCCTTAACTGGTATCGCGGTATGTGGACTAGGACATTGCCATCCACAAGTGACCGACGCTATTCAACAGCAGGCAGCGACCTTGGTTCATACCAGCAATCTATTCGGTATTGACTGGCAAGAGCGTGCAGGAGAGATACTATGTACGGCAGCCCAGATGGATAGTGTGTTTTTTGCCAATAGTGGCGCTGAAGCAAATGAAGCCGCATTAAAACTTGCACGCCTGTATGCGTCGCAACAAGGCTTTGCACGCCCAAAAGTCATCGTGATGGAGCAGTCATTCCACGGCCGTACATTGCTATCACTATCGGCCACTGCTAACCCAAAAGCCCGAGAAGGGTTTTATACGCTAGATGACGACTTTATCCGTGTGTCATTTGGCGACATTGCGGCGGTAAAGCAAGCGGCGTTAGATCATGAGGACATCTGCGCCATTTTTGTAGAGCCGATCCAAGGTGAAGGTGGCCTTAATACTGCGGCCAATGGCTTTACTTATCTCGAAGAGCTACAAGCAGAGTGTGATGCTCATAACTGGCTATTTATGCTTGATGAGGTGCAAACAGGTAATGGTCGTACTGGTAAATATTTTGCTTATCAGCATAGCAATGCGCGCCCTGATGTATTGACGACCGCCAAAGGCTTAGGTAATGGCTTTCCAGTCGGTGCTTGTATGGTACGAGGCCGTGCTACTGGTTTATTTGGTGCAGGGAGCCATGGCTCTACTTACGGTGGTACACCGTTAGCCAGTCGTGTGGTACATAGCGTGTACGATGTACTCGCAAATAGCGACATCATGGAGAATGCGGTGACGGAAGGATTATTTATCCGAGAAAGTCTCGTCAATGCACTAGGACAACATGGTGTAAGTAGCCGCGGTGCCGGTATGATGATTGGTATTGCACTGCCAGAAGACATGGATTGTAGCCAATTGGTAGATCGTGCCCGTGATGAGCAAAAACTCATCATTAATGTGACAGGTGGCCATGTGGTGCGTTTGCTACCGCCACTCAATATGAGCCGCGATGAAAGCACACAAGTCGCTGAACGCTTGATCAACTTATTAAAGCCAACATTCTAAAGTTTGCTTTAATATGTAGCATGTAATAAAAAAGCCTATGGATAACGATATCCATAGGCTTTTTGCTGACCGATTATTGAAACAACCAATATTTAGTCTAAATAATACTTAGTTTGCATGAAAATATTTCTTCAGTACTTCTAGGCAACGAGTGATTTTAGCTGGTTGTTGGTCACGGTTTAAAGTAACGGCATATAGTACAAAGCTCGGCAACTGATAACCAGTCAATACCTCTACCAATTCTCCGCTCTCAAGCTCTTTTTTGATGTCCATTTCCATCATTCTAACCAGACCATGACCCTCTTTAGCTAAGGTTGTCGCCATAAAGACATTGTTGGTATAGATACGTGAGTTCATTTTTACACGCGTTTTTTTATTTGTCTCTGTCTGAATCATGTCAATCTGATTGGCATCTTTCATGATTTCAATACAGATTAACTGATGGTCAGCCAATTCTTTAGGCGTTTTCAGCTTAGGATGCTGACGCAAGTACTGAGGTGAGGCAACAAGTAACTGGCGCACATCTGTGAGCGGATGGCTGCTCAAGCTTGCGTCATTAATCGATGGACTCATGCGAATCGCGATGTCGATACGCTCGTCAATCATATCGATATAATGATTGTCAGCGAGATAAGTGACACTCAGATCATCATGTGCAGCCATCCACGTAGAGAGCGCTGGCAATATATGGTTTACGCCAAGCTCAGGCGTCGTCGACACCCGTAGACTACCTGCTAGCTCATCACGCAATTGATTAACTTTGATTCGACCTTGCTCAGCCGCGCTGACCACATCTTTTGCAGACTCATAAAAGCTCTCACCAGCTTCTGTCAAGCTTAGCTTACGAGTTGAACGATGCAATAGCACAACGCCAAGCTCATTCTCTAGTGAACGAATTTGCTGACTGACTGCACTCGTTGTAATACCAAGCTCACGAGCTGAGCCACTAAAAGAACCATGTCCGACCACACTGGCGAACACAGCCATACCGCGTAAATTATCCAACATATTCTCACCTAAACTTCATTTCAGTTTTTAATATAACTTATCCCATTATAACGAATTTTAATTTATATTATCGTTACTTAATATTTTTCTCTTGCTTGAGAAAGCCCATTTGACCCGCAATAAAAACAAAAATATCAAGGCGATAGTGTGATATCGCCTTGATATTTTATATAAAACTACGTTTAAAACCTATCTATATTTTTAAATAATTTTAACAACAGCTTTTTTTAAAACTTAATATAATTGTACTTTACCCATTTTTCCTTCACCACGTTCAGTCAAGTATTGCATTACTGGGGTGTGTAGCAACTTCGTCTCAGCAACCGTTTTTGCTTGCTCCAAACGTTTTTGCTGGCGACGCTCCGGTGTTTTATCATCACTTTGCATAATACTGTTGTCAATTTTCAAATCAATTTCTGCACTTGTGAACTGTTGCTGTAGCTTAGCAGCTAACTGCTGAAAAGTGACTTGCAAATGCTTACTATCAACACTGGTCAAAAACGTAGCTTTGCCATTGCATTGACCTATCATTGTACCTTGCCGTGCTAAAGCCAGCTCGTCCTGTGCCAGTACGTTGTCTTCACGAGCAGTTTGTAACCAGTAATCCCATTTTTCTGAATTCCACTCACCCGTCAGCTCTTGAGGCATACAACGCAGTAAGGTGCGTGGGTCTTCATCAAATGATGATATTGATTGAGAATCATTTTCACCAGGCTCAGCAATTGGCTCAGGCTCAGCAATTGGCTCAGGCTCAGCAATTGGCTCAGGCTCAGCAATTGGCTCAGGCTCAGCAATTGGCTCAGGC
>NZ_JASMRR010000004.1:0-77971 GCF_041431175.1 Psychrobacter sp. Arc29 | reverse complement strand
TCAGCAATTGGCTCAGGACTAGTAGCTGAGTATACTACGCTATCATTTTGTCCGATAGAGTCATCTATGCTGAAACTATCATCATTATAAATAGGGCTTTGTAATTCATCATGACTTTGCGCTTGATAGTCAATATCATAAGGCTGTAATGGCGCTGACGCTTCATGCGTAATAGCGTTTGAAGATGGCATTGAAGAAGTTGGCTCTATGACTGGCACTTCTATAGAAGAAAAATTAGTGTTATTAGTAACGCTCAATACTTCATCGACTGGCAATGGACGAAATGCCAATAGTCGCAAAATACACATCTCAAGCGCTTGCATAGGGGTACTGGCAAGCTTGACGCCTTCACGCGCTTGTACAACGATTTCATAGTACAGCTGCAATACATCAGGACTGATATGCTGGGCGAGTATATGAATGTCTTTTGCTTGTGCCTCATTGACGTTGAGGGCAACTTCTGGCAATAGCTGGGTCAATGCCAATTGATGTAATAGCTCAGCCAGTCCATCAAACATACTGGTTGCATCGACCATTTGCGCACGCATCTGCTCAATATGTACCGCAACAGCGGACTTATCATGGTTATAAATATCTGTAATTAGACGTACCAAGTCAGCAGCATCGATCAGGCCAAGCATTGCATTGACAGTCGCATCATCAAGCGCACCTTGACCAAAAGCAATAGCCTGATCTGTCAAGGATAAAGCATCACGCACAGAGCCTTTGGCTGCACTTGCAAGTTGCCAAATGGCAGGCTGAGTATACCCAACCTGCTCTTTAGTTAAAATATTTGATAAATGCTCGCTAAGTAATGTTTGCGGTAGTGGACGCAGCACGAACTGCAAGCAGCGCGAAATAATCGTAATCGGTAATTTTTGTGGATCAGTGGTCGCTAGTAAAAACTTTACATGCTCAGGTGGCTCTTCTAGCGTTTTGAGAAGCGCGTTGAAACTGTGGGTCGACAGCATATGTACTTCATCAATCAAATAAACTTTATAACGGCCTTGGCTTGGCGCATAAGGAACGTTGTCTAACAACTCGCGCGTGTCTTCAACCTTGGTACGAGAGGCGGCATCAATCTCGATAAGATCAATAAAACGCCCTTGATCGATCGCCACACAATTATCACAAACCCCGCACGGCGTGCTAGTAATACCCGTATCACAGTTCAAGCATTTAGATAAAATACGCGCAATCGTCGTCTTACCCACACCGCGGGTACCAGTAAACAGATACGCATGATGCAGACGGTTATAATCAATCGCATTAATCAGCGCTTGCGAGACATGCGTCTGCCCAATCAACTCATGAAAGTTTTTGGGCCGGTATTTGCGAGCTAAAACTTGATATTGCTGCGACATAGCTATCCATTGTGCCAAGTGGTTAATATTCTTATTTTTAATACGGTTTTTCGGTATTTATTATAGCAAAAAGCCAGCGCATTCGTCTGGCTTCTTGCTGATTTGATTATGACTCAGCCGCGCTTAATAAGCGACTTTGTTTAACGACTCATTAATCATTTTTGCGGCGCATGTGCGGGAATAAAATCACATCACGGATACTGGCTGAGTCAGTAAATAGCATCACTAGACGATCAATACCAATACCTTCGCCTGCTGTTGGCGGCAGACCATAAGACAATGCTTCGATATATTCTTCATCAAAGTGCATCGCTTCATCATCGCCCGCGTCTTTTTCGGCGACTTGACCACGGAAACGCTCCGCCTGATCCGCTGGGTCATTAAGCTCGCTAAAACCATTCGCCAACTCGCGACCACCAATGAACAACTCAAAACGATCGGTGATCTCAGGATTGTCATCACTACGGCGTGCAAGTGGTGAGGTCTCAGCTGGATACTCAGTGATAAACGTTGGCTGACGCAATTGATGCTCAGCGGTTTCTTCAAAGATGATGGTTTTTAATTTGCCCACACCGAACACCTCTTTCACTTGTTGCTTAAGTGTATTAGCGACATAATCAGCTAAATACTCACGATCATCAATGCGGCTCATATCAAAGCCTTCAGCATATTGTGCAATCGCATCAGACATGGATAAACGAGCAAATGGTGCTTTTAGGCTGATGGCTTCTTCTTGATAGGTCAGCTCTGTTGTGCCCAATACGTCGGTTGCCAGCTGGTTAAACATACGCTCAGTCAAATCCATCAAATCATGATAATCAGCATAGGCTTGGTAAAACTCAATCATCGTAAATTCAGGGTTGTGGCGGGTTGAGACCCCTTCATTACGGAAACTACGGTTGATCTCAAATACGCGCTCAAACCCACCAACGACCAAGCGCTTGAGATAAAGTTCAGGTGCAATACGTAGGTATAGTGGCATATCTAAAGCATTATGATGCGTCTCAAATGGACGTGCTACCGCGCCACCTGGAATCGGATGCATCATTGGCGTTTCAACTTCCATAAAACGCTCATTCAGCATAAACTGACGAATGTCGCTGACGATCTGACTGCGAACCATAAAGGTATCGCGAGTCGTTTCATTGGTCATTAAATCAAGGTGGCGATTGCGATAGCGCGCTTCTACATCTGCTAGGCCATGGAATTTGTTTGGCATCGGACGTAGCGATTTAGTTAATAAGGTAATCTCTTCGATATGCACATATAAATCGCCTTTGCCCGAGCGACCGATATAGCCTGATACCCCAACGATGTCTCCCAAATCTAGGGATTTGATACTTGCACGCGTCTCGTCATCAAGCTCTTTACGCGCCACATATAACTGGATACGGCCCGTCATGTCTTGAATTACGATAAATGAGCCACGGTTGAGCATGACACGACCTGCCACATTTACCTGTGTTTTTTCACCATTCGCGGCTTTTTCTTCGATTTCTTGTTTTGATACACCATCAAAAGCCGTTTGCAAATCTTGCGCATAATCCGTACGTTTAAAGGTATTCGGATACGGCTGTTTGCCTGATGCGCTGATATCGTCTAGCTTGGCTTGCAGCTGTGCGATTAGCTCATTGGTATCTTGTACTGGAGTTTGGTCTTGATTTTGATTATTGGCTTTTGACATAACACTCTCAAATGTTGATAAGTTAGTTTTTATATTTAAAAATTTATAAGATTAATCTACGCACAAAAATCCTTTAGCGACGCCGCCCTCAATAGTTTGACGGCAACCAAAAGGGTTATCATTGGCGGCACAGGTTCCGGTGACGTTTGCCGTGCCAGCTTCAATAGCAGTATCCGAATTGGTACATTTGCCTTGGCACTCAGAACTGTCGCTACAAGATTTTCCTGCATCTGAAAACTGCTGTACGCAGCGATAGGCTTGTAGTCGACCTTCTTTGGTGTACTCACCGCCTTTTGCAAGGCATTCTTTTGCCAGCATCTCTACGCTTTTGGATGCAGAATTGGCATTATTTTGTTCTTCTGTCATTGCTGGTGTCTGACAGGCAGATATAAATAATAAGGAAAACAAACCCATAAAAAATAAAGCTAAGCGATTATTCATTATATTTCTCACCTGTAAGATATGGATTTATTGACCATTAAAAAGCAATTAGTCACCGCCGATGCTGGCCATCAAGTCAGCCTGATGCTCACGTAACAGTGCATCAAGAATCTCATCCAAGTCACCTTCCATGATAGAGTCAAGCTTATATAGCGTTAAGTTGATACGGTGATCGGTCATACGGCCTTGTGGAAAATTATAGGTACGGATACGCTCTGAGCGGTCACCACTACCGACCAAGTCACGGCGTATAGAGTCCGCTACATCGACCTGCGCTTGCACTTTGGCTTGCTGGATTTTAGAGACCAGCATCTTCATCGCATGCGCACGGTTTTTGTGCTGACTACGCTCTTGCTGACACTCTACCACAGTACCAGTCGGAATATGCGTCAAACGTACGGCTGAGTCAGTGGTGTTAACGTGCTGACCACCCGCGCCGCTTGAGCGAAAAGTATCCATTTTAATATCGGCAGGATTGATATCAACGGTATCATCGATTTCAACTTCTGGCATGACCGCAACCGTACAAGCTGACGTATGCACGCGACCTTGGCTCTCAGTTTCAGGAACACGCTGTACACGGTGAGCGCCCGATTCAAACTTTAGACGTCCATATACGCTATTACCCGATACGCGAGTGATGATTTCTTTATAACCGCCATGTTCCCCTTCATTTGCAGAGAGCACTTCTAGTGTCCAGCCTTGGCTCTGCGCGTATTTTTGATACATGCGGAACAAGTCACCAGAGAAAATCGCTGCTTCATCGCCGCCCGTCCCAGCACGAATCTCCAAGAATGCTGGCACCTTATCGTTAGGATCTTTTGGTAGCATCATGACATTAAGCGCTTCTTCCATCTCTACGATAGTATCACGCGCCGTCTCAATCTCATCGAGCATCATCTCTTTCATGTCAGGATCTGTCGCGTCAGCTAGCATCGCCTCAGCATCGGCCTGATCCGTTTCTGCGCCCAAATAGTTCTGCCATAAGGTCGTGATGTCCATCAAGTCGCTGTGCTCGACAGACAATTCGCGAAATTTATTATTATCACTGATGACACTAGGATCTGATAACAAGGCGGTGACCTCTTCATAACGGTCTACCATCTGGTCTAAACGCAGGCGTAAGGATTCTTTCATAAAAGGACTTTTAATTGGATAAGAGGAATAAGCCCGTGATTATAGCAAATTTTTTGGGGTAAATTAAAACCTCTAAGCATTCTTCTCGATATTCTGAGCAATCTTGTCACTATACTCTCAAATATCTCTACTTATTCTTAAATAAAGATACTTGGTTCTGATATCAAGATTAGTAGACAAAAAAATAGCCAAGAAGACTCTTAGCTATTTTTATCTATAATATTGTTATCTATATAAAGTTGTCGTATTGAGACGTTAGACTTTACGAACCAATACTGAGCCAATAGAGTAACCGGCACCAAATGAGCAAATAACACCCAAATCACCTGATGCTAGCTCATCCTTATAGCGATGGAATACAATCATAGGGCTCGCTGAGCTAGTATTAGCAAATTCAGCAATGACGCTTGGAACAATCGCTTTATCTGCTTCTTTACCGATGACAGTGCGTAGAATCAAATCTAGCATATTGGCATTGGCTTGGTGTAGCCACATCATCTTAACATCAGAGGTCGGTATATCATTTTCTTGTAGATGCTCAGTGATAACCTCAGACACCTTTGGACAAACTTCACGGAATACTTTGCGACCATTTTGCAAAAACAGTTTATCAGTGACCGGCGCTTTGATGTCTGGATACATCTCTGTTTGCGCGGCTAGATACTCTGAGCGATCCATAAAGCCATATTCGTTTTTGATATTGGTCGAAAACTGAGTAAACAGTTTAGCATTTAGAATCTCATAACCCTTCGGTGTGTCTAATTCTTCAACAATAGAAGCTGTCGCCACATCACCAAAGATAAAGTGGCTGTCACGGTTGCGCCAGTTTAGATGCGCTGAAGTGATTTCAACATTAACCACAGCGATACGCTTAGCCAGACCAGAAACGATAGAGCCATGCGCTTGCGATAAACCAAACGTTGCCGCACTACAAGCAACGTTCATATCATAAGCAAAGCCGCCTACCATCCCAATCTCATTCTGAATTTCGATGGCAACCGCAGGATACGTACGCTGGAAGTTTGAACAAGCAAGGATGATACCATCTAGATCGTTGGCTTCAAGTCCAGCATCAGCCAATGCGTCTTTTAACGCAGCTGCACCCATTTCTGCCATAACAGACAGCTCTTCACCTAAGTTACGATAGGCAATGACTGGTGCCATGATTTCAGGGTCTAAAATACCGTCTTTTTCCATCACATAACGTGATTTGATACCAGATACTTTTTCGATAAAAGCGGCCGAAGAAGGCTGAAGTGCTGTAACAGTCTCTGCTGCTATCTCATCAGCATGCTTTGCATTATAATTTTCAACATACTGGTTAAATGATTCTACTAACTCTTCGTTACTAATGCTGTAAGGTGGGATATACAGGCCTGTGCCCGTGATACAAGTCGTCATGATACGCTTCCTTGTCTACTACTGTGGTGCTTGGAATAAGCATAAAAGTGGAAAATAATAGCCATTCAATTTCAGTGAATAACTGTAAACTTAAAATCAGTGCCTTTATTATGCCTGAATATTAAATTTTTTCTAATGCTTTGTTACAAATAATCTGTTTCTGGCGATAAATAAGCAAAGACTCACGTCATTCTTTGATAGCTACGTTATAATTAGCGCCATTTTGCTCTGTGTAACCAACTAAGCACTCGATACACGCTCATCTTTAGGAATACTAATGGCAGAACTTCTTAACTGGTTATTTGGTCAATATGCGGACTACTCCACGACATTTATCGTCCTAGAGTTGATTGCCGTGGTCTTTGGTGTGGCAAGTGTCTTGCTTGCCAGCAAAACCAACATCTTAGTATTTCCAATTGGCTTAGTCAGCACGGCGATATTTGTGTATTTACTATGGAAGTGGCAGCTGTTTGGCGATATGTTCATCAATGCTTACTATACGGTGATGAGTTTATATGGTTGGATTAACTGGTCAAAAAACAAAAAGAATCAGTCTATAGAGGCTCATGAGTCAAACAACGTCCGTATTGAGCACTTACATGCAGGCGATATACCTATCTTGTCTGCTTTGGCAATAGCAACCATGTCGTTTGTGGCGCTGATATATTATTTCCGTCCAGTGATTAACAACGGCTTTAGCTTTGATGGTGCCGTCCTTGGTGTGCATCTATTCACTTGGGTGGACTATACCGACATGCTCACTACAGCTTTGTTCCTGATGGCAATGTGGCTTATGGCAAGGCGCAAAATTGAGCATTGGATACTATGGATTATTGCTGATGCGATATCGGTACCACTATACTTTTATAAAGGCTTTACTTTTACTGCGCTACAATATGTAGTCTTCACTCTCATCGCAATCTGGGCATATTATGAATGGCAACGACGCTACCGTATACAACCTCGAGCAGCATACGCCTGAATCTGTCATTACTGTTGCGGTTTTGGGCGCAGAAAGTACGGGGAAAACAACCCTATGCCGTGATTTGGCAGCGCACTTCGATAGTCTGTGGGTGTCAGAATATATGCGCACTTACTTGCAAGCGAAGTGGGATGATGAGCATCTGACTTGTACATGGGATGACCTACTACCTATCGCACAAGGTCAGATAGCGTTAGAGAACAAACTGGCCAAACAAGTCACCCAAATGTCTAATGAAAACCGCTATTTGTTTTGTGATACCAGTCTGTTTGAGCTAATGGTCTACTCTCATTGGTATTATGACGACTGCCCTGCCGCTCTTGAGCAAGCAGCATTGGCGCATCATTATGATTTGATACTATTAACTGAGGTTGATATACCATGGGTGGCTGATGACCTGCGAGACAGTCCGCACCAACGTGATGAGATAAGTGCCTATTTTGCCAGTCAATTAAGTAAGCACCGAAAACCGTTTCAGCGTATTAGTGGCGATAGAAAAGAACGTGTCCGGCAAGTAGTAACGCAGCTCGCTAATATAGACAACATATCGCCTGACCAGAGCTAAACTTACCTATATTTATATCTTTAAAACTTTTTTGTATTTGAAACTGAAGAGATACCCATGCTAAAGAAGTTTGAGCTTTACTTAGAAAAAACCATATTTAATAGCCGCTGGATACTGGCGCCTTTTTATCTAGGGTTGGTGTTAGGTATTATTTTATTATTTATTAAGTTTGTCCAAAAGCTATGGTATATGTTTGCTGATATTCTCATAGCTTCTGAAGCCAGCGTGATCGTAGACATACTGGTATTGGTTGATATCTCGCTGGTTGCCAGCTTATTGCTCATCATTATATTCAGTGGCTACGAGATTTTTGTCTCAAAAATCGACACTGGCACTCATGATGATCGTCCTAGCTGGATGGGAAAGGTGGATTTTTCGGGCTTAAAATTAAAAGTCATCGGAGCGATCGTCGCTATCTCGGCGATTGATCTTCTGAAATCCTTTATGGATATCTCCAGTGGCATGAGTGAGCTTGATGCTGATAAACTCATGTGGAAAGTTGTTATTCACATGACCTTTGTATTGTCTGGCTTGTTATTCGCTATTATGGATAAAGTCGTTGGCGATACCAAAAAGCATTAATACTCAAAAAACACTGATTCAAAAACATTGACTTAAAAATCCTGATACCTATCCTTTCACACTCTTTTCATCGTTCCTGCACATTTTCTCTTTATGCCCTCCCTATGATGTTCTTTAAAGCCACAGTCTGCTATCTCGGCAGCTGTGAATTAAAGACACGTAGGAGGCGACAACATGCAAAAAACATTATTGACTAAGTTAACCATCATTGTAGGGCTTTGTATTGTTTTTTTGATCGGACTTAGTATGATTAGCAATATCATCTATGAGAGGCAATACTACGCAAAATCAGTAATACAAGAGATCACCCAGCAGCATGTCAATCCACAAGAAGTCATCACCCCATTTATCGCCGTTCCTACGACAGTCACCCCAGCCTGTCAGCCAGATGCATCAGACACACCAAATATAAAGAGCAAATGCGAGTCACCATACTCGAAAATTGAGACGGTATTTGCCACTCAGACGCAGGCTGCACAAAACCTAAAAGTAAGCACAGACACTTATAAGCGCGGTATCTATAGTGCCACTAGCTATGATGGTCAGCTGACATTCGATCAAAGTTATACGTTTGCAGACACTTTAGGAAATGTAGACAGTACCGTAACAGCACTGAGTAATGATGCAGATTCAATAATGACATCTCCTAATGCAGACAAAACGCAATTAACCCAAACCATCACCCACTGGAATAAGGCAAAACTGCTCATTCCTGTGTCTGATTTACGCGGTGTCGCTACCCTGCCTACCGTCACAATCAATCAAAAATCGATTGGAGCGAGCTATCCTCAGATACCAATGATAGAGGACCTAACCTATGTTGAAGTCAATATTCCTGAAGACGTATTGGCTCAATTAATAGATCCTACTAGCCAGCAGAATAAAGAGACCCTCGTTGCCACGGGCGCAATAGATAAAAATCCAGATAAATCAGAGGTAGATCGCCAACCATCTAACCCCAAAGACAATCAAGCGCTCAAGATTACGATCGATTTGCCCTTATTTGGTATTAGTAATTTAACGACGGTGCCTACTGGGCAGAACTTTACGCTGTCTATGCATAGTGATTGGCAAACACCAAACTTCATCGGTAAGGCGCTACCAAACACTAAAAGTATTACCGATAAAGGGTTTGATGCCAGTTGGCAAAATCAATATCTGACCGTCGCCAACAATCAATCGCTTTCCCAATGTATCAGCACGCCTAACCACCACTGCACCATCATCAATGAACCCACGCTCGATCCCGATAGCCAGTCGTATAACCCTGATTCGTTTGACTCATCAAGGGGGCTGACGGCAGACAGTGCGGCGGTAGCTGGTAGTAATCAAAATGTTCTGTTAAACAGCTTTGGGGTTAGTTTTGCGAGTCCTAATGATGTTTACCTACAAACTGAACGAACCATGAAGTATGCCCTGCTATTAATTTTGGTATCGTTTGGCACTTTCTTTTTATTTGAAGTGCTTAAATCCAGTCGCATTCACCCTATTCAGTATCTGCTCGTTGGCTGCGCGTTATTCGTTTTTTATGTCCTATTGCTACCACTTGCTGAGCAAATCGTCTTTTGGCAAGCATATACTGTAGCCGCTAGCGCATGCGTGGGACTTATTGGTTGGTATAGCTACTATGTATTTGGCGGTTTGAAACGGGCTTTAATTTTTACCGCAACACTCGCTGGGTTATATGCTGCCTTTTTCGGCATTCTAAGTACAGAATATCTCAATCTATTACTGGGCGCGATATTCTGCTTTATGGTACTTGCCTGCGTCATGGTAATGACTCGCAAACTTGACTGGTACAAAGTTACATAAGTGATATAAGACACGCGCTGTATGAAGAAAGTCACATAAACTGATAATAGTTTGAAGTAATGCTGCCTTAGCTTAGTTGATAAAGCAGCATTATCGTTATATTAGCCTAGTCGTTACGCTACTTGACTATCTGATTGTTTAATGCTTTAGCCCAATTATTGCAACTATCCTCACAGCGCGGGCAGCATTTATCAGCTTCTAATATCTGCTCGACATAACCACAATACATACAGGCGTAATGAGCCCCTATCTCTACTTGCTCAACAGCTTGATATTGTTTAGGAAACAATGGCATGCCGTAAACTGTATTTTCAGAGGAATGCAATAAAATACTAAAGTTGCCATCGGTCTCAAGCAAACCAACACGTACCTGACCCAAATGCTCAACGCCTTGTTGACGCATTTCAGCAAAAAACTCATCATGAGACATTTTGCCTTTTTTAATCTTATCCAATACCAGCATGCTATCTTCTACGATATAAAGTGATTTGCCTTCCAACAAGTCTTCAAAAGGCTGCCATTTCATCATAACCCACGTACAGATTCGGTAAAGAACAATAACTGAACCCATGATCAATACGGCTTGAATAATCGGCAAATCCTCAGTAAACATAGGGTCACCCGCGATAGAGCCAAGTGATAGGATAATGGTCAGCTCAAAGATAGAAAGCTGACGAACGCCGCGCTTGCCAGTGAAGCGCAAGAACGTGATAATTAATACAAACATGACGGTGACACGTATTAAGATTTCAACGGCAAACAACCAAGTTGTGTCATGAATAAAAATACTTGCCCAATCCATATTCTCATTTCCAATTTATTTATATGATGTATTGTGTTTAATGAATGTTGTTCTAATAGTTCGTTTGATGCGAAGCACATCATCCCTATTTTCAGACCTTATCGTCAATACAACTATCGTTATTCTCATTTAAGAAAGACTTTTTGCCACAAGTACGACAAAATATCCTGTCTTGTGAGACGGCGATTATTTTCGCTAAAAATAAGCCATCATGACACTAATACATACATACCCAAAACTAAAATCCTATGTTTGCCTGTTTTGTGCCATTTATTCATTGTAGGAATTATTTTTGAAAGCCACTGTTTATACTATTATTGCGTTGATCGCATTTGCCGCAAACTCCCTGTTTTGCCGGATGGCGCTAGCAGAAGGTTATATAGATGCTTGGAGTTTTACGGTCATTCGTCTGCTCAGTGCGGCTGCCTGCCTAATTGTTATCATGACGATTCACGCCTACAGACTACAGCGTCAAGCACTCACCGCTGACAAGCCTGCTGTTGATGCTATCTTAAATGACAAAGGCAGTTGGCTCAGTAGTGTCAGCTTGGTCATTTACGCGCTGTGTTTTTCGATTGCGTATGTAGAGCTTGATACTGGCACGGGTGCTTTGATTTTGTTTTCGGCGGTTCAGCTCACGATGATTGGCTGGGGTATCTACAAAAAAGAACAGCTCAGTGCACTACAATGGTTGGCATTTATCGTCGCAGTGGCAGGATTCGTGTATTTGATGTTGCCATCAGCCGCCATTCCATCACCACTAGCCGCAGCATTGATGGCTATGAGCGGCGCGGCTTGGGGAGTATACAGCATACGCGGTAAATCATGCATCTCACCGCTACGAGCAACAGGGTTTAACTTTGTGCGAAGTTTGGTAGCCGTTCCGATACTACTGCTGGTGGGCCTAATGTATCTGGATGAAATAGGCTTAACGAACATCAGCTTAGAAAGTATTACCAGCGAAGGGATATTGCTCGCCTGTGCGTCAGGAGCGATCGCATCAGGGGTGGGCTACAGTATTTGGTATACTGCAATGCCATTATTAAAGAACACGCAAGCGGCTATTGTTCAGCTATGTGTCCCTGTGATTGCTGCGTTGCTAGGTGCGATATTTTTATCTGAGCAACTAACGTTACCATTTATTATTGCCAGTGCAGTTATTTTAGGCGCAGTCTTGGTGTTTACCTTAAATAAAAAAGTGCCAGCCTAGGGCATGTCACTATTTTAAAAATGAGATAAGTCGCAGGCAAACAAGGAAAATAGTGCAGACAATATCGAGACATTGACCAGCTATTTGATGCTGTTTATCAAAGATAAAGTTTCGCGCTACTATTCTATTCTATTCTATTCTATTCTATTCTACTAGATAGCATAAAACCGCCCTGATTTATAAAAATCGAGGCGGTTTTGTGTAAGCTATCATATTGAGTCAATGATTCGCTTGCTACCAGTAAAAGCAAAGCTAAAAGCCTTTAAATAACGGTCACTTCTAAGCGGGCATCTACATTGCCACGAGTGGCATTAGAATATGGGCACACCTGATGTGTGGCTTCGATCAACTGTTGCGCTTGCGCTTCGTCAATACCTGATACTTCGACATGCAACTCTATATCCAAGTTGTAGCTACCATCTGCTTTCATACCGATACCGACTTGCGCAGAGGTTTTAGAAGCGGTGACAGGCAGTTTCATTTGCTGTGCAACCATGCTCAAAGCACTATCAAAACAAGCGGCATAACCCATAGCAAAAAGCTGCTCTGGATTCACACCTTCTTTATCTTGTTCTTGAAAAGACACCAAATCAAGCCCTAATGAACCATCATCTAATCCAGTATGACCAGAACGTCCACCAGTGGCTGTCGCGCGAGTTTTATAAAATATTTTCATGATTTATAATTCCTTATCTATATTATTAGAGGTCGTACTTACGCTGTTGCGATAAGACTATTATAGAATCGCTGGCAGTTATCCGTTAGAACAGACCTCTATAACTCTTGCCTAATCCTATAGATTTTTATACTATCAGTCATTCTTACAAAACAAGCTATCCTCATGAATCAAGAAACCATTGACCGACTTCTTAATATACTGCCTAGGAATCAAACCCTCGAATCTGATGTTGCAGGGCTATTTTTTTACTGTGCCGATAAACCAAGCAAAGCTGTTAGCTATATCCAAGAGCCAAGCATTTGTATTGTCTTGCAAGGTGAGCGTGAGATTTATTTAGGAGCGGACTGCCAAAGATTCAGTAATAGCCACTTGATGTTTTGTCCTGTCAATATTCCGCTGAGCATGCATATAAAACATGCCTCAGTAGAGAGTCCTGTTATCGTCTTATCCATGAAATTAAATCTCGCCATGATTAGAGAGATATTGGCGCAAATACCCTCTAAAACACCCCCAGCAAATGGTCATTTAGGTATAAAGTGGCCGTTAGATGATGCAATAATGGCAGCGTTTGATCGATTGATAGGCTTGCTTGATTATCCAAACGATATTGAATTTTTGGCGTCACTGATTCAACAAGAGATATATTATCGACTACTCTCAGCGGAGCAAGGTAACAAGCTTAGGCAGTTGGTCGTTGATGGTAGCCATACACACCGTATTGCCCAAGCCACTGACTGGATAAAGTCGCATTTAAATGAGCCTATTATGGTAGAGAGTCTAGCCAATAGATGCGGCATGAGTGTCTCAGGGTTTCACCAGCACTTCAAAGAAATCACCCAATTGAGTCCACTACAGTATCAAAAAAGCTTAAGATTAATGGAAGCAAAACGATTGATTAAGATACAAGGGCAAGGAGCACACATATCGCAAATAGCCATGCAAGTTGGCTATGAAAGCCCCAGTCAATTTAGCCGAGAATACAAGCGGCTGTTTGGAGTCAGTCCGAGCAGTGAGCTAATGTGATAATTGTCTCATCATGTATACCTATAGCGGCAAGATTTTATTATCGTTGTGATGGTAACTCTGGGACTTATCAACGTGAGGTATGTAACGCCTTTATAGCAAAGCCATCTCTACAGCGTACTTACAGAACGATTCAATGAATTGATCATTTATTTACCGCCACAAATTATAAATTGATTGCTATTTTCTAATGCTTTCTAGCGCTATCCTCTTGTAGCTACAAGAGCGCATCTGAGTATCGAAACATTCACTGATATAGTGGATTCAGTTTAAAAAAGATACAGGGCAACCGAGCGCAGATGTATATGTGATACTTCAAGTGAGGCTAACGCTGTAACTATTTTATAGAGGATTGACTATAAACAGATTTTAAGGCAAATATCTACTCAAAATATCTCTATACTTTCTTATTTTTTAGCTAAAAGAGATTTGTTATTCGAATAAAAAACAGTTGACTCATCTATATATTCGTATTATAACATATAATATATATTCAAAATTTTGGATATATAGCGTAGTTCTTTCTACGCATGTTTATCGAAAAGCTTGGGGAGGAAATGACATGATTCGTTTAAGCTACACTCTCAAATGCTGGGCGCTAGGTATCACTTTTTTTTCAGTGTTCTATTTTATGGTCGTCATGAGTGACCCAGGCTTTAGCAAATATATCTATATGTTGGCCCTTAGCACTCTACTCTTCCCCATTGCCAAGCGTGCAGTGGATGTGATGACAGATTTTTTTACCCCAGATCTCGAGCTATTTAATGGATTGCTGCCGTCAATTCTGATTAACGTGGTGATTTGGATACTGACACCATTTATCGTAGCACTGACAGTGATTGCTTTCATGCTTTATAGTATGGGTGTACTGACAGAAAAGATTAGTCATTAAAACCTACTTAAATAAAAGGCCAGATCAGCAGTTGCTAATCTGGCCTTAGCATTCAAGGAAACTCTTGGTTGGTTCTAGCCCACCTTGTCCCACATTTTACTAAGACGCTTGGGTGAAACTGCCATACGAGTTTTCATCGGCTGAGCAAACAGCTGGATACGATACTCCTCCACCATCCAGCGATATTCGCTAATGGCTTCTTTGTCCGCACGCCCTGCTAACCGCTCCATATGCAAGTCAAGCGCGTAGACACCATCAAGGTCGGCATCCAAATTATGCTCAAGACGCTCAAGGCGAATTTCTAGTGCCTCAAGATAACGTGGATACTGCTGCCAATGGCTATAATCCATCCGATACACAAAATCAGCCAAATACAGGTCTTCTAATTGATCTTCGATATCATCGATAGATTCCCCAAATATCTCGCGGTCTAACATTAATAGACTTTGGCGAATACGCTGCCATCGCGTATAAACATTTTTCAGCGTTTTTATGACACTTTGACCAGTCAGTAAGAAGTTATTTAACACAACTTCTAGCGTCTGCGCATATTCCTCAGGCGTAAACGGTAACTCCTCACTCAATCCAACTGCGATGTCATCAGCGCTCTCAGGCAGGCTCTCGGTATGGTTAAATAACACATAATGCTCTTCAAGCGTAGCATCTAATGTAGCATCAATGACAATTGTCTTTAGCTTTTCCATATCACCAAGTGGTGCAAATGCCAGTTTGAATATTTTATCCACTTGACTGGTCAGCTGTTTTTTCTTCGCGCCAAGTTTACCTTTTATTAAGGTCAATACGCCAATACGATGCGCTTGTAGTGCTGCATTGACATCGGTGTACTGATGGATGGATACCGCCTCGCCTGCATCGTCAGCCACGAGCGCCGCAAACTGCTTCATGACCACGCCTGCGCTATGATGGTTTTTGCTAAAGGCAAAATGCTCAGGGAACTCAGTATGCGCGCCTTGTTGCTCATTCACGGCTTGGCTAGTCTCGGAGGCATGACGAATCTGTAACGTTTGTAGATCACGACCTTTTTCAATAATGCGATTCTTGTCATCAACCACACAAATTTGTGGCTGCAAATAACGGTCAATCGTAGAAGGGCTAAAGCTCTCCGGCGTCACAGACATAATGCCGCGGCGATTAAGTGCTTGGCACAGTTGTTTTAATAGTCCTTGCCCACCTTGTTGCTGCAACTCATCAAACAGGCGATCTGCGGTATCAGGTATCGGAACGATCTGACGACGAATATCTTTTGGTAATGATTTGAGCAACTGTAGCACCAGCTCATAGCGCCAACCGGGCACACCCCACAACAGCTCAATCGCGTCAAGCTGTGGTAATGCGGCAAGCGGTACGCGTATGGTCACACCATCATCATCGCTTGCTGGATCAAAGATATAACGTAGCGGCAGTTTTAGATCACCCAGCTTCCATACTTCTGGGAAGTCGCCCGTCGTTGGCGCTTGGCTAGTGAGTACATCTTCATCGGTAAAAAACAGATACTTAGCATCGTTTTTTTCTACCTCTGCCCGCCAGTCTTCGAACGTTTTGCGGCTAGCGACGTGCTCAGGAATCTTTTTATCATAGAACTGATAGAGTGTTTCTTCATCAACCAATAAATCGCGGCGACGTAGCTTATCTTCGATGCGCTCAACATGAGCAACTTTGTCCATATTGTGCTGTAAAAATGGTGCATTACGACCAAAGTTACCAGTCACCAGACCATCACGAATGAATATCTCTCGTGACTCGACCAAGTTTACTTGCTCGTAATTGGTCAGTTGCTTGCTGATGATGATTAAGCCAAATAGACTAATCTGCGCGTAAGCTTTAACCCGTCCTGTCTTTTTGGACCAATGCGGTTCAAAGTAATGATACTTGAGCAAGTTTCCTGCTGCTGAGATGATCCACTCGGGTTCAATTTTGGCAACGGTACGCATAAATACTTGCGAGGTTTCAACCATCTCAAACGCCATGACCCAAGGCGGGATTTGTTTGAACACTGTACTGGCTGGGAATATCTTGGCTTTTTGCTGACGCGCAGCCAAATACTCACCGCGACTTTCGGTTTTATGCGCAATGATAGACAACAAACCCGTCAATAATGCTCTATGCAGATTGGCATATTTGACGGCTTTTAATGCTTCATCTTCAATCGCGGTTGGGTCATTCTTAGCTACATTTTTATCAGACGCTTGTGAGTCATTGACATCTGTCAATTTGAGCTCAGTCACCATTTGTACCAGTTGGCGATGTGTCTGGTGCCATTCGCGGACACGAGGAAAGCTCAGATAGTTCTTTTTCGCAAACTGTTTACGCTGATTACCAGACAGTTTATTGCCGTCTTCGTCTTTTTCAAACAATGCTTTCCACAGACTTAAATAGAACAAAAAATCTGAGTCATCTTGACGGAAAACTGCATGCTTTTGATCCGCTTGCGTACGTTTATTGGCAGGGCGCTCACGTGGATCTTGTACCGCAAGCGCGGCCACGACAATCAGCATTTCACGAATACAATCAAAGTCAGAACCAGCCACCAGCATACGTGCCAGCCTTGGATCGATTGGCATACGTGCCATTTTCTGACCAGTCGCTGTCAAGCGCAGGTGATCGAGTCCTTTTTGACGTTTTGGTTGTTTATTTTTGTCTTGAGCAGCGATGTCCTTTTTGGAAGTGATTGCCCCCAGCTCATCAAGCAATTTATGACCATCCGTAACCAATCGGCTATCAGGCGGCTCAATAAATTCAAAGTCATCGACACTGCCCAAGCGTAGATTTGCCATCTGCAATATCACAGATGCCAAGTTGGTACGCAGAATTTCAGGCTCAGTAAATTCAGGACGACCGTTGAAATCCTCTTCAGAATATAGGCGAATACACACACCCGGAGCGACACGGCCACAACGACCTTTACGCTGGTTGGCAGCCGCTTGCGAAATTGCTTCGATCGGTAGACGCTGCACACGTGAGCGATACGAGTAGCGCGAAATACGCGCAAATCCCAAGTCAATTACATAGCGAATACCTGGTACGGTCAATGCAGTCTCAGCAACGTTGGTCGCGATAACGATACGTCGACCGCGACCTGATGGCTGAAAGATACGCTGCTGCTCTTCATACGTTTGCCGTGCAAACAGTGGCAACACTTCGGTATGACGTGGACCATGGCGCTCAAGCACTTCTTGCATCTCACGGATTTCTGCTTCAGTCGCGGCAAATATCAAGATATCAGCCTGATCGGCATGACCTTTATTTTGCGCGTCGCTAAAACACTCCTCAACAGCAGCAACGACAGCACGGGGTAGATTTTCTTCGAAATCATCATAGCTGTCATCTTCTGAGCTATTTACTGGCTCATCGGTCAGCGGACGATAACGGACTTCTACCGGAAAGCTACGCCCTTCAACATTAAAGATTGGTGCAGGGACTTGCCGTTTAAGCTTGGCATCATAACGACTGAAATATTCACTAAAGCGCTTGGTATCGAGAGTCGCTGAGGTAATAATGACTTTTAAATCTGGACGCTTGGGTAACATCTTTTTGAGATAACCCATGATGAAATCAATGTTCAAACTACGCTCATGCGCTTCATCGATAATAATCGTATCGTACTTACTTAAAAAACGATCATGTCCCAGCTCAGCGAGTAAAATACCATCGGTCATCAGCTTGACTACAGATTGCGCTGAGCCTTGCTCATTAAAGCGAATCTTAAAACTGACGGTATTACCTAATGGCTCTCCCAATTCTTCGGCAATACGGTTTGCGACGCTGCGCGCTGCCAGTCGTCTTGGCTGCGTGTGCCCTATCTGTCCAGTAATACCGCGCCCTGCCAGCATTGCGAGTTTAGGTAACTGCGTAGTTTTACCAGAACCCGTCTCACCAGCCACGATAATGACTTGATTATCAATGATGGCTTGTACCAGATCTTCTGCGCGTTGGCTAACAGGCAAATCAAGATTTAATTTGGCAGGTAAGTCACTTGGGATACTATCAATACGTGCCTGCACTTCTGCTTGCGAGCGCGTTTTTATCTTGTCGTATTGGGCACGCTTCTTGGCAAGGACCTCGTCGTGATTGTTTTTTTGCTCAGAAACATCATTGGATTTTTTATTTTTGGACACAGCAGCGCGCGCCAGCTCTCGTTCGAGACGGCTTAAGTAATAGCTGTCTTTGGCAAGCACTGGTAAATCACTCAGTAATTCTGCTGGTTGCTTTGCACTGTTAGTTTCATCTACAGTAGATGTTTTTAGACTGGTATTCTCAAAAGTATCAGACATATTTGCTTAGGCTATTTATTATGTATAAGTGGTTAGATTATGGAGACAAATGCGGGGTGATTCAAGGTAGTTATGATGCTTGGTTGCAAAGCTGAAGTTTTTTCTATGACTGTGAGGACGATAACACCTCTATCCCATAGGCAGTATTAAACGAAGACACACTTAGACCATAAATATTAAATTTCATATCATTAAAGGCATAGAAATGGTCTAAATGAGAAAACTAATTACTAACAGTATAAATAATCTGTTGATTAGTCGCAGCCCCCACAAAAAAGGTGTGCATTTTTTGCAGTGCCAGCCTAGGAAAAGGAAGGTGTAGTGACAGTATTAATTTTTCAAACCCTAACATCTCATTAGCTAACTCTTTCGCTACGTCAGGACGAATCTGCGGGTTTTCATAAATATTGTCAATTAACCACATTAATTGTGGAAATTTTGCGTTTTCATGAATCTGATAAAGCGTGGGCAACATATCATCAGAGATTTGGCAGCGCATTTTGCGAATTAGACCGCTTTTGTAATACATATTTAAAGCCATATTATGATAACTTCTTTAGGTTCTTGATACTTAAGTATCCCACATACTCTTTATCTTCTACAATCTCAATATCACTCTCCCCTATCTCAGCGATAGGCTCAATCAGTAGCTGAACATTTGAGAGCAGATCATTCACGTTATAGATATCGTCTATATCTACTTCAAACTTATCATCGATATGTGAAGCGGCATCGAACGGCGATGCATCATCTTTAAAAGTAAACTGTTTATAAAACTCGTTTTGCTTGGCTTGCTTAATGGCTTGTGCCTGACTGGTGGCAACAATAAGCAATTTATAATGAAACTCCTCAAAGCTGTCCTGCTGATAGCCGCCCAAATTGATAAAGAACAGCTTTAAGTCAGCACTTTTTGTGATTTGATCAATTGTTTCAACCAATTTGATCGTGTAACCATCAACCTTAGTAATCGCTCGATACGAATCAATGTGCCATTTATTTTTGACCTCTGGCCAATGCTGATTGATATCCTCTACCAGCTCGCTAACGTGATTGGCCACACCAAAAAAGATGTCATGCTGTTCAATCAGGCGACCTTTGGGACGGCCACCAAGTTGAGCCATATATAAAGTTAACATGTAACGCAGTCCTTATAAATTTTTCATTGTAGCTGGTTTTTATTGAGCATAATATCGAGCGCCTCTTATTACAATACCCGCCCTGTCTTTAAAGCAAATGCCCAATCTCTACGTCCATTTTTGAGCGCCAGTTCTGCTGCTGCTTCATGATCATAAGCGACCTTGATATGCTCAGTCTGCCAGCGTTTACCTTGTGGCGTTTCTATACAGGTTATAAGCGCGTAGCTGGCATGAGGCGAATACGTTTGCATCTTATGAATAATCGGCAAATCATCTTCGTAGGCGGGATAACCAACGCTACCACTATTAATAACCATTTGCCCTGACGATAGTGTGACTGTACGTGGAATATGCGTATGTCCACAGACAATGACAGAGCTATCGATACCATTCAATAATGACAAGATGTTCGAGTCGCTACGTACTGTCGGTGCGCCTGTTGCGATATCTTCAAGCAAATATACCATGTCATCAGTTGGCGTCCCATGACAAAGATAAACGTCCTCACTTAAATGACAATCGAACGGTAAAGCGCGCATCCATTCAATTGCGTCTTTGGGTAAATCTTTCACAATAAAATCCATCGTTAGATTATCACCGATTTCTGCTTCAGTCGCTTCATAAATCTGCCTATCTTGATTGCCCCGAATGGTGAGAATATCATCTCGATGTGTCATTAGTAATTCATAGGTCGCCCTCGGCGCTATCGGCCCATATAAAATATCACCCAAATTGACGATTTGGTCGACGCCGCGCTTTTTGATATCGGCAAGCACAGCGTCAAGCGCAAAGACATTGCTATGAATGTCTGAAATAGCAGCGATTGTAATGAGAGTCTTACGAGCAGAGGGTATCATACGGTCTATTATCCCCATAAGTTATGATGTTATAAATTAATAGAGTATAAAAAATAAAAACCTGATGCCTCATTAATATTGGGACATCAGGTTCTATTTGTTATGGTAATGCTAATGGTTCGTTAGACTATAGTAGGAAGAAATACGCCCAACACCCAACGATAACAGTAGAGATAATATTGAGGATAACACCTGTACGCACCATCTCTGTTTGCTTGATCAAACCTGTACCAAACACAATAGCGTTTGGCGGCGTGGCAACGGGTAGCATGAAGGCACAAGACGCACCGATACCAATAATAAGTACCAAGACTTCACTCGGTATACCCATATGCTCTGCAATTGCCACAAACACAGGTACTAAGAGCGCAGCTGATGCGGTGTTTGATGCAAACTCTGTCAAGAAAATAATAAAGGCTGAGATTGCAATCATTACAACCAATAGTGGTGCAGTTTGTAAGCCATTAGCAACCGTCTCACCCAGTACTAATGACGCACCTGATACTTTTAGAATATTTGATAGCGCAATACCGCCACCAAATAACATCAATACACCCCAATCCGTGTTGTCTGATACTTGTTTCCAAGACACCAGACCCAAACTCACGACCGCCACTGCTGCAAGCAATGCAACCACGGCATCCGTATCTTCGATACCAACTGCAGCACCAATTTGCTTAGACAATATCCAGCTGACTGCCGTTATAATAAAAACAGCAATTGTCAATACACGTGTCTTGGTCCAAGGAATGTTCTCATCCTGTTGCAAGGTCATCGTGCGGTTTAGGTTCGGCTTTAGATACAAATACATCGCACCCAGCAGTACTGGTAATAGTATCAGCATCATTGGAATACCAAATTTCATCCAATCAACAAATGCAATATCCAACGCTTTTGCGGCGATCGCATTTGGTGGCGAGCCGACAATCGTACCCAAACCACCGAGACTTGCTGAATACGCAATACCGAGTAGTACAAACACAAATGTACCGCGATCTTCTTTACTATCTACTTGCGTCAAAATACCGAGTGCCAACGGTAGCATCATTGCCGTTGTCGCCGTATTTGAGATCCACATGGACAAAAACGCAGTCACACCAAAAATCAACAGTACAGCGGTACTTAGCTTACCACCTGATAACGAGAGAATTTTTAGCGCAATCTTTCTATCAAGCTTTTGTACATGTAACGCGGCCGCCAAAGCAAAACCACCAAAGAAGAGATAAATAATGGGACTAGCAAAGCTTTGCAGACCTACTTCAGCATTAAAATCAGGAATGCCAATTAATGTCCCAACCACAACCACCAAGATCGCAGTGATAGTGACGTGTATCGCCTCAGTGAGCCATAGCACGCCGATAAAAAACAGCATTGCTAGCCCTTTATTCACACTGACCTCAAATGGCAATACACTGTAAATAATAAAACTAATGACTGCCGCGATGGCGACCACGATCAATCCTTTTCCAGTCCCCTTTGGGAATGTATCCGTAAATAAATACTCGTTACCATCATCAGGAATATGGCTATCCAGCTTTTTCTCTGACATAAATTATCCTTATCGCATCCAGAGTGAGTATGAAGTCGAGAGTTACTGCAACACATACTTGTTGTAAGACATCATAATATTCATATAGTGAACATTACGCGCGAAAATATCATATCAGAATAACTTATATATGAATATGGTTTGATTAATTTTTTTTAAGGTATCTGCTTGATTTATTAACAATAATAAATTCCCAACTTTATTTTATAATTTAGAAGTGACTTTCTGCTTCTTATGAAGACTCCGCTTGGTAAATTACACAAAGCTTGCAAAAATTCATTAATTAGCGCTATACAAGTAAAAGCTGATACCACATAATCGTAAGGTTAGATAGATAATCATCAATAAAAACAAGAGGAATGATACTATGACAGATGCAAATAAAACCGATGCAACCACAAAAATGGCGCCAAAAGACATCAATCAAGATGGTCTGGCCAAAGAAGATCAACAGCGTACTGACGACTCTGCGCTAGATATGATGCAAGGTATGCATGAGCATGAAGATCATCAAGAAGAAGGTGCAAAATAAAAGATGTTAGAACGGCAGAGAAAGCCTGTTATCTAGCATTAATAGCAAAAATAAGAAGCGCTTATCATGATGATGAGCGCTTTTTTGGTTCTCTTTGTTCTGGCAAGTGATTGGAGACGTAGTTATATATAAATGCTGCTGTTAGAACGATTGCGATGGGTACAAACAACGCATCATAGCCAACTTTGGCAAACAAAAAAGCCCCCACTGTACTACCACCGCAGAAGCAATACCAAATAACGGCCTGAAAGCCCAATGTCGGCTTACTAATGGAGCGACCCGCAAGCCAGTTACCGATTGCTGCACCCATATCGGATGTCAGCCCTGTCAGGTGAGTCGTGCGAATAACTGCTCCGCTATAAGTGGCTACCATCGCGTTTTGTAATCCGCAGGCCATCGCTGCTGCCAATTGTCCGAGATAGTCATGCTGCTGATATAACCAGTAGGCAGCTATTAGCAATGCTGCTTCAAAATATAGCGCACGCCCGTAACGACGGCCTAGTGTTAAGGATGTCTGTCCAATGACAAAACCGCTCAATATTGCCCCTGACAAAAAAGACAATAGTAGCGCACCGATATACAAAATACTGCGAGAATCTGAGTAAGCAATAGCTGCTGCAAATAAGCTAACATTACCAGTGACATGCGAGACCGATAAGTTAGCAAATCCCATCAATGCGGTTGTGTTTACGCAGCCGGCGCTAAATGCCAATACTGCCCCACCCCACAATATCCACTTCGGTAACTTGGTTATCATATTCGTCACCTAAAGGCCTACTGCCAAAAAGACTCATAGTATAACGAGAAAAGGCAGCCAATTGGCTGCCTTTTCAATAGTTGAGTGAATCATTCGTAATGACCATCAACACAAAAAACACTTAAATGATTATTGCGCTGGCTCATCAAGCATCATCAACTGCTCACTGATAGCGACGGTATTAAAACCTGCATCAACAAACATAATCTCACCCGTGATACCAGATGCCCACGGCGATAATAGGAATAGTGCTGCGTTGCCTACTTCCATCTGATTGACATTACGTTGTAGTGGCGCGATTTTTTCGCTGATATCGAGCATTTTGCGGAATGATTTAATGCCACTAGCCGCTAGCGTGCGAATTGGACCTGCTGAGATCGCATTGACACGAATACCTTCGCCGCCCATAGAAGTCGCTAAGTAGCGCACGCTGGCTTCAAGACTGGCTTTTGCCATACCCATGACATTGTAGTTTGGTAATACTGAGATACTGCCTTCATAAGTCAACGTCAGCATAGAACCATGACGCATTGCCAGCAACTCACGAGCCGCTTTTGCCAATGCAACGAAGCTGTAGCTAGAGATATCATGCGCGATGTGGCTGCCTTCACGCGTGGTGGCGTTGACAAAGTCACCATCTAGCTGATCCATCGGTGCAAAACCAATGGCGTGTACCACACCATCAATACCATCACCCCAATGGGCGGTCACTTGCTCAAAACAAGCAGCAATAGACTCATCAGAGGCGACATCACATTCTAGTACCAGATCTGCTTCGAACTGTTCGGCAGCCATATCGACACGCTTTTTGATTTTATCGTTCGGATAAGTCAGGATCAGTGAAGCCCCTTCGCGGTGTAGCGCTTCTGCGATAGCCCAAGCGATAGAGAGTTTACTTGCGATGCCAGTTACGACAAATCGTTGTCCTTGCAATAGCATAAGATTTCCTTTTGAATCAATCGAGATGATTTAGAATATAGGTTTATTTAGAGTAATTAGAAAGTGACGCGTCATGAAATGATGCAAATCAAAAGATGACTTATTATACACGAATTAGTTTAAGTAAACAGTCGTAAACTGTACTTGGTTACTATCATTAGTATCGCAATAATACTAATGAAATATCATCATTGTCACCGTTCTAATTGTATCTCTAACAGTCCTATAATGACTAAACTCTGAACTACTCACCACAGCAGTATGAAGTTCAGCAGATTTCGAGTATAATCACAGCCCTTCCCAGCTTGCACAATTTTATAAGAATCCTGACATGATAGGATTCAACGTTAAGCTACACCCACATTTTGGATGGCTGCCAAACTTATGAGTAACACCCCAATAATAACCCCAGATTATAAAGAAAGTACCGAATCCTATCGCCAACTGATTGGTTCGACTGGCGAAGACTTAGATCGTCCTGGTTTATTAGACACGCCTGTACGTGCGGCAAAGGCTTTTGCTCACTTAACCAAAGGCTATCATCAAAGCATTGAAGAAGTGGTCAATGATGCTGTCTTTCCATCAGCCAATCGTGAGCTAGTACTGGTACAGAACATTGAGTTTTATTCACTGTGCGAGCATCATATGCTACCGTTCCATGGTGTCGCTCATATTGGCTATCTGCCTGATGGCCAAGTACTGGGGCTGTCAAAGTTTGCCCGAATTGTCGATATGTTTGCCCGTCGTCTGCAAATACAAGAAAACCTGAGTGAACAGATTGCACAAACCATCATGGATGTTACTGGCTGTCGCGGCGTGGCAGTCGTTATGGATGCCTCACACATGTGTATGATGATGCGCGGTGTCAGCAAACAGCACTCAACCACACGTAGTACCGCGATGCTTGGTGAGTATCAGCATAATAATCAAGCTCGGAATGAATTTTTGGGTGCCGTCCCTAAGCGCCAACCAGCGTTTTAAACACTTATAAATCTACGCTAAATGCTTGAAATTAAGACAAAAAAGGACGCTAATGCGTCCTTTTTTTTGGTTCAACTATACGAAGTAAGATTTCAGATTTTAGCAAATCAAGGCTAGCTCACTGGTTTTACTTCATCTATCCATTGACCGTAACCAGCAGCTTCCATCTGTGCGAGTGGAATAAAGCGTAGTGCTGCTGAGTTCATGCAATAGCGCTTACCTGTTGATGCTGGACCATCATCGAATACATGACCCACGTGCGAGTCAGCGTAACGACTACGAATCTCAGTACGTGTCCCAAAGATACCGCGATCTGCTTTTTCTACCACCATATTCGTGTTCAATGGACGAGTGAAGCTCGGCCAACCCGTGCCAGACTTGTACTTGTCACGAGAAGAAAATAGTGGCTCACCAGATACGACGTCTACATACAATCCAGGCGCTTTATTATCCCAATACTCATTATTAAAGGCGCGCTCGGTACCATCCTTTTGAGTGACTTTATACTGGATATCAGTGAGCGATTTTTTTAGCTCATCCTGTGACGGCTTCACAAAGGTATCTGGATTGAACCCTGTACTTACTTTACTGTTTGACGTTTGACTGGATGTAACTGGCTGTGCACTATCTACAGTCGGCTTGAACTGACTAAAATCAAGCTCATAGTCTTTGCCGTATACACTTTCTATAAATTGATAGCGGCCAGAATTAAACGTGTAAGCCTTATAACGTATCGGATTTTTTTTGTAATAATCCTGATGATACTCTTCGGCAGGATAGAACTTGCCGGCAGGAACAATCTCAATTACGACTGGTTTCTCGTATACACCAGACTCTTGTAATGATTGTTTAGCAGCTTCTGCTATTTTCTTTTCTTGCGCATTGTTATAAAAAATAGCAGGACGATACTGTGTGCCACGATCAACATATTGCCCTTGATCGTCAGTGGGGTCAGCGATTCTCCATAATGCTTGTACGATACCATTGTAAGTAATTTTCGTAGGATCATAATACACTTGCGCCGCTTCCGTATGACCCGTGCCACCTGCCGACACTTCTTTATAGGTTGGGTTTTCGGTATTGCCGCCCGTATAACCAGACACCACTTCTACAACGCCTGGGATTTTCTCATAACCCGCTTCGACACACCAAAAACACCCGCCAGCTACTGTAGCAACTGCGAGTCCTGGGGTTGTCGGTGCATAAGGATTGGCAGCATCTGCATTTTTTACAGTAGTGCTGTTTTCAGTAGACGCGCAGCCTGCATAAAGAACGCTACTCGCTACGATAACCAATCCCATAACTTTAGACGATAATGTGCAATTCATAACAATCTCCCAAACGTAATATCATTTAATCATCGTAACGCTTATGTATCACTAAAACATTCCTGTATTGTTATATATTTACAATTTATTAAGTTATTTTTTATTAATTAAGTCGTAGCACAAGATAAATTAAACGATGGTTTGATTATGACACAGGCTTTAGCATGGTTAATATATAGAGATAAACCATTTTATTTCAAGATCTTATATTGTTTTAAACGCGTTAAAAAAGCCTATCCTCAAAAGAGTCATAGGCTTTTTTTGTCTATCATAAGTCTGTCAGCACAAGCAAAAATTTATGATGCTTTCTGAGTGTCTTTATCAGCACTCTCATCACTTACTTGCTTAATTTTTGTTAAGATTTCCTTAATTTCAGCTGCTGAGAGGTAAGTTGGTACAGCATAAGTATCGCTGACTTCTTTTGCTGCTGCTTTTGCAATATCGTCAAAGTCACTGGTCTGCATACCGCTAACAGTCGGATCAATATTTAAATTTGTAATAAGCGCTCTGACTTGCTCAATGAGATGATTTGCTATTTCTTTATCGCCATGGCCAGCTTGGCCGTCTGCTACCATACCTGTTCTTTTTGCCAGTGCGGCCAGTCTCTGCTTGCTTGCTTTACGATTAACATCAAGCACATAAGGCAACACGATCGCATTAGCACGACCATGAGGAATGCTATAGTAGGCACCTAATTGATGCGCAATGGCATGCACATAACCCAAGCCCGCTTTGTTAAAGGCGATACCACCATAATGAGCGGCAATCCCCATCTCTTCTCTTGCTTTTAGATTGCCACCGTCTTTGTAAGCTAGCGGTAGGTAATACATGACCGATTTAACGGCAGAGGCCGCATAGTAGTCCGTCTCCACGCTGGCATTGGCACTCATCCATGCTTCTAACGCATGGGTCAACACGTCAATACCCGTATCAGCGGTTATGTGCGCTGGCATGCCTTTCATAATAATAGGGTCAATCGCTGCGGCGAGCGGCACCATTCTTGGATCAATAGACAATGCTTTTTGGTGTGTTTTATCATCAGATATCACTGCACCAAGGGTTGCCTCTGAGCCAGTACCGGCTGTTGTAGGCACACAATATAATGGCGCCGACGGCTTTCTTGCTTTAAGAATACCAATCAGCTGCTGAGGCTTGCATTTGTTGCCTTGGGACATGGCGATCATTTTGGCAGCATCGATCACTGAACCGCCGCCGATGGCGATAATAGAGTCGCAATTTGCTGCTATAGATTGGCGCAGTCCTTCTTCGACTACGTTAAAAGTAGGGTCTGGTGTAATGCCATCATAGACATGATAGCTGATGTTTTTTGCATCTAGATAATCAGTGACTTTTGCAGGGATACCGAGTTTGTTTAGTACTGCATCAGTGACGATAAAGACATTGGTATTGCCTTCGTTGATGAGCATGTCGCATAGCTCATCACAGGCAGTCTCACCGACAAACAACATCGGTCTTCTGATAGGTATCACGTAAGAGACTGCTTTGAGCACTTTAGCGCGTGTCTTAGCCACTGCCAAATAACCAGCATGCTGCAAGCTGTTGTTCTTTACTAATTTAGTAATACTGTTTTGTTTTTTCATGGGTACAAAAATCCTTTTCAATGATGATTTTAACCGCGATAACAATAGTTTTAGCTAGTTGATAAAGGCTAAACGACGTTTGCCAATAGCAGAGTAGATAAGTACATGTACAGCAAAGATGTTTGAATAAAGCAAACCACTGTCTAGCATGATTGTACCACTGCCTTTTTTGGTATGTCGCTATTATTGTGTACTGCTCGCCTTTAATAACTGCTTGGCATACGGATGCTGTGGCTGGCTAAAGACATCTTCTGTGAGCCCAGACTCCACGCATACCCCTTGTTCTAGTACCATAATATGCTGACATAGTGCGCGTACTACTTTGAGATCATGACTGATAAAGACATAACTTATTTGCAGCTTTTGTTGAATTTCACGTAATAAACTAACAACCGTCACCTGCGTGGTGCTATCGAGCGCAGAGGTAGGCTCATCCAATATGAGTAAGCTCGGCTTCATAATGAGTGCACGCGCCAGTGCCACGCGTTGACGCTGCCCACCGGACAGCTCATGCGGATAACGCTGCGCGAATGCTAAAGGCAAATGGACGGTAGCCAAACTCTCCATCACTGCCTGCTGACGCGCGTTTTTATCCACGCCTTGTACCAACAGTCCTTCTTCCACGATTTGCATGACCGTCATACGCGGGTTGATACTGGCAAAAGGGTCTTGAAACACCATTTGGATCTGTGAGCGGAAGTTACGTAGCGCTTTTTTGGACAATGCCGAGATGTCTTGTCCGTTAACCACTATCTGTCCACTCACACGTGCTTGATTGCTTAGCAATTGACTAAGTGCCAATGCAATGGTGGTTTTTCCAGAGCCAGACTCACCGACGATACCCAATGCCTGTCCTTTTTGCAGTGTCATATCGACATCTTTGACCGCATCGAACCAGCGCTTGGTGCCCCCAAATAGGCTTTTTTCAACTGGGAATTTTACTTTAAGATTACTCACTTCTAGTACGCTTGATTGTTTATCTACGTTATCGTCTGCTATAACTAACGCTTGGCCAAAGTCTTGCTTGATAAGGGTACGCGTATAGTTGGCTTTAGGCTGGTCAAATACCGCCGACGTTTGACCCTGCTCAATCGTCTGGCCTTGGCGCATCACGATGACCTCATCACTATAACGCCTAACCAGATTGAGATCGTGGCTGATTAATATCATCGCCATATTATGCTGGTGTTTGAGATCATTCAGTAGCGCCAAAATTTCATGCTGCAAAGTAACATCAAGCGCAGTCGTCGGTTCATCAGCGATCAAGATATCAGGCTGCTGAGCCAATGCCATCGCAATCATTACTCGCTGACGCTGACCACCTGATAACTCATGTGGATAGCGACTCAACTTGTCAGCAGGATCGGTGATATTGACATCATTTAGCAAGGCAATGCTGGTGTCTCGCCATTGCTTTTTGGGTACGCCGCTTAAACGCAGCGACTCAGCAATTTGTTTAGCGACCGTATGTAACGGATTCAGCGCTGTCATCGGCTCTTGAAACACCATACCGATCCGCTGCCCACGAATAGCACGTAATGCCGCATTGCGCGATTTGTCATTCGCTATCGGTAGTTGAGACATGCCTGCTGTGCTTGCCAGCTGAACCTCACCCCTAATCGTCAAATTCTCTGGTAGCAGACCTAGTAACGCCAGACTGGCAATCGACTTGCCAGATCCTGACTCACCAACGATAGCCAAAGTTTGCCCTTGTCTTAGCCCATAAGACAGCGCATCAACCAGCTGGATTCCTGTAGCAGTTGTGATGCTTAGGCTATCTACTGCCAGCATGAGTTTATTTTGCGCGCGATTAAGACTTTCATTTGGCGCGTTGTATTGCTCGGTAGCCATAATATTTTCGGTCATATCAAGAGCGCCTCGGATCAAACGCATCACGCAGTGCTTCGCCGACGAAGATGAGCAATGACAAAATAAAGGTCAAACTAAAGAATCCTGACAAGGCCAGCCAAGGGGCATCAAGGTTATTTTTCCCCTGTACCATCAGCTCACCCAAAGACGGCGAGCCAGGCGGCAATCCATATCCCAAAAAGTCCAGCGCGGTCAACGCAATGATATTGGCCGTTAAGATAAACGGTAGCTGCGACAAGCTTGAGGCTAACGCGTTGGGTAAAATATGCCTGAGCATAATCTGGCTGTCCGAAACACCGAGATTGCGCGCGGCCCGCACATAGTCAAAATTACGGGCACGTAAGAACTCTGCTCTTACCAAACCGACCAGCCCCATCCAGCCAAATAACAGCATCATGGCAAATAGCATAGTAATACTGGGACTAAACAGGCTGACCAAAATAATAATCATAAATAGCTGAGGCATACCGCCCCATACTTCCATAAAGCGCTGCCCTGCCAGATCTACCCAGCCGCCGTAATAACCTTGTATTGCACCGACAATAATCCCGATGAGAGCACCAGCGAGCGTCAGCGCCAGACCAAACAACAATGACACGCGCATACCATAAAGTATCCTTGCGAGTACATCGCGACCCATATCATCAGTACCAAGCCAGTTCTGAGCGTTTGGAGCCGCTGGATAAGGTAGACCAAGCTCGACGTTTGGTGTCTGATCAGCAAACGGAATAGGCGGCATCACATAATAACCTTGCTCATCAATCAGCGACTGCACTGCAGGGTCTTTATAATTGGTTTCGGTCTCAAAAACACCGCCAAACGTCGTTTCAGGATATGCTTTTAACACCGGAAAGTAATAATCGCCTTGATACTGTACTAATAAGGGTTTGTCATTGGCGATGAAATTAGCCGCCATGCAGATGACAAATATCACTGCGAAAACAAACAGCGATATCACCCCAAGACGATTTTGGCGAAAGCGATTTAAACGCGCTTGCCAAATAGGATTTAAGCGCTGCTTTTTTTGTGTCGGTACCACTGATGCCGTTGAAGACGGTGAATGATCTGACATTAGCGCCCCTCAAAATCAATACGGGGATCAATTAAGTGATAGCTTAAGTCGCTGATTAATTGCAGTAGCAATCCCACTAAGGTGAAGATAAATAACGTACCAAATATCACTGGATAGTCGCGTTGTTGAATGGCCTCAAAACCTAACAACCCCAAACCATCTAGTTTAAAGATAATCTCAATCAAAAAGTTACCGGCAAAGAAAATACCAACGATAGCGGCGGGGATACCTGCGATGATAATTAACATAGCATTGCGAAATACATGTCCGTATAGCACCTGACGCTCACCCAGTCCTTTGGCACGAGCGGTCAATACGTACTGCTTACCCAGCTCTTCTAAAAAGCTAAATTTGGTCAAGTACGTCAAGCCCGCAAAACCACCTACGGTACTGGCTAGCAGCGGTAGTGCTAAGTGCCAAAAATAATCTTTCACTTTACCAAGCGCGCTGAGCTGGTCAAAATTTTCGGACGTTAGTCCCTGTAGCGGAAAAATATTCCAATAGGTGCCACCTGCGAAAAATACCAATAAAATCACTGCAAACACAAACACAGGTATCGCATGCCCAATAGCCAGCAGCATAGCAGTGAATTTATCAATGCCTGAGCCATGATGCATCGCTTTATACACCCCTAACGGAATAGCGATCAGATAAATGAGCAGCGTACTCCAAAGACCAAGCGATATCGAGACTGGTAACTTCTCCACAATCAGATCCGTCACTGACTGCCCTTTAAAAAACGACTCACCAAAATCTAGCTGAGCGTAATTTTTTAGCATGAGCCAAAATCGTTCTGGTGCCGATTTATCAAAGCCGTACTGGGCATTGATAGCAGCGACCATTTCCTCAGAGAGACCGCGCGTTCCTTGATAAGTGCTGTCGTTGCCACCTGCACTGCCAGCGCCAATATTACCGCCAAGTGCGTTGTCTTTTGACCCCTGCTCAATAAGGGCAAGCTGCTGCTCAACAGGTCCGCCTGGTGCCGCTTGTACGATTACAAAGTTGGCAAGCAATATCAAAAATAGTGTCGGTAATATCAGTAGTAGTCTTTTTAAGATATAACGACCCATAATGGCGACTTCCTAAATAAAGAGAGAGGGCGATGACTACAGCAGTATATTCTTTAGTACTAAAGGTATACATAAACACATCTATGTATTAAAAACTTGCATTAAAAATTATTTTTCAGCTCGCGTAACGCTGCAAATACCGTCAAAGATTTATCATCATCAATAGTTACTTTTGATTTAACCCCTGCAATCACACTTGGCTCTTGGGTTCGCAAAAACACGTTTATCGCACGCTCATGCTCTAGCGTCACTGGTAGTGTCGGTGCACCTTGTGCAGTTTGTGCCTCAGCTTGCGATAGTGCTTGCTGCATTGCCTCGTTGTCAGGCTCGATAGACAATCCAAAGCGTAGGTTACTGGCCGTATACTCGTGCGCAGGATATAGCAATGTCTCATCAGGCAATTCATTTAGACGTTTAAAACTATCATGTAACTGCTCGATCGTACCAGTAAAGACACGTCCACAACCTGCACTAAATAGAGTATCACCGCAGAAGCAATGTTTTTGCCCATCGATATCTAAGATATAAGCCATATGACTGGCGGTGTGTCCTGATACATCCCAGACTTGTGCAGAGCAGCCCCATGCGCTCACCGTGCTACCATCTTTGATGGTTTGATCCTCATCAACCCCATGCTCACTATGCGCAACCAGATGAGTCATCGGATACGACTCCTGCAATTCTGCGACACCACCAATATGATCATGATGATGATGCGTGGTCCAAATCGAGGTTAGCTCTAGCTCATGTGTCTCTAGATAATCGATAACTGGCTGGGCTTGACCTGGATCAATGACGATCGCCTGCTTATTATTTTCGTTAATTAAGGTCCAAATATAATTATCATTAAACGCTTTAATGGGGTGAATACGGATACTCATGTCAAATCCTTACCAGTAGTTATTTTTTTGCTCGTTATTTTGAATTATTTCGCAGCGCTTTTACTGCGTGGTGACAGCCTATGTCTTTGGCGGTCAGCTATTGCTAAACCAGATCCTGTCAAAAGGTGCTGCTTACTGCTTCAAATATTTGTTGATGCGTCCTTCTGCTTCTTTATCCACCCACCAGTAATCGATGCCGACGGCGTTGGTCGGTAACGTGTCTGTATGACGGTATTGATCCCAATAAGCAACATTGGTGCCAGACTTGCCATATAATGGCACGACATAATGACCCGCTCTCAACAACCGATCAAGCACCTGCGTATATAACACAATTTCGTCACGATTTTTGGCATTACCAAGAGCCGCGGCCACCTGATCGATGGCTGCGTTTTTGATACCAGCACTATTATGGTTGCCAGGCTCATCAGCCGCCGCGCTACCCCAAAATGCAGCCTGCTCAGCACCAGGAGACAGACTTTGGGCAAACACATCGACGACCATATCATAATCAAAACGGCGCGTTCGCTCGTAATATTGCGGCCCATCCACTTGGCGCAAGGTTGCCTCAAATCCTAAGCGTTTTAAATTGCGAATATAAGGCAACAACACACGGCCCATGGTCTCGCCTGTCATCAAAATCTCAATTTGGGCGGGCTGACCATTTGGCTGATATAGCTTCATATCATCATAATAAAACCCAGCATCTAGCAATAATTGCCGCGCTTTTAGTAATCCTTGTCGATTAAAGCCATTGCCATCACTGGTGGGTAGCTGCCATTCTGCTAAGACGGCTTTACGCTGAATCGGTTCAAGCTCAGACAATAAAGGCGTTAACACCTGCATCTCTTCAATAGACGGTGTACCAGTTGCCGCAAGCTGCGACCCGTGAAAGAAACTTTGCAATCGCTCATATTGACCATGAAACAAAGTTTTATTCATCCACTCAAAATCATAAGCGGCCGTCAGTGCTTGACGCACCCGTATGTCTTGAAAGATTGGGCGGCGCAAATTCATCACCAACGCCTGCATCGGCACTGGGTTTTGACTGGTTATGGTTTCTTTTTTGATAAGACCTGCTTTCACTGCAGGGAAATTATAACCACTCACCCAATTTGATGCTTTGTTTTCAGGGCGAAAACGATATTGACCAGATTTAAATCCTTCAAAGGCAATCTCATCGCTTTGATAATAAACAAACTTAATCATGTCAAAATTGTAGCGACCACGATTGACCATCAAATCACGACCCCAGTAATTGGGATCACGTATGTAGCTCACCGAACGCCCCGCATCGACGCGTCCCAGCTTATAGGGCCCACTACCCATCAAGGGTGTCAGACTGATCTTTTCAAAATCTGCATCGATTGAGGATTTTGAGAAAACAGGAAACTGACCAACCGTCAGTAGGATTTCTTTGTTCTCAGCAGAGGCAAAGACAAATTTGACTTGCTGCTCGTTAATGACTTGAATGTCCTTAATATCACCCAAATAGCTGCGAATATACATCGGACCTTTATTTAATATTGCATCAAAAGTCGCTTTGACATCATGACTGGTCACAGGCGTCCCATCCCAAAAACGGGCGGCAGGGTTGATGTGATAGATAATCCAGCTCGTATCGTCTGGATCATAGGTTACCTTGCTGGCCAGCTGTGGATACATGGTAAACGCTTCATTTAATGAGCCCGTCATCAAAGTATCATACAGATAATCCGTACCGATCATCGCCACACCCGTAGTCATCCATTTATTAGCACTGTTGAACGTACCGCGGGTATCTAGCGACAGCGTACCACCTGACGGCGCTTTTGGATTGGCATAGGGCATATAAGGTGCATTAATGTACTCAGTCGGGCTATTGTGCCCAAGCGCTGTCGTTGTGATAGGTGCAGCAATACTGCTCGGTATCCAGCTGACGGTGATGGCTAGCAAAAAAGCTTTTAGCAGGGCATTTTTTTTCATCATAACGTTATAACAAACCTCTATGCTAACCAATGCGAGTATCAAAAATTAAGCGCTGACGGCAAAATAGCGATATAGCAAAATTTTATCATAACAAACTTAGGTTTTTTAACCTAATGGTTTGCTATGTTACGCGGCATCAGTGCGAAATCCATCAGTGCGACATCATTGGTATTAGATGTAATGGCGGCAGATATTGAACGCTTTTTACCGAAAACTGTGCATCGATAAATATACTCATAAAAAAAGACGCAACTTGTAAAAGTGGCGTCTCTTATTTTGAGGGCTATTATGACTTATGCATGCTTTTTTTCAAACGCTATCATAAAATCAACCAATTGCTGTACCCACTCAAGTGGCACGGCGTTATAAATACTGGCTCGCATACCGCCCACATCGCGATGGCCTTTTAGATTGAGCAAACCAGCTTTTTCTGACTCTTCTAAGAACACTTTATCAAGGCTACTGTCTGCTAAAGTAAATGGCACGTTCATGATAGAGCGATACTGAGGATCGACTGGGTTGTTATAAAAACGGCTGTCATCAATTGTATTGTAGAGCAGATCTGCTTTTTGCTGGTTGATTTCACCGATAGCAGCCACACCGCCCTGCTCTTCCAACCAATCAAACACCAGTCCTGCTAAGTACCAAGAGTACGTCGCTGGCGTGTTAGACATGGATTCTTTGTCTGCTTGATGCTCATAATTCAGTAGCATGGGGCACCACTCACTTGCCTGCCCCAATAGATCATCACGAATAATAACGATGACCAAACCTGCAGGACCAATGTTTTTTTGAGCGCCCGCGTAGATCATACCAAATTTAGATACATCTATCGGCTGTGACAAGATAGAAGATGACATATCAGCGATGATTGGTGCATCTACTTGTGGTGGCTCGAATATCTGTAGACCATGGATAGTCTCATTGGCACAGTAGTGAAAATAGTCGGCATCGTCACTCACATTCCAATCACTTTGAGCGGGTACAGTCGTAAAGTTGTTCTCTTTACCAGTCGCGACCAAGTTTATCTTACCCAGACCAAGTGCTTCATAGCGCTGGGCTTCTTTAATCGCCTTACCTGACCATGCACCAGTCGTCAAATAATCGCCGCGTCCACCATTGAGCAAGTTCAATGGAATGGCAGAAAACTGTAAGCTAGCGCCGCCTTGTAAAAATAGTACTTTATAGTTATCTGGTATCTCCATGAGCGTGCGTAGCTTAGCTTCTGCTTTGTCAGTGATCGCCATGTACTCTTTGCTACGGTGACTGACTTCCATGACCGATAGGCCGCGACCTTGCCAGTCGAGCAATTCGCTCTGAGCACGCTCCAATACGGATGTTGGCATCGTGGCAGGGCCAGCACAGAAGTTTGGCAGACGATGCGGGGTACTATTATTAGCAGTGGGTGTAGACGTTTGGGTTGTAGACATGATCACAGTCCTAGGTATGATGAAATAAAGAAGCGACCTTTATTTCAGTTTGTTGATAAAAAAATTTACATCAATATCAGTTTTAATATAGCTCAATGAGATATGCGCTCCCACAGCTGAAGTTTAGCATCACTATCCGCAATCATGTCATCTAATGTAGGCATAGTCATAAGGTTGGGGTGCTGAAGACCTTCAGGTAGTACTGTTAAAGCAGCAACTTTTATCTCTTCGCGCAGACCAATTCTAAAGACATATCCAGCAAGGCTGGCATTGGCAAGCTCTACTGTGTCCATACCGGCACAAATTGGGAATGAGATCGTCTCATGAGTCATTGAGAGTGCTTGAGTGATATTGTTCCATAGCTTTTGGCTATCACTATTAAGTGCTTGAATATCAACCAATATCACCCAGTCGCCATAGCGTCCACCTTGTAAGCTAAATGGTGCTACCTTTTTCAAGCTGTCGTCATTTACACTATCACTATTATGACTGCTTTGAGACAAGTGATTTGACGCAGTAGGCGCAGCTGTTGACTGCACTACGTCATCTATAAAAAATGCGGCGGTTTGGTTTGATTCGATATCTGGAACATTATGAAGACTAGGTGCATTTGAAGTAGCAGATGCCTCATTGCTCACACTATCAAAACTATAGGTGACTGGGCTTTGCTCAGTGGCTGCCTGTTCATCAATACCTAAACCATGAACATCGTTATTCACATTATCATGGTCACTGCTATAAGCGTCATTCGTATCATAACCACTGGTCGGTTGAACGACTGTCTTTATAGCAGCTCCAGCACTCGCGGGTTTATTATTTGCGGATTCAGTATCAATAGAGTCAACATTTGAATGCTTAACCGAATCTGTCGTGATATCCGCTATATTTACGGTATTTGACTCAGGCCGCACCCATTGATTGATACCCATCATCGCTAGGATTTGGCGTTGCTGCACACGGCGCTGCAATACACTTAGCGGGTCTTGGATATCACTCATACGACTCTACTATCCTAATTATGTTGTCTCTATTGTTTTTTAGAGGGTTTTGGTAGTTCTTATTAAAAAAGCTGCCGAACGCCTAGCCAGCGCTCTGACATTGCGAGCAGGCAATCATATTCATCTTGGCTGATTATCGTATCGTGTAACATCACAGTATGCAATGTACTTAGCCATTGTCGATACTCATGATGAGCAGGTCTTACCGTGCTATCGTCATTATAATCTATTTGACTACCATCCTGTTGTCTCTCTGGATAATTACTACTACCCAAAGTATTTATAGGGCGCTTGATAGAATAATTAGTAGACGTAGGAACCGCAGCAATAATCGCTAATAATTGAATACTATTTAAGTGTTGTGCCGTTAATAACAACCATTGCAAATTAACATCACTTGCTGTCGTCAAATCAATATCAACCAAACGCGCATGACGTCTCAAATCTACAATGTAATGCGCCACACTCTCATCACCTTCACTTAATAATGAGCGCTCATACATTGAGATCATCTGACCTTTAGCGTCTTTTGACAGGCGATAAGCCAGTAAAACCACCATCGACATCTGAGCATTGCTCAGTGCTTCAAATACCTGCCCTGAAGGATCTAGCTGTACCCTTACGCCTTCTATACCAGTTTTGAGTGTCTGTGACGCTAGAGTTTGCCCATCCGTATCGTGTAAAACCTCAGACAATGTCGGTAGTAACTGCTGTAATTGTAGCGCTTGCCATAGTGACAGTATGGGTGATTTTTTCCTCTCTACAGCTAATGAATGATTGAATAAATTCGCTGCCGAGTGAGAGTGATCACTCGATATTTTTTGATTTGCAGAATCACAAGCTAAGCTTTTAGTTAAATCAGATGTCAGCTGTTGGTTAAATAACTCAACTATGCCTTGTTGATAACGCAACAACATCGTACGGCATTTTGCTTGTTTTTTATAGTACTGATCGCTTTCGTGACTGTGTTCGCTGTCACTTTTAAGCTTTAATTTTTTGATATGTATTTCAGATAAGTCATGTCGACGTAACTGGGCTAATGCAAATACAATCAAAGCACTGTCCAAACGTCTATCCAAATTGGCCACTATGGTCAGTAGCTTAGCATCTATCCTATGCGGTAATACTTGCTTATGACTAGTAGAGTCACTTTCAATAGAAAAGCCCTCACCCCAAATATCTGCCAAACCATATAGTGCATTTGTTGACAGCTGTCGGCTTTGATGGCAAAGCATGACCGCTTCTATTAGCGCTTGCGCACCAAGTGGATGATAAATATGATCGAGTATATATTGCGGGAGCGACACCTTTTGAATATCGCTCGCTTCAATTAATGTACCTTCTGGTAGGTCAGCGTCAGGTTTGGCCTGCCAAGGCTTCAGCAAATTATCGGTATCTATAGGTGCTATTTCTACCTGCAAGCGACCATCGATAATTGTATCTACTTCTTTAGTGAACTCCAGACCTTCATTTGTCTGGTTCTTACTGTTACTTGCAGCGTTATCAAAAATAGCGTTCTGCTTATGGTTTTTTTCTATATCAATACTGAATAATGATTGATGCGGCAATTGAGACTTTTTCTGTGAATTTTTGCTTAGGCTATTTTCTGTAATATCTCCCCAGTTTCCTGAGCGACGCTGCCGATATATTTCTTTTATTTTTTGCTGATTGATCCGCTTCTCTTTAGCGACTTGTACGGCAAACTTACGATAGGCATCAGCATTAATGGCACTCATACGCTCTGTCAAGCTTGGATGAGTGGCAAACCAAGACACATCACCCAAGTCCGCGCCACTACTGGCAAAGAAAAAATGACTGAGTCCGTTGATATCAGCAACACTCGATAATCGTGAGCCAAGTGAATCTTGGTGAATGGCTTTTAAGGTTTCTATGATCGCAGGCGAGCGCGTTAACTGCACGCTGGTTGCATCAGCAAGTAACTCACGCTCACGATTAAAACTGTGCTTAATCAACTGAGCACTTGCCATACTCGAGAAGCTTAGACCATGGAGCAGTAATGTCCAGACACTACGGGGTGCTTGACGATCGATCACAGGTCTACTTTGTACCCACCGAGACTCACGTTTGGCTGATGCCTGCTGTTGCTGTGATTGTGTCTGCCAATACGCTACCCACTCACTGTGGGTGGTAAAACGGGCAGTCTGCGCCTCTATATGGCGTGCACAACTGTCAACTTGTCTCTGTGATAGAGGGATATCGGTGGTAACTGTATTGTCAAAATAGCGACTATTGGGAATTGGATCGCTCCAATCATATAATATCTGTAAACCAGCTAACACCACCATCAGCTGTAGATTGAACGTGGCATCACCATGCAATATATGACCATATTCATGACCAATGAGCCCATATAGCGCCTCATCAGACAACTTATCTAGCGCGCCTTGGGTGATGACAAGTACCATATCTTGGCTATGACGACCCGCGACAAAGCCATTAATACCTTGCTCATTAGGCAATATGTATAAAATCGGTGTACTCAAACCTGACGCAATCGCTAACTGATGGGCAATTTCATAATAACGACGATAGACGGGTGGAAAGTCGCGCTCATCGCGTACGGCTATATGACGTGAGCTATAATGAACTTTCTCTTTGGTTTCATGTTGATGCGCCACCCCATGACTGTGCTCCCATGGTGCCTGACTGTTATCAATAAATAGTCTGACCGCCCCTACTCGCTGAGCAATAGCGCGACCACCCGCTCTCAAGCGCCGATATTCTAAAAAACTCCCACCAACGAAACTGCCTAATATAAACAGAATGACTAGTATCAATACCCAATGATATATACCACCCGTGAATATTGTTAACAGCAGTCCCATGATAGCCAGTGCCACCGCCACATGGGCAAGCACAATCAGAAAAAATAGTCCATAGAGCAATAGACTGCGCCGTGTACGTATCCGCTGTTCACCAAAAAAATCCATCAACTGGGCTGCCTAACATTAGCCAAATTTATCTAAATCCTAGCTCAGGTTAACATTCGGTGCTTTGGCAATGGTATCTCTGTCTGCGAATACCAAGGGACTAAGCGGACGAAAGCCAAAAGTCGTACTGACAAGATTGTTAGGAAACACTTCACAATCATTGTTGTAGAACATCACGCTGTCATTATAATGCTGACGGGCAAAACCAATGCGGTTTTCTGTGTTGGTCAGCTCATCCATCAACTCTTTGAGCATACTATCGGCTTTGAGCTCAGGATAGGCTTCTACCACTGCCGAAAACTGACTCAACGCTTTGGACAACATGCCTTCTGCTTTGGCAAATAGTGCCATGTGCTCTTGTGAATCTGGCTGATGCTTATGTGAGTCTTGTAGGTTTTGAGCATGATTGCGTGCGCTAATAACTCGTGTCAGTGTCTCTTCCTCATGAGTCAGATAACGCTTGGCTGTTTCGACGAGATTTGGAATCAAATCATGACGACGTTTGAGCTGCACATCTATCTGCGCAAAGCCGTTCTTTGCTTGGTTACGTGCACGTACCAATTTATTAAATATGGATACCCCAAACACAACGATTAGCACCACAAATACAATGAACAACCAAACAAACATCTTCATAACCAAACCTCAAAGTGTCCAGAATGTTAATAAACGTTAATACATTGTATTTTAACGCATATTAACCAATGAAGCTTTTAATTTAAATAAGAAACCGAATAAAAATTGAGACAAAAAAAGCCCTTTACAATGAAGGGCTTAATACGGAATACCAATGTATTAGGTACTTTATTAGAATATCTATCAAATTTTAGGCAAAAAAAAGCGACTCCACCAGCACATCCTCGGCACACATTAAATCTATTACCGTTGCTACCTTCCGGTCCTGGCGGGATTCATAGAACAATGTTGCGAGGCTACCAATGGAGCCACCGGATGAGATTATACAAGGATTTTTTAATTTTACAACCCCTATCTCAAAACTGTTTGTCTTAATCTAAAAATAACCCAGTAACCTAGCTCACAAAATTCTCACAGCAACTCATACAGATTTTGCTATTTTAGTGGATGAAGTTGCACACATGTCCGCATTTAGAAAATGAGACGCACAACTTCTCATATGAAAATGGATTTTAAAAACATTCATATGAAGACTATTAAAACTAATTTAGGAGATAATAATGAAAAATGCTCTACTGAATAAAGCCGCACTCGCCTCTGGTACGGTTTGTTTAATGACTGCAATGATGGGCAGCGCCCACGCAGAGCCAACAGGTTACGACCAACTGACATTTCAGACAGAAATAAAAGAAGAAATCCAAAACGACGAAGTACGTGCCAGCTTATATAAAAAAGCACAAGCAACTGACGCTAAAACATTAGCGACAATGCTCAACACGTCAATCAATAATGCCATGAAAATTGCCAAACGCTACCCAAGCGTGACCGTCAGCACAGGGCAGCAGCGTACCTATCCACGCTATGACAAAAACGATAAAATCATTGGTTGGACTGGTCAAGCAAACATAGACTTGAAAAGTACAGACTTTTCAGCAACCAGTCAGTTGATTGCGGATCTACAAGAAACTTTAGTCATGGATAACCTTAACTTCGGTGTCTCAGATACCAAAAAAGATGCGCTAGAGCAAAAACTAATGACCGAAGCATCTCGCGCTTTTCAGCAGCAAGCGAAGAGCCTGACTCGTGCTTGGGATGCGCGTGGCTATCGCGTCGTGAATGTTAATTTGAATACCGGTAGCAACTATCCACGTCCAATGTATAGCGCTATGAGCATGAAATCCGGAATGGCAGACGAGTCAGTACCAAGCCAAAGCTTTGAGTCTGGTAACAGCACTATCTCAGTCACTGCCAATGGTACAATCGAGCTGACCAAATAAATAGTAATAAGCTCATATGACGTTAAATAGAATCAATATATAAATAAAAAGGGCAGACGCGATGATCACGTCTGCCCTTTTTATTTATATATTACTAATGACTTTGCTATTGAGATACAGCGTCATTACCGCGCATTTTTAACAAGACCTTTTGGTGCCATGGTAAGCGCTCATAAGCCAAAAGCTGCTCGGCAAGCTTCTTCTTATTCTGTAGAATCAGGGTGTTTTGAATGACATGTACCGTGCGATTGACTTGCTGTCCTGTTTGTCCTGATACCTTCTTGACTACAGCGCGGATGCTATGCGGACCTGGCTGCAGATCGACTGTCGCGATAGAAGCACTTAATCCTTGGGCGATTTCTTTATCATCCAAATAGATACTCACTTGATCGCCATTCTGTAGTGCAGGCTTTACATCAAGCGCGATGACGATACTCTGTGCAGGGCGCTGATAGGCACGCTCAGTACTCGGCTCAATCATGCTCAACTGATAGTTGATATTCGTGGCAGCGGCGGCTGGAAGGTCAGTATTGCCTCTGACCTCACTTGGCATGCCTTTGGGGGCGCTACTTTCGCCGGTATTGACGCTGGTCTGGCTAACTTGTTTTCCTGCTTGATCCTCATAAGACTGCGGACGATCGGTAAAAGTTACTTGACCTGTCTGCTCATCAATCACTTTATAGATGGGTGCTGCGTTACTAAGAGGCGCACAAAGGCTAGCCATGATAGCCAATGCTCCTAACTGTATATTGCCTCGTAACAAATTCCGCTTTGATAACAAACTCATAGTCAGTCAACCTAATTAGTGTCTACTATAAATATACTTTTATAAGAACTATTATGCGATACTTTTGATGCAAAATCAGTAGGATTTGATGTGAAATCAATGGTATTTAAAAAAATATCATCCATTTATACCACTATCTTTTTGAACAAGCACAAAAAAACCAGCCAAGATTCACTTGACTGGTTCTTTTTTATTGAATTAACTTAACCGACTAATTCATTATTAGCAGCTGTAGTACATATCAAACTCGACAGGGTGTACAGTCACGTTTAGACGTTGTACTTCATCTTCTTTAAGTGCGATGAATGCTTCTAGCATATCTTTGGTGAACACATCGCCTTTTAATAAGAACTCGTGGTCATCACGCAGCGCTTGTAGTGCGACATCTAGACTCTCTGCAACCGTTGGGATTTGCGCTTCTTCTTCTGGTGGCAAGTCATACAAGTTTTTGTCAGCTGCTTCGCCTGGATGCATCTTGTTCTGGATACCGTCAAGGCCTGCCATCAATAGCGCAGCAAATGCCAAGTATGGGTTCGCTGTTGGATCAGGGAAACGAGCTTCAATACGCACCGCTTTCGGGCTGCTCACATGTGGCACACGAATAGATGCTGAGCGGTTAGACGCTGAATACGCAAGCTTAATAGGTGCTTCGTAATGTGGTACAAGACGCTTGTAGCTGTTCGTTGATGGGTTGGTAATCGCGTTCAATGCACGAGCGTGCTTGATGATACCACCAATGAAGTACAATGCAGTCTCAGACAAACCCGCATACTCATCACCAGAGAATGTGTTTACGCCATCTTTTGAGATTGACATATGCACGTGCATACCTGAACCATTGTCACCAACGATTGGCTTCGGCATAAAGGTCGCTGTTTTACCAAACTGGTGCGCCACGTTATGAACAACATATTTCAACTGCTGAACTTCATCCGCTTTACGTACCATCGTGTTGAATGCAACACCAATCTCAGACTGGCAAGAAGCAACTTCATGGTGATGAACTTCAACGCGGCCTTCGCCAACGATCTCTTCGATACGTTCACACATAACAGAACGCATGTCATGCGAGCTGTCGATTGGTGGTACTGGGAAGTAACCGCCCTTAACGCGTGGACGATGCGCCATGTTACCCCACTCATACGACTCATTAGTCGACCATGCTGCTTCTTCAGCAGTGATCTTATGACTAACGCCAGACATATCAACTGACCACTTAACATCATCAAATACAAAGAATTCAGGCTCAGGACCGAAATAAGCCGTATCACCGATACCAGTAGACTTCAAATACTCTTCTGCGCGGCGAGCAATAGAACGTGGATCACGATCATAGCCTTGTAGTGTTGATGGCTCGATGATATCGCAAGTCACGACGACAGTAACTGCATCAAAGAACGGATCGATAAATGCCGTTTCTGGATCAGGACGTAAGATCATATCAGACGCTTCGATACCCTTCCAACCAGCAATAGATGAGCCGTCAAACATTTTGCCATCTTCCATGACATCTTCATCGACAGTAGATGCTGGGAAGCTGATGTGCTGCTCTTTACCGCGCGTATCAGTGAAGCGAAAGTCAACCCATTTAGCATTAGAGGATTGAATAAGATCTAATAATTTGTTCGACATACATAATCTCCGTTGTGTTGGTCACGTTATTGCAATTTAAAATTGTTGGTACCATTTCTTGTGCAAGAATTCCAGATGTCCTTCCAATACCAAACAGCGCATTCGATATTATGCTTATTATCAGCACTATTTGTCGTATTAGTCAAGACACTCATCTAAGACGCTTTCTTAATTAGACCAATAGTCATCTCAATGGTCTACAAACATCCTAAGTCAATTCTCATATCATTCTAGCAATATATAACTCGTCATGCTGAACTCTTCTGGCACTTATGAATAATTATTTTTAGACCCGTTTTTGTGGTCACTAATAATCATACCAGCATCAATGCAAAGACTATGCCAATATCTCAAAAAACTACTATCTACCCCACTTAAAATAACACATTTCCAATAATTACAGCGCCTTAAAATAATTTTTTTTTATATAAAAATGTATTTTTGCTAATAACCTTCATATTAAGAGGTTATCCGATGCACTAATTACGATATTTTTGCACTACATTGGTGCTTAAAAAACCTTATAATTATTAGACTGTTCTTTTGCGGTGCAATAATAAAATATCGATTTGCTGATTTGGCACTGATTGTAAAATCGTTATGATCAGAGAAAAATATTTTTATGTAGTGCTTATTTAGCTAGCCTATGCTCTGCATTTGATAGAGAACAAAATAATGGTAAGATAACCGCGCGCCATAATGCCCTCTGTCGTAATCAGAGCTGCTTTTGCCTAGTAACCAAAGCCCTGATCAACAGTAGGCATATATCCTATATTACAAACAGAATAAAACTGATAAGTTGAAACCTTCATGATTTTGATGATCGATAATTACGACAGCTTTACGTACAATATCGTACAGTATTTCGGTGAATTGCAGCAGGACATCACTGTTTGGCGTAATGATCAGGTCACTATCGAGCAGATTCGAACGTTAGCACCAGACGTGATTGTTATTGGCCCAGGTCCATGCGACCCTGATCGTGCCGGTGTTTCGCTCGAAGTTATCGAGACATTCAAAGGCATTATTCCGATACTTGGTATTTGTTTGGGTCATCAAGCGATTGGGCAGGCATTTGGTGGACAAATCGTCAAAGCAGGTGAAGTTATGCACGGACGGTTATCAGCCGTCTATCATAATGACCAAGGCGTATTTGCCGGATTACCAAACCCATCGCAAGTCACACGCTATCATTCACTTGTCATCGATAAGCGTACCCTGCCAGATTGCCTTGAGCTGACCGCATGGACGCAGAATGTTGATGGTAGTATCGAAGAGATCATGGGTATACGCCACAAGACACTTGCCATAGAGGGCGTCCAGTTTCATCCTGAGTCCATTTTGAGCGAAGCAGGTTATCAATTACTTAATAACTTTTTACACACTTATGGCTTGGCAAAACTAGCATCAGATGCGCTACCACAGGTAGGCTAGTTTTGGCTTAAAAGCCTGCTTTCATTACTCTATCTCAAATCATAGACAGATTTACATAAAAAACAGATTCACACAAAAAATAATCATAAGCGAGATCATCATGAGTACGACAAAAATAGAAGAAGATCACACGCCAGAGGGTATTGCAAAACTGTCTGACGCTCAAATACACCAATTATTGACGACAGCTTTGAGTAGAATCTTTCAGCACATCGATTTGACCTTTGACGAGATGTATCAAGTGATGCTGATCATCATGCAAGGCAGATGTAGCGACGCGATGATGGGCGCTATCTTGACAGGTCTACGTATGAAAGGTGAATCGATCGATGAGATCACCGCATCAGCCAGTGCGATGCGTGCGCTAGCTGTCAATATTGAGCCAAAAAACTGTGACTATTTGGTCGACATCGTTGGTACTGGCGGTGATGGTGCCAATTTATTTAACGTATCGACTGCATCGGCATTCGTTGTCGCGGCGGCTGGCGCACAAGTTGCCAAACATGGTAATCGCGGTGTCTCAACCAGATCTGGTAGCTCAGATTTGCTTGAGCAAGCAGGCATCAGTCTTGCGCTGACTCCAGAACAAGCAAAAGATTGTATCGAGAACGAAGGGGTTGGGTTTTTGTTTGCGCCCAACCATCACAGTGCCATGCGTTATGCCAATCCTGTACGCCGTGAGCTAAAAGCGCGTACCATCTTTAATATTTTAGGCCCACTAACCAACCCTGCTGGTACGCCCAATTTAGTTATTGGTGTCTTTACCGCACAGCTCTGTGAGCCTATGGCAAAGGTAATGAAAAACCTAGGCGCACGGCATGTAATGGTCGTGGGCGCAAAAGATGGGCTGGATGAAATCAGTCTAGCAACCTCGACCACAGTTGCTGAACTAAAAGACGGTGAAATATCCGTTTATGAGATAATGCCAGAAGATGCAGGTATCGAATCGCAAACCCTGATTGGTCTAGATGTCGACTCTCCAGAGCAAAGCCTTGCACTGATCCGCGCTGCTCTATCTGGTGATGATACCCATGACCGTGCTGTACTTAAAGCCCGCGACATGATTGCTTTGAACGCAGGTGCGGCAATATACACCGCCGGACTTGCCAGCAACTATCCTAATGGCGTTAGCCGAGCTCAAAAAATTATCCAAAATGGTGATGCTTTACTTAAGCTTGAGTCTTTGGCCAAATACACGCAGCAGCTAGTGACTGAGGGTTGATTTATACGCACCAATACAGTGCAAAACTATATATCACTGCCTATTTACCTTTAACAATATTCGGATAACAGCATGACCACAACTCATTCAGACATACCTTCGGTACTACAGCGCATTGTCGCAACCAAAGTAGAAGAAGTAAAAGCAGCTCGCGCGGCGCTATCTCTTGAAGACTTAAAAGCGCAAGTCGCAGCTGATAACAAACCGCGCCGAGGTTTTGCTGCTGCCTTACATGCTGCTAGCACTGAAAATACTGGTGTTGGCATCATTGCTGAAATCAAAAAAGCCTCGCCATCTAAAGGTATCATCAATCACGATTTTACCCCTGCTCTATTTGCGCAGCAGTACGAGCAAGCGGGCGCCAGCTGTCTGTCAGTATTGACTGATCGCGATTATTTTCAGGGCGATGATACCTATCTTATTCAAGCGGCAAATGTCTCAAGCTTGCCGATACTTCGCAAAGATTTTATGATTGATGTCTATCAAATATATCAATCTTACTTAATGGGCGCTGACTGCATCCTACTCATTATGGCCTGCCTAGATGACACACAATTACAAGAGTTGCACGCGCTAAGTATTGAGCTTGGTATGGATGTGTTGATAGAAGTGCATACACAGTCTGAGCTTGATCGGGCGCTACAGCTACCACGCTCAGCGCACAATATTTACGGTATTAACAATCGTGATTTAAACACGTTTGATGTGGACCTACAAACCACACTCGATTTAAAAAACATCTTAATCGAAGCACTTTCTGCTGATGCTGATAATGCCGATCAAAAACCACTTATCGTGACCGAGAGTGGCATTCATAGCAGTGATGATATTCGTCTTATGCTAAGTCATGATATTCAGCATTTTTTAATCGGCGAGCAGTTTATGAAAACCGATCATCCAGGACAAGCGTTACAATCCTTACTTGCGGGCGTCGTAGTAGACGAGTAAAGTAACTCAATAATTCAGGCTTCAATAGAATCAGATAGCTTGAATAAAATATTTACCCTATAAATTACTCAACCTTTCATTCATCAATCAACGATACGTTAACTTTTATGTCAAACTCTCTGTTTTCAAAAGAAATGCAAGACCAGCTCAAAGAACTAAAAGGCCAATTAAGTAAAGGCCGTGATACCAACTCACCTGAAGGTGAAAACCAAAAGCCCACTGAGCCAGTATCATTACTGACTCAAAAACAAGTGAAAAAGACCGTCAAGCAGCTAGACAGTGAACATGTTGACGATGATAAAGTACTGTTCATGCAAGCTATGCATGGTGTCAGTCAACTAGAAGACAAAAACGTACGCTCACCTACTAGTACGGCAAGAGCAGGCAAACCTGATGCAGCAACACTATCAAAACGTGCGGCCGCTCAAGGCAGTGAAGCCAGTGATTTAGGCGCAGGCTTGTCAGATATGCAAGCCCTGCTAAACCCAGTCGCGGCTGAAGCCTATTTGTCATATAAGCAGCCAACCTTGCAAAATAAAATCTTTGATCAGCTCAAAAAAGGTAAGTTGCGTTGGTATGATGCGGTAGACATCCATGGCTGTACGATAGAAGAAGCACGTGACGCCATGACCCAACTGCTAAGCCAAGCGAAGCAAAAAAATGAAACCATGGTAAAAATCGTCCACGGTAAAGGTAGCGAAGCGATTCTAAAAACCTGTATCAATGGTTGGTTACGCCAATTGCCAGAAGTATTGGCATTTTGCTCTGCGCCGCCAAAGGATGGTGGCAATGGTGCGGTATTGGTACTGCTCAAAAAACCTAAAGCAGATGGCGAGTAGAAGTCATCGCTTATGATAACTCTATTAAATAAAAAAGGACTGCTTACTTGCAGTCCTTTTTTTATCTATAACTCGTGTATCAATCTTTAACGATTTTCCCTTTAATATGTGCCTCCCACCCTTTACTATTAGGTTTATCCGAGCACTATTTAATGAGCCAAGCGAAGTCCTTATGAGTATAAAAACCATTGAAAATAAAAAAGAACTACATGAGAACATCACCGCATTAATTGCTATCGAACCAAAATTTGCTGCTATCTACGAGCAGGTTGGTCTACCTGATCTTAGGCACAATGCAGGTGGGTTTGAGCAATTAATGAGAGCGATGGTTGGTCAGCAGCTGTCTGTCGCCGCTGCAGCAAGTATCTGGAAGCGGTTGGTTGATGCAGCGTTGACAACGCCGCATAAAATCGATGAGGCAACTGACGAGGCTTTAAAAGCTCAGGGATTGTCTAAACAAAAAACTCGCTATATCCGCTCCTTAGTCAATCATGATATAGATTTTATGGCTTTAGAAAACATGCCTGATGAAGAGGTAATAAACACACTTACCGCCGTTACGGGCATCGGACGCTGGACCGCTGAGATGTACTTGCTCTTTTCTTTGAAACGCGCAGACGTGCTTGCTGTCGATGATTTGGCCATTAAGGTTGCGGCAATGGAGTTGCTAGGCTTAGCAGAGCGACCAACGCCCAAACAGCTCAAAAACCTCACTCAGCACTGGTCACCGTATCGCAGCGCTGCCAGCTTACTGCTCTGGTCGTACTACGGCTTATTACGCAATAAAACCGCAGTACCTTTATAGCTGACCGTGCAGAATAATTGTCTGTATGGAAAAAACCGTTTCTAAGGCTGATTCCATATAGACAAGCTAAATTTATTTTTAGTATGCTTGAATTTGCTTTTTCTTAGCATACGACTTTTGTGTTTGAGCGCTTTTAGCGCACCCTTTCTACTGACAGTTGCCATAGATGACTTTTGGTTATTTGCCATATCATCGTTAGCATTGTCGGTGTCTTTGTTGATATTCACACCGTCAGAATTATTATCATCGTTTTCTAAACTGACATTTGTTTCATTGCTATTCGTATCGCTATGGTCTTCTGAGGCGTCATCCTCTGTTTCAGTAGTATTGTTTTCCATATGATGTTCAAGCTCAGCTTGATTGACAATCAGCTGCTGGGTTGGTAATGCATGTTCGACATCATATTTTGCGACTTGGTTTAATACATCGACGAATACCACGTTTTGCTTATCATAAAATTCCATCACATCATTGGCATTGATATATGCCTGTAGCTGAATGACATAGCAGTCTTGGCGTAGCTCTAAAATATTAACCTGATTCCATTCTTGGTTGGTCAAGTAATGCTCATTTAAAAACTCATCTAAGTCTTTGACCATCTTGAAGACCACATCGATATTCGCGGTACGTTTAAGATATAACTGATGAAAGAAGCGGAACATATCACGCGAGGTAAAGTTTTCAATTTGCATCGAGGAAAAATCACCGTTTGGCACCGTGACAACGGTCCGTGTCAATGTACGCACACGTGATGAGCGAATACCGATGTCAATAACAGTGCCTTCATAAGTGCCAAATTTGCAATAATCACCGATACGTACTGGTGAATCCGCGACGACTACGACACTACCAACAAGGTTTTCAATGGTCTTTTGCGCACCAAGTGCCAATGCCAAACCACCCACACCCAGTGCAGCAATACCTGTGGTTAAGTCAAAACCCAAATTACCAAAAATGACAATGACCGCAAATATTAAGAGTAGTGCTTTGACGACTTTTCGCATCAGTCCCAAGATTGAGACACGCTCAGTATAGTTTTTCTTATAGCTTAGATTGACCGCTCGAGTAAATATCGCATCAATAACTCGTAATAGCAGCCAAGTTAGCGCGAGCCAAGAAGCAATATCAGTGAAGCGATTGACTGGTTCGCGCAGCGTGACGGACACGCCTGCATAGACCATCACTTCAGATAAGATCAGTGCCATAATGACCACAGAAAGCGGCAGTATCACTTTGTCAGGTAATGGCAAAGGCACACCGCGCACACGAGGATAAACAATCCTCAATAGATGATATAACAGCCATACTGCGATATAAGTGAGGACAAAGCTGCTCACAATCATGGATAGCGCAGCGACCAAATCAGCCAGCTGATAACCAAAGAGCTTTTTGCCATCTAATGAATCCACCGTGTAGCGCGATACCAAGGTCGGCTCTGAATTTTCTATTACTTCCGGTATAGAACTCAGCGTTTCACTTGAGAACTGCCAATACTGCTCGTTCTCCTTGGAGACCACTCTTTCTAGTAACAACGACACACTTTTTTCACCGATGTTAATCACACCGACATTTTCTTGACTTGGTGGTAGTTGATCGGTGAGATTGCCCTCAGGGGTATTACTGATTTGCAAATCAGGTTGGAATCGCCCACCTGCATCGAGCGCTTGTTTAAACTGACGTACGACTGTCGTTGGGTTATCAGACTTGGATAAATTGAGATAGTTACTTGCCAGCAAGTAGTCGTTTTCGCCCAGCGCACTGATAAAACCCTGTACGGTATGACGCGGCGTATCTCGCCCAAACGAATCAGGTAAAGGTGTAGCTACCGTCTCCTCATTACTATCACCACCAACGCCAAGCGCACCAGCGTCAACAGCAAAAGCAGTTTTTGGCAACACAATACTTAATATCATCGCCAGCAAAAGCATTACGACCGCAAATGGTATCTTAAGAGTAGAGTTCGATGAAGGGAGCGCGGTACTGGGAGTCAGATTATGCTGAGTAGACAAAACAAACCTCTTAACTTTATGAGTGGCACAATGAAGAACACATAATATCCGCACTATGATAACAATTATTTATAACAGCAGTGCTTTTGATTATAGGTTTTTGTCGCCAACTGTGTGAATCAGCTATTTTTATCGCTCTGTGCAATCTCTTCCGTGTACTGAAAATGATAGGCATTAATAAAAAAGTAGCTCTCTAATGAATAATTAGCATCTCATCATGAATTATATTCATCCTACCGTGAAGAAACATTAGGTTAAAGTGGTTTATAAAGGCGGAACTTTTGTAGATAATGAGCGCAGTTTTGCTTATATACTGTTTTTTGTAACTTTTGACACCTTTTACGTCTTAATAGTTATTTCTTATGTCTGCATTTTTTAATTTGATTACTTTGGAACCGACCATGTCTTTATCACGTTCATCTTCACGTACCTATCTTCGCCTAAGTATCTTAAGCGCACTTGGTTTATTTGCAGTCAACACAGCAATGGCGGCGCCCCTTGAGGCAACCAATACTAACGATAGCGAGATGCCACAAGTTGAGCTTGACAAAATTGTCGTGACAGCGACGCGTACGCCTACCAAAACCAGTAATGTGATTGCACAAACTCGCGTCATTGATAGCGAAGAGCTGCAACGTTATCAAGGTCAAACAGTCACTGATGTATTAAAAAATCAACCTGGTATCAACATTACGCAAAGTGGTGGCATGGGAACTAATAGCAACTTTTATATGCGTGGTTACGACAGTAAGCAGGTATTGGTGCTTATCGATGGTATTCGCTACAGCTCGGTATCTTTAGGTAGCCCATCGCTGAATTTATTGTCAGCAGATCAAATTGATCGCATTGAAATTTTATACGGCGCTTCAGGATCTAGTCTTTATGGCTCAGATGCGATGGGCGGTGTCATTCAAATTTTCACTAAGGGCAATAGCGTAGAACAATCTAATGTTTCCACTACCGTTGGTTACGGTAGTAATAATCACTACCAAGTCGGCGTGACAGGTCAACTTAAAAATGACACTTCATCATTGAGCTTAGGTGTCAGTCGCAACGAAACTGATGGTTTTAACGCTATTACTAATCGTAATTCTTTTGATTACAACGCTGATGATGATGGTTTTGAATCTACCAATGTCAGTTTGGCACTGCAGCATAAGTTCACAAATGCATTAAGTGCAGGGATTAGCGGCTTATATTCAGACTCTACGACTGAGTTTGATTCAGCCGGAAAAGTCATTCCTTACGCTTACTCTGATCAAAAAAATGGTAGCGCTAACGCCTATTTGCAATATAAAACCCCATTAACTCTTACTAGACTGAGCTACGGTCAAAGTATTGATAAATCAACCTCTCACGATAACAACTCTATCAGTTATGACAATGGTAGCCAGTTTGATACCACTCAAGAGCAGGCACGCTTAGAGACTAGTATCAACGCGCAACCTGGTACCGTCATTGTGGGTGCAGAATGGTTATCACAAAAACTAGATGCCTCAAACGTCAAAGTATTTAATGCTGATTTTTCTGATTTTACTGCAACCGCTTATGACCCTGACGACAGAGATGTTAAGAGCGCTTTTGTAGGTTATCAATTAGCAGATACTTATTATGATTTACAAGCCAACTATCGTGTAGATGACAACTCGCAATATGGTAATGAGAGCACGTACAACTTAGGAGCAGCCATACGCCCGCTAGCTGGTATGCGCATCGGTGCAAATTATGCCACGGGCTTTCGCGCACCAACCTTTAACGACCTATACTACCCAGGTGATAACAATCCAAACCTAAAACCTGAAAGAAGTGAAAATACTGAAGTATTCGTTGAATACGCTAATGATATGCAAACTTCACGATTGACAGGCTATCACACGGATGCAGAAGACCTTATTGCAAGCGGTACGAACATTAGTGAAGCAAAAATAAAAGGCTTGAGTTTAACCTCAGATTGGAATATGAATGACTTTATATTTGGTCTAGGATATGACTACTTAGACGCGAAGAACAAAACTAGAACTAATGCCAACTTTGATCAACAACTTCCTTACCGCCCTAAAAATAGTGGTTTAGTTTATATCGGATATCAGCAGCCTACGTTCGATATGCGCCTCGAGGCAAAATATAGCGATGATAGACTTACAACTGAAAACAATGAACTTGATAGCTATACGCTGCTTAACTTAAGCGGAAGCGCCTATATCACACCTAATCTACGTGCTAACTTGCGTGTAGATAATATTACTGATGAAGATTATACCCTTGCCAGCCAATTCGGTAATGAGTACGCCACAGAAGGTACAAGTTATTTCACCTCTCTAACCTATAACTGGTACTAATTTTGGCTGAGTAATATCAAAAAACATTAAAACAAAAAAGGTCATCAATCGATGACCTTTTTTATGGCTATAGATTCCTGTTTAAAGTTTTATTTGTCTAAGCCGTCAGCTATTTATCTCAGTCAATAGGTGACAATTAATCACTCATCTATTACAATAACGACCTCCGAGAGGTGTTGCGCCATAAGTATTGGTAGTCGTGTTTGTATTCAAACGCTTACTACTCGTTAGTTATGTTAGGCTCGGTTAACTGCTCAGTGTCCATCATTTTGGTCGCTCGCAGCGCAAACAACGGCACCTGCGTTTTTATTCTTTTTATCATTCGTTAACCACTGATAGGAGCATATTATGGACGCAGTGTCTACTACACCATCTGCCCATACGATCGATCCCTCTTTCACTGACTATAAAGTCGCTGATATCAGCCTTGCTGATTACGGCCGCCGTGAAATCACTCTTGCCGAAGCTGAAATGCCTGCTCTAATGGGCTTGCGTCGTCGCTACGAAGCAGACCAGCCGCTTAAAGGCGCGAAAATCGCCGGCTGTATCCACATGACTATTCAGACTGCCGTACTTATCGAGACACTAGTCGCGCTTGGTGCTGAAGTACGCTGGACCTCATGTAACATCTTCTCAACTCAAGATCATGCTGCTGCGGCGATTGCTGCTGCTGGTATCTCTGTATATGCTTGGAAAGGCGAAACAGAAGAAGAGTACGAATGGTGTCTACGTCAGCAAGTACATGTTGGCGGCGAAGCGTCAGGCCAGCTGTGGGATGCCAACTTAATCTTGGATGATGGTGGTGATTTGACCGCTCTGATTCATGATGAATATGCTGAGCTTCTTGACAATATCCATGGTATCTCAGAAGAGACCACCACTGGTGTACACCGTTTGGTTGAGATGTTGAATAAAGGCACGCTAAAAGTACCCGCCATCAACGTCAACGATGCCGTGACCAAATCTAAAAACGACAACAAATACGGTTGCCGTCATAGCTTAAATGACGCTATCAAACGTGCTACCGACATGTTCCTTGCTGGTCGTCGTGCCTTAGTTATCGGTTACGGTGATGTAGGTAAAGGCTCCACGCAAAGCCTACGCCAAGAAGGCATGATCGTACGTGTTTCAGAAGTTGACCCTATCTGTGCCATGCAGGCATGTATGGACGGTTTTGAAGTCTTATCACCATACATCGACGGTGACAACACTGGCGGCGCAGACAGCATCAACAAACGCTTACTTGAAGACACTGACATGATCGTCACCACGACTGGTAACTATCACGTCTGTGACCGTCATATGCTAGCAGCCCTTAAGCCTGGTGCTGTTGTATGTAACATCGGTCACTTTGATACTGAAATCGACACACAGTTTATGCGTGATAACTGGCGCTGGGTTGAGATCAAGCCACAAGTTCATCAAATCTTCCGCTCAGACGATGAAAACGATTATTTGATTTTGCTTGCTGAAGGTCGTTTGGTGAACTTAGGCAACGCGACTGGTCACCCATCACGTGTTATGGACGGCTCATTTGCCAACCAAGTATTGGCTCAAATGTACCTGTTCGAAGAGAAGTTTGCGGATTTGCCAACTGATGAGCGCTTTGATAACTTATACGTAAAAGTATTGCCTAAGAAGTTAGACGAAGAAGTGGCCGCTGCGATGGTTGCAGGCTTTAACGGTACGCTAACTAAGCTAACTGAAAAGCAAGCTGAATATTTGGGTGTGCCTGTCGAAGGCCCATTCAAACCTGACGCTTATAAATACTAAAAGGAGCCTGACTGTGAGTAAGCCCGCTTTCTCCTTTGAGTTCTTTCCTGCAAAAACCGAGCAAGGTCACGAAAAGCTTCTCAGTACTTATGATGAGCTAAATAAGTTGTCACCGGCGTATTTTTCGGTGACCTACGGTGCGGGTGGCTCAACTCGTAGCCGTACCTTAGACATCGTGCAAGCACTAAGCGCGCGCGGAGATACTGAAATTGCGCCGCATATGTCTTGTATCGGTGATGACAAAGCAGAAATCGCTGAGTTGCTTGAGTTTTATAAGAGCTTAGGCATCCAACGTCTTGTCGCATTGCGTGGCGACTTACCGTCAGGTCAGGTTGGCATGGGTGAGCTGCCATTTGCAGTAGATTTGGTCAAGTTCATTCGTGAGCACTCAGGCGATCACTTCCATATCGAAGTGGCGGCCTACCCTGAGATGCATCCACAAGCGCGTAGCTTTGAGTTTGATGTCGACAACTTGGTGAACAAGTACCGCGCTGGTGCCAATGCATCGATTACGCAGTTTTTCTATAATGCAGACAGTTATCTGTATTTGCGTGACACACTAGAGAAACGCGGTATCGATACCAACGCACAGCCGTTGGTGGCTGGTATTATGCCAATCACCAACTCTAGCAATCTGATACGCTTTGCTGATAGCTGCGGTGCTGATATTCCACGCTATGTACGTAAACGCTTGGCTGACTTCGGCGACGATAACAAAGCCATCCGTGAGTTTGGGTTTGATGTGGTTTATCGCTTATGTGAGCGTTTGATTAGCGAGGGTGTGCCAGCCATGCATTTTTATAGCATGAACAAAGTCGAGCCAAACAGACGCTTGGTTGAAGCACTGGGCTTAACTGCCTAGTTATTGATATTTAAGTACAAATCTAATTGATTGATTTTCAACTGGCTCTCTTAGGAGTGCCAGTTTTTTATTGGAAAAATTTTGGGCTATTACCTTTTATATTTTATAAGATACATTTCATCTTAATTACTTTTTTATTTTTGCTTCACTGTGCGATAGTATTATCTATAGATAAAGTGACTCCGCTGAACAATAATTATCATAAAAGCCATGCCTTTAGATAGCTCAAGTGATATTCTATGGACCCGATAATAAACGCTCCCAATCAAATAATAGGAATAAGACCACGTGCGACGTTTTTTTTATGCCATTAATAACGACAATGCTGATGCTATGCCTTTACCTAAGCTGGGTGACCTACCTCTAGGGAGCCACGTTGAGTTGCCAGACAGCATCGTCCATCATTGGTGCCGAGTGCTGCGTGCCAATATCGGCGATCAAGGTATCTTGTTCGATGGATTTGGTGGTGAATATAAAGTAGCGCTGCAAACGATCAGTAAGAAAAAAGCCACCGCTACCTTACTCACTCATCTAAACGATGATCGCACGGCGCCTGTTATTAGCAAAATTGGCTTAGTAATGAGCCGCGGCGAGCGTATGGATTACGCGATTCAAAAAGCAACAGAGCTTGGTGTGACTGCCATACAGTTACTCAGTAGTCATCATGGTGAGGTCAATCTAAAACCTGCCCAAGTTGACAAAAAACTGGCTCACTGGCAACAAGTCGCTATAGCAGCCTGCGAGCAATGCGGCCTTAATCGCCCACCTCTGATACTTGCCCCACTATCTATCAATGAATGGCTGAACCAGCCTGCGTCTGATGCTTTGAGTACAAAAACAATAGTCAGCCCTATCGTTTCTATACTCAGCCAAGACACCTATTATAAGGTGCTACACAGCGCTGCAGATCTACGTATGCAGATGAGTGTGCCTGCAGCAGGACAACCTGCTAAACCAGAGAAACTGGCCTCGGTTCTCAAGCAAGAATCTCCCTATATTGAACTATTAATTGGTCCTGAAGGCGGTCTCAGTGACGATGAGTGTCAAAAAGCAGAATCTGTAGGTTTTATGCCTTGGCAAATTGGCAGTAGGGTATTACGTACAGAGACAGCACCCGTGGTTGCATTGACTACTTTACTCGCTTTGTATGGTTAAAATGAGTGTCAGTAATGAGATTTACTATCATTTATAGACACTTTAAAATAGAACTTTTGTTTTATATTGTGTAGAATCAAAAGTGATCTTAGTTCTAATTTAGTAAATTGAATCACAGTACTTATTTTTTATAAGCCTTTATTTTTTGTGAGACATTATTATGAGCAACTTTGACCCCATTCCAGTATCGATTAAACAGCAACTCATGGCCCAACTGTGTGAGCAGATCGAAGATGCTGTTTTTGTATTAGACAGTAATTTACGCTATCTATCTGTCAATGCCAGCTATGAGCTTATGATTGGCTATAAAGAGTCATTTTTGGTCGGTCGTCCACTCGGTATTTACGCGGCTGAATTTTTGTCAGAAGAAGAGCAGCTTATCTTAAAGGCCATTAAGAAAAACTTGATCGAGCATGGTTTTTACGAATTTGATATTTCAATGGTCAATCGCTATGGAGAGACTATCGATTGCCATATGACTTATCGTAAGATTTGTGTCGAGCAAGCTGTTTATCATGTTGGCATGGTACGTGACATGTCGTCGGTTGTTGAAGATCAAAAGCAGGTCGCACATTTACTCAACTACGATCAGCTCACTGGATTGCCTAATCGCAAAGTATTTTTGAGTCAGGCCAGTGATATTTTATTAGATACCTATCAAGAAGTTGTCCTTGTACGTTTAAATATTGACCGCTATCGTAACCTTGCAAGCTTGTTGGGTTCTGATGGCGTTAACTCATTGATACAGAGCTTTGTAGAGCGAGTCAAAACCCTAGAGCTAGAAAATTTACGCTGCTTTTCTCACTTTGGTGGTGATGATTTTGCGTTACTGTTTGAATGTAAAGATGGCAATATGGTGCGTCATCAGCTAGATACGCTCATGCAAATGTGCGAGATACCCTTCACTATGAATGAGAACGCGGCAACGGATGCTCATATCTATTGCCATGTCTCTGTTGGCGTCAGTTACTTTCCTAAAAACGATGCTCAGGTAACAGGCTTACTGACCAAAGCAGAAAAAGCCTTACAGTATGTCAAACAACACGGCGGCGATGATATCCGTTGGTATGACAAAACGATTGAGGAAACCACTTCAGGTAGTCTACAGTTAGAAGCTGATCTTCGAGCAGCATCGGCTGAAGGACAGTTCATACCGTATTATCAACCAAAATTCTTATTGGATACTGGGATTATCACAGGATTTGAAGCGCTAGTTCGCTGGCAACACCCCACTCGCGGTCTACTAAAACCAAAACATTTTATCGATGCTATTTTGACCCATAAGCTATCGTTTGAGCTGTTTTCACAGATGGCTAACAAGATTGCCAATCAGTTATCCGAATGGCAACAGCAAGGTTTTTGTCAGCATATCTGTATCAATGCTGATGCTGCTGAATTTAGCCATCCTGAATTTTTTGACATGGTGAGCGGCCTATTGGTACAGCACAATATTGCGGCGTGTCAGTTGCATATCGAAGTGACCGAATCCTCTTTGATTCAGCGCCATGATGATGTCAGAAAACAACTCAACTCTCTCAAAGAATTGGGCGTCTGTCTTGCCTTAGATGATTTTGGTACGGGCTATGCATCCTTGAGTTACCTGCAAGAATACCCCTTTGATTTTATTAAAATTGATAAGAGCTTTATCTCAAAAATTGATACCGACCGTACTCAGCACGCCATTGTAAAAGCCATTCTAGACTTGGCAGATGCTCTAGACATGCATGTAGTGGCAGAAGGTATAGAGACTGAACAGCAGCGCGATGTGTTGCTGGACATGGGTTGCAAAAATGGACAAGGCTATTGGTTTGGCAAACCTGTGCCCGCTGATGTTGCCACTGAAATGCTGGTCAAACAGTATACTGCCCAATCATAGATGTATTAATATTTGCCTTTCCATCATGGCTGGGTTTGATACACTCATGTATTGGGTGGCTATCAAATACTCACGTTTGCTAAATATCATAAGACCGCTTGTTATTGCATTTGCTCTAAAAGCGGTTTTTCTTTGTTTGATTGATATTGCCTTTTATTTTATATCCAATAATTCGAGGGATAGACTCTGCCTTGTATCGCTAGCTTTTTCATAGAGTTATTAACGATGCAAACTACGCCTAACGTCGATTGTATAACCGATGCAAGATAGGTTCATGACTTATCAGTGCTGTCACCAAACTTGTATAATCGCCTATGAAAGCCTATCTTTTATAGTGAATTTGTTAGAGCTTATAGCTTCTCAGGCTAACTCTGGCAATCACCATTATTTTCACTGCTATTTTGTGTAATCGATGACTTGGTTAATTTGTGTTACTACCTATTTTTATTCATATAGGTTCACCAGATTGACGTGAGCAAAATTTGGGTACTACCGGATAGTGCAACCATATGCTCGCTATTGATTATAATTAACTATATTCTAAAAAGGACAGGATACCATGCAATATAAAGCCCCTATTCGTGATATGAAATTTGTCATGCATGAGCTTCTAGACAGTACTACTCATTATCAAAATATTGGTGATTATGCTCATATTGAAGCAGACATTGTAGATAGCTACCTCGAAACAGCCGCAAGCTTTGCTGAAAATGAGCTATCACCATTGAATCAAAGTGGCGATGCTGAAGGCTGTCATTTCGAAAATGGCGTAGTAACCACACCTAAGGGCTTTAAAGAAGCTTATAAGCAGTATTGTGAGCTTGGCTTTACTTCATTAACAGCGGAAGAAGAGTTTGGTGGGCAAAATATGCCAATGTCGTTGAACTCAGCAATTTCTGAGTTCATGGGTACGGCTAACTGGTCATTTGGCATGTATCCTGGTCTGTCTGAAGGCTGTATGGCGACGCTGGAGCATCATGGTACTGCTGAGCAAAAGCAAAAATATTTGCCAAAGTTAATCTCTGGCGAATGGACTGGCGTCATGTGCTTGACTGAGCCTCAGTGTGGTTCAGACTTAAACCAAGTACGTACGAAAGCTGAACCTAACGATGATGGTACTTACAACATCAAAGGTAGCAAGATTTGGATCTCAGCTGGTGAGCACGACATGTCTGAGAACATTATTCATATCGTTCTAGCTCGTCTGCCAAATGCGCCAGAAGGTACTAAAGGCTTGTCTTTATTTGTGGTCTCAAAATTTCACGTCAACGATGATGAAAGCTTAGGTGAGCGTAACGCGGTATCTTGTGGTTCTATTGAGCACAAAATGGGCATTAAAGCGTCTGCTACTTGTGTGATGAACTATGACGGCGCGACGGGTTACTTGATTGGTGAAGAAAACCGTGGCTTGAATGCGATGTTTACCTTCATGAATGTGGCGCGTATCGGTACTGCGATTCAAGGCGTTACCGCGGCTCAGTTTGCTTTCCAAGGCGGCCTTGCCTTTGCAAATGACCGTTTGGCATTCCGCTCTTTGGACGGCGCTAAAGCCCCTGAAAAACCAGCAGATCCTATTATCGTTCACCCTGCGGTCCGTGATATGTTATTGACCATGAAAGCATTTGCTGAAGGTGGACGCGCGCTGATTGGATATATGTCTCAGTTTGCTGATATTGTCGCTAAAGGTGATGGCGAGGCGCAAGAATACGCCAATCAGATGCTGTCTTTCTTAACGCCAATTGGTAAAGCATTTTTAACTGAAACAGGTCTAGAAGCAGCAGGTCATGGCGTTCAGGTCATGGGTGGTAGCGGCTTCTGTACAGAATATGGTTTAGAGCAAAACGTACGTGATACGACGATTTCTTGTATTTATGAAGGTACGACTCAAATCCAGTCACTCGATTTGATTGGTCGTAAAGTCTTGGCATCAAAAGGTAAACTACTCGCGAACTTCACTACAGTCATTGCAGATTTTTGTCAGGCTAATAAAGACAATGCAGAAATGACTCAGTTTATCGAACCGCTGATGCAGCACGTTAAGCAATGGGGTGAGCTGACGAAAGAAATCGGTGAGCAAGCCGCTCAGGATCCTCAAGCAGTAGGCGGCGCGGCGGTTGATTACATGTATTTTAGTGGCTATGTGACCTTGGCTTACTTATGGGCACGTATGGCACTGGTTTCTCAAACAGCTATTGCAGACGGTAGCGGTGAAAAAGCATTCTATGATGCCAAGGTGAAAACTGCTCAATTCTACTTTGCTAAGTTGCTACCACGTACGACTACTTATGCACAGCGTATCAACACAGGTGTTGAGCCATACATGACGATGGATGTTGATCAGTTTGCTTTTTAATTAAACCTTAAACACCTCTTTATACTGTATTTTTATCGGCAACATACTTCGGTGTGTTGCCGATTTGCTTTATGGGTATATTTATATATTAATTAGTATCCCTTTATAGATAGCTACAAGTTTTTAAATCCCTTTAATCACTGCAATAGCAGCTGCTAACTTTTGGTGCACGCACAATTCACGAAGAAATACACCCGCGCACAAGCTTATTTGTTAAACTTTGAATATGAATCGCTAAGGTTACATCAAGAGAACAGTTGATAATCTTAACAACTCCAATTTTATCTATTTAAACCAAAGGAATGTTTATGGCTGTTTATAACGCCCCTCTTAATGACATGCGTTTTATGTTAAATGATGTATTTAAAGCGCCACAATTTTGGCAAAATAACGAAAACTTAGCTCATGTCGACATGGAAACGGTTGATATGATTTTGGAAGAAATGGCAAAACTTTCAAAAAACATCCTACTACCTATCAACCGTAGTGGCGACGAAGAAGGCGCAACCTTTCAGGGTGACGGCGTTGTCACCACACCAACAGGCTTTAAAGACGCGTACAAACAGTATGCTGAATCAGGCTGGGTTGGCTTAAGCGGTAACGCTGAATACGGCGGTCAAGGCTTCCCAAAAATGGTTACCATGCTCACCGAAGAGATGGTTTTTACGGCCAACCAATCGTTTGCCCTATACCCTAACCTAACCGTCGGTGCGACGCTGTGTCTGAATGCCGCTGCCTCTGAAGAACAAAAGCAAACTTATTTAGAAAAAATGTACAGCGGTGAATGGTCTGGCACCATGTGCTTGACAGAGCCACATGCGGGCACTGATTTGGGTATCATCAAAACCAAAGCCGTGCCTAACGATGATGGCAGCTATGATATCTCTGGTACCAAAATCTTTATCACTGGTGGTGAGCACGATCTTACAGACAATATTATTCATTTAGTATTGGCAAAAACACCCAATGCTCCAGAAGGCTCAAAAGGCATCTCACTGTTTGTTGTACCAAAATTCTTGGTCAATGCAGATGGTAGCTTGGGCGAGCGCAATACATTAGCCGTTGGCTCTATCGAGCACAAAATGGGTATCAAAGCGTCTGCCACTTGTGTCATGAACTTTGACAATGCCAAAGGTTGGATGGTTGGCGAGGAAAACACTGGTCTATCATCAATGTTCATCATGATGAACTATGAGCGTGTCACCATGGGCTTACAAGGCCTTGGTGGTTCTGAGCTTGCTTATCAGAACGCGGCTCTATACGCCAACGACCGTGGTCAAGGCCGCAGCGATACGCAATTACAAAGCCCAGAAAAACCTGCGGATGCCATCATCCACCATGCAGATGTCCGTCGCATGCTATTGAACGCCAAAGCCAATACCGAAGCATCGCGTTGCTTTGCGATGTATGTCGCCAAAAACTTGGACGAAGAAAAATTTAGTACCGATCCTGAATCAGCAAAAGCCGCCGCTGCTCGTGTTGCCCTACTGACACCAGTGGCTAAAGCATTCTTGACTGACAAAGCGCTAGAAGCAACAGTTGATTGCCAGCAAGTCTTCGGTGGTCATGGCTATATCCGCGAATGGGGTATGGAGCAAATTGTTCGTGATACACGTATTGCTCAGATTTATGAAGGTACCAATGGTATTCAGGCACTTGACTTACTAGGTCGTAAAGTGGCAAAAAATAACGGCAAATATGTCACGCATTTCTTGGGTGAGATTCGTGATTTCGTCAATAACATGCAAGCGGATCATGGTATCAAACAAGCCACTTTAGATGCGGCGGATACGATTGAAGAACTCACCACAACGGTGCTGAACAATATTGGTGAACGCAAGAACGAAGTTAATGGCTGTGCAGTTGATTATATGCATGCCTTTGGCTACCTCGCTTATTCATATATGTTTGCATTGATGGTAGAAGCAGCTGATGGTAAAGAAGGCGATTTTTATACCAATAAAGCCAAGCTTGCAGATTACTTTGTCGGCCGTATCTTGCCACGTATTGACGCTCATGCACAGATGGTCAAAGCTGGTAGTGACCCGATGATGAACTTTGATCTTGACTACTTTGATGTGCCTGCTAGCTAAATGCTCATTGTAATCACTTTATAAAACGCTAATAAAAAGGACAGTCTGGTTGCTGTCCTTTTTTTTGTCAAAATAACTGCTAACAAAATAATTCACTATCCATGCGTGGTTACGATTAAAATGATGCAAGACAAAGTGTCGCTCAAATGAAATGATAAATTTACCAAGTTTTTAAAAAATCATTACGACTTACTATGCAATGCACAGTAGCAAATAATAAAAACGATTGAAACAACCACAATAAAGGGTGCGACGTGTCAGAATTAAAACGCATTTTACAACAAATTACAGCCCTAAGTGATGTACCAGATCCGGCGATGCTCAAACGCTTGATCGATGAGTTACGCGTCAGTGACAAGGAACCCGCTTTAGCTAACGAAAATATCCAATCCCTTATTGATATCTTGCATCAACACCCAGAATATGGCGACGGACTCTCTAGCTTCGTCCTAAAATTAATTATCCAATATCGTCAAATCGCGCTATATACCGATACAGGTATTATGTCAGATCAAGGATTCTTTAATAGCTTAAGACGATTGGTCGGGCATCGGTTTTTGCCGATACTCCCTCAAGATGACTCAGTTGTTGAGCTGGTTGGTTACTTGTTTGATAAGCGCACTGATGAGCGCTGGCTTGCCAATATTGAGACAAAAAAATGGGACGAACTCGTGCAGCTTTTGAGGGTGGAAGAAAAACACCTAGATTTGGTTGCCACGGCAAAAAACAGCATTTTGAACGCAATTATTATTTTATCTTATCGTATTAGTGGTCTTGGCTTGCATCCTGATTTGATGGACGCTTATCCGCAGATGCTCAACTACTCTGCTTCTTTTGTTGCTCAAAACCAAGAAGCGGTACTCTTTGTCAATCAATACAGACAAGCGCATGAGCTTGATACCTTAACCGACATTACCCCTGAGCAAGCCGTTGATCCTGCACCACTGCTGGTCATGATTGAGCAGTGTGAAGATATCGTTGCTACTATCCGCAAACGTATCTACAAAACAGGTATCTCTATTCGCTTGACCAATATGATGCTGCGCTTAGATCAGAGCTTACAGCGGGTGCGTATCTTGACAGAGCTAGTCACAGATGACCATCAAAAAAGAGATCGCGCCGTCATTGAGCTGATACAAACACTGATTACGACTGCCAATCGTCGCTATAGCATTGGCCACTTGATTGATAACAACACAAAATTGCTGTCACGTAAAGTCACTGAAAATGCCAGTCGCGTGGGTGAGCACTATATCAGCACCGATAAGTCTGGCTATCAAAAAATGCTCAAAAAAGCCTCTATTGGCGGTTTTGTCATTGCCTTTATGGCCACCATAAAAATACTGGCTTACCAATTGGCACTCGCACCGATGGGACGTGCATTTATTAACAGTATGATTTATGGCTTGGGCTTTGTGTTCATCCATGTTATTCGCGGAACTGTCGCTACCAAGCAGCCAGCGATGACCGCTGCTGCTATTGCGTCTACTATATCTGAAGGCTCTGGCAAGAAGTCTCATCAGTTAAATAAGCTATCAGAGTTGGTTGTTGATATTTTACGTACTCAGTTCATCGCTATCATGGGTAACGTTATGTTAGCGATACCCGTTGCACTTATCATCTCTTTTGCTTGGTTACAGTACACAGGCGCACCGATGATTGGTACCGAAAAAGCAGGTCATCTACTACATGACTTGGATCCATTTCACTCATTAGCGCTTCCTCATGCTGCTATCGCTGGCGTGTATTTGTTCTTAGCGGGTTTGATCGCGGGTTATTACGACAATTTAGCGGTTTATAACAAAGTAGGTGCGCGTATTCAACGCCATAAACTACTACAATACATACTCCCTGCATCATGGCTTAAGCGTTTAGGTGGCTTCATAGAAGCGAACTTGGGCGCCATCATGGGTAACTTTTTATTCGGGGTTTTCTTAGGTAGTACAGCAACCATCGGCTACATATTCGGCTTACCGATTGATATTCGCCACATTGCTTTCGCTTCAGCGAACTTGGCACACGGATTGTTCAATATATCTGCTGATGACATCAGCTGGAGCCTCATTCTGATTTCTATATTGGGTGTGGCACTTATTGGTATGGTCAACTTAATAGTCAGTTTTTCGCTGGCATTATTTGTTGCTTTACGCTCAAAAGAAGTGCGTTTCTTTGAATGGAGTCGTCTCACAAAGCTAGTGTTTGGACATATCATTAGCCATCCTTCTGACTTTTTCTGGCCACGCGACAAGCCAATGAAATATGCGCGCATCGATAGCCAAGGTCATATGATATTTGATGACACTTCAGCACAAAAAAATGGAAAAGCCATACCAAGCAATTATGTGGTACGCCGATTGTCTGATGTCAGAATATTACCCGAGTCTAAGCAAGCAGTGGCGCAAAACGCGGAAGCGAGTACAGACATATACTATGACAGTCAACCACAGGGCGATCACACCCAACCTCACAACTCTCCTAAGAAGGTTGTCAATCTTGATGATGGTCTGGCAGATGAAGAGCTAAATAGCACGCCTTATACCGACGATATCCAATATGACAAAGTCACCAAGACGCTCAATACCATCGATAATGATGATACTGTTGGTCACGAGTCAAATCATGCGGATGCTGATGACAAGTCTACTGGCGATGCCAAAACTCCTTTGCCAAAACCTAAAAAACCGCCAAAGCTGCCTGACTAAAAGGCTCCCTTGAGCGGCTTTATGCTTGGTGAATTATTGAGATTAAAACTATTAGTACAAGGCCTAAAGCACTCACACAACTTAGCTAAAGCTTTTACACCTTAATCTTGAAAATATGGACGTAGAAGCAAAACTCTCGCACAGCTCAACAAACTTAGGATTCAAAAATCATCTAAAATAATGAGGAGCGGGCTCAATAAGATATTGAGATAGATCACTACACGAGGACAAGAATGAATATAGCCAGTCATAGCAAACTGGAAGAATCTATGAAGGACGTTGCATCAACCTCCCTCGTAAGACTCATCTATGTTAGTAGAGTTAATACCACCGATAGATCTGTATTTGAGCATATCCAAAGACACTCGCATGTCTATAATAAAAATAATAAAATTGCAGGTTTTCTATGCAATGATGAAAAAAGCTTCCTTCAATGCTTAGAAGGCGCAAAAGACGTTGTATTTTCTCTTATGCAAAGAATATTTAAAGACAGGAACCATAAAAAAGTAGATGTCGTTGCTGTTGAGCAGGTCAGTCAGTGCCGCTTTGAAGATTGGCGTATGCATAGTCTTAACTTAAGCGCCAGTAACTGGCATAGACTGTCTGATCATGCTCAGTTAGGAGAGATCTCACCATTCAAACCAGAACACTGGCCATACTGGTTTGTTGAATACTTTATCGAATGCGTGAGGAAGTTCGACTACTCTAACATCAGTCATGATACAAACTACATCACCTTTGATGATTTAGGTTACTCTGAGCTTGAAGAAAAGTTAACTCAAGATAATATCTTATTATTTATATTTCTTGGGCTACTGGTCGCATCAACCGCAGCTGTCTTATTATTCAGGTACGACGTTATTCCTTAATGACTCAGTTAGATACCTTACTAATAAAAGGTATTTATAGCCCACGTTATGAACCCGGGCACTCTGCACTTGAAGCTATTACCTTGCTGTCACTGAGACGATACGCCAACAGACAGTTGCCCCATACACACCCACCATCGAGTGCACGCGCATATGGTAAATCGATTTCGCCTTGCAGCGCGGCCCAGTGACCAAATAGTATCTTACGCGTGCGCGGTACTTGCCACTCAAACCATGGTAAAAAATCGGTTGGCATAGGCTCATCTAGCCCTGCTGTAAAGTCAAACTCAAGCAAGCCATCCTGCTGACATAGGCGCATACGAGTAAAGTAATTGGCAATCGCTCGCATTTTGGTAAAGCCTTCAATACCTGAATGCCATTTATCGGCTTTTTTGCTATAGAGATTTGGCAGTAGTTCATCAAGCTGCTCTAAATTACCTTGCAGCTGTGATTCTAGCTCTTTGGCATATGCTGCTGCTGCCTCAATACTCCAATGTGGGGGAATCCCTGCATGTACCAGCACCGTATGCTCATCTGGATACGCTAATATCGGCTGGTGACGCAACCATTCAAGCAACTCATCACAGTCATCCGCTGCAAAAATTGGCGCTGTTTTGTCTTTGCTTTTGAGTTTTGCAGCCCCGCGCCAGACTGCAATTAAATTGATGTCATGATTGCCTAATACGGTTGCTGCAGCGCCCTGCTCACACAATGCTTTGACATCGCGCAAGGTATTTAATGAGTCCTCACCACGCGCTACCAAATCACCAGCAAACCATAACTTATCTTGAGTAGGATCAAAATCCAATGTCTCTAGTAACTGTAGATAAGCCGCGTGGCAACCTTGTAGGTCACCAATGACATACTGATGGCGAAAACTCATAATACCTCTATGATTTTTATATAATAATTAGTAATTATTTACATTAAACGTCTATATGACGAGCCTGATTGCTTAGGTTGACAAAATCTGTAACGCTTAAGGTTTCAGGACGTGCCTGCGGATCAATACCGCAAACGGCAAAATCATCCTCACTCAGCGTCGGCAGCAAGGTTGATTTTTTGAAGATAGCACGTAGCGTCTTGCGACGATGGTTAAAGGTCTCACGTACGACAATGGCAAAATACTCTTCATCCTCTGCTACTATCGGTTTATCGATATGCGGTGTCAGTCGAAAAACAGCACTGGTGACTTTCGGCGGAGGATTAAAAGCCCCGCGAGGCACAGTCAGCAAATAATCTGTATCACAGTAGTACTGCATAATGACAGACAGACGGCCATAAGTTTTGCTACCAACATCAGCCGTGATACGCTCAACCACTTCTTTTTGTAGCATAAAATGCATATCCTGGATCACATCCGCATAGCTAAGCAAGTGAAACAAAATAGGCGTTGAAATATTATATGGTAAGTTACCCACCACGCGCAGTTTACCGCGCGTTTCGCTATACAGATCACGATAGTCAACGTGCATGGCGTTGTCTTTGATAATCTCAAAGTTTGGATGGCTATTGGCACCAATACGAATACGTAAGCTATCAGCCAAATCGCGATCCAACTCTACGACTGTCATCGCATCCACTTCTGCTAACAACGGCTCAGTTAATGCGCCCATACCAGGCCCAATCTCAATCAAATTGTCATCGCGCTCTAGACGAATACTTTCAACGATTTCGCGAATGACGCTGGTATCATGTAAGAAGTTTTGACCAAAGCGCTTACGCGGCTGGTGCTTGGCAGTACGTAAACTGTTAGAAATGGTTTGGGCATCAAATGAAGTTTTGGACATAAAAGAGTCTTAATGTATAAAAGATAAATGGGCAATGATAATGTAATAGTAGCAATGTTTCAGCTTTATAATGGTAAATTATACCACAGCTCCTAATTAGGCTGTGTTTTTGAACAATTATTATCGACAGACGAGTCATGCTTTTGGGTAACTGACCCAGTGAATTTTTACCTCTGAATCCATTTAGTATAAACGCTGCTATGACAACAATGGCAGTACTAAAACGAGCGCTAGCAGACAGAAACAAGCCCAAAGATGTGAGTTACCGTAATGGTTGCGGCGTAAAGCTAAATCGATAATGAATTAATTTTTAACGCTTATCACGTTTGATAAAGCCCGACTGCATAATGTAAGTGATTATGTCTCACCTTTTGAGTTTAAAAAGCGGTATTATGATAATTTAATCCTGTCAGGCATTGCTACCTGACTCCAGCAAACCAGTCTCTGATATAGTCGAAGCGGTTCAGCCCCGCGCGATCGTCAGCCCACCAGACCCATGCCCTTAGGGAGCTCAAATATGATCCTGAAACTTAACGTCACCCTCCATTATCGACTCTCAGAGCCGATGGATCTTTTGCTTCAGATTGAAGCCGCCGATCTTGCGGATCAGCGGGTGCGATCGACCGAGATTTGGACATCAGACGTTGCGCATTTTTCACGGGTCGCCGCTGATGATGGCATAGGAGAACGGATTTGGATTCACGCCGAAGGGGATTTTAGCTGCACTTACCTCGCAGAAATCGCCGTTGACCGTCCTGCCTTGGACATATCGACATTGTCCCAAACGCCCCTGCATCTTTTACCCGGAGAGACAATCAGGCATTTGATGCCGTCTCATTATTGCCCGTCAGACCAGTTTCAAGCCTTCGTGGAAGCCGAGTTTGGTGATCTCGCTGGCGGCGCACGGATTGCTGCGATGCGCGATTGGATTGAGTCGGCGTTTAGCTATGTACCCGGATCAAGCCACGCCCAAACCACCGCGCTCGACAGCTTTGTTCAACGTCAGGGCGTATGCCGCGACTTCGCGCATGTTCTCGTGACACTAGCGCGCGCGTCGTCGATACCAGCTAGGTTCGCTAGTGTTTATGCGCCCGATGTGACGCCACAAGACTTTCATGCCGTGGCCGAGGTCTATCTCGGAGGGAGCTGGCACCTCATTGATCCGACTGGCATGGCAGGTGCAGACACGATGGCTCGTATTGGTGTTGGGTCCGATGCGTCCAGCGTCGCGTTCTTAACCTCGTTTGGATCCATGGAATTGGTCAATCAATCAGTATCCGTGACTAGACAATCTTAGGGTCCTGATCCTAGAATTGCGGGCCTGCGTTTAAGACAATGACCGCCGCCATAATATAAAGGAAATGGCAGCGGTCTTTCTCAATCGGTTTCGCTCTCTTTACTCTTTAGATCAATGTCTGCGTCCAACGGATCAAGGACACGGTAGGAAAGCGTCTCAGGCTGTATTTTTGAGATATTTTATCTATAAACTATCTCAAATATAGCGCAACCAACATAGCAGCTTTTTGCTCTCGAACCATTGACCATAATGTATCTTTATGCGAACAATGACACTCTATGTAGTGCTAAATACACAAAATTAACGTTTTATTCTACTCAATGCTCAATATCCGATCATATGACATAAGAATAGTTTTTTAATGGCTAAGTTTATCTTTGCTTGATATATATATCGTACCAAGCTGATAGTGAGCTTCTTCATTTCCTTGTTCGTAGGCTTTCCAGTACCATTCATTCGCTTTGGCCTGATTTACCTCTACTCCTTTTCCATAACGATACATTGAACCCAGTTTGCTTTGTGAACTTGCGAGTCCTTGCTTAGCAGACTTTTCATACCATTCGAACGCTTTGTAATAATCCTGATCTACGTCTTTGCCCATATCGTACATTAAACCAAGTTTATACTGTGCCTCAGCATTGCCTTGTTCAGCTGATCTTTTCAGCTTTGTAAGCTCGTCACTTTCTGCAGCTAATGGTTGTACTTGTACTTGAGAAATTCGTGAATTCGTTGTGCTATTTATTTTATGGCAGCCTGTAAGAAGCATAGGAGATAAGAAGAAAACTAAAAAACTGGTGGTTAACTTGGTTCTAGGAGAAATCATAGGTTTGGCTCAGTGATTAACAATTATCTGTTAAGTATACTACCAATAAAATACTTGGGGCTGTCCTGAATAAGTAAAACTATTCAATCAGTGTGAGAAAAAGCAAACTAAGTTGGCATACCCTAAACGAACCAATTATCTACCCCTTTAAATGCATTAACAGACCACTTAAAACAGACAACTATCATGAAACCATTTACATTACGTTTAATTATCCATAAATAGGTATTACTCACACTAAAATAATCAAGTACGACGTGAACAATACCTATACGGCGATGAGTCATAACAGATATATCAATTAGTGAGTGACTTATCAGCCATCTCGTTTGCCATATTTAGTGCTTGATATAGACTGGTCGCACTCGCCCCGCCGCGTCCCGCCAAGTCTAGCGCCGTACCATGGTCGACAGAGGTACGAATATAAGGCAAACCCAAGGTTAAATTAACGGTATCGCCAAAGCCGTGCGATTTGAGTACAGGCAATCCTTGGTCATGATACATGGCGATAACCGCATCACAGTTCGCTAAATGTCTGGTGGTAAATAACGTATCTGCTGGCATCGCCTCTGAAATATTGATGCCTGCATCGATGAATTCTCGTAAGACTGGGTTGATGATTTCAATCTCTTCCATACCCAAATGTCCGCCCTCGCCTGCATGTGGATTGAGGCCGCAAACCAAGATACGAGGCTGCATGAGACCAAACTTCTCTCTCATATCATCAATGACGATTTGTACCGTTTGGCGTACATTGTCGGCAGTAATCGCAGCAGGTATGTCTTTTAATGGCAAATGGGTAGTGACTAGCGCCACTTTCATCGCTTGATTGGCAAGCATCATCACCACTTTGTCACAGCCACTTTGCTGCATAAAAAACTCAGTATGACCACTAAACATAGTGCCATCCAATAACTTAATATCTGCATCTATGAGCGCTGATTTTTGCAGGGGACCTGTGACGATAGCGGCGACTGTTCCGTTTACTGCTAGCTGATGAGCGATGTCTAACTGCGTAGCTACCATTGCTGAATTGGCAATATTGATTTGTCCGCTAGTAACTGGTGCTGCACAAGGAACGTCAAGCAGTATAAAAGCACTATGAGTATCTATATCCTGCTGTGATATTTGTTTGAGCACGTCCATATCAAAGTCATTCGCATCGCTATCAATGGTTTGCCAAGTAGGTGCTTCTGTCAGCACGCCAGCGGCGACCAACTCATTTGCCCGCACTTGCATCGCCTTTGCGTCAGCGGTCACCCAAATAGGGCGATCAAAATCTTGCAGCTTGCCCTCTGCTGCCAAACTCAATATAACATCCATTCCAATACCCGCAGGCTCACCTGTCGTGATTAATAATGGTCTTTTTTCTTCTGTCATAGCAATCGCCTTATTTTATCTAAATTTTTGACTTTATTATATTTATCGTCAATATTTTCAGTTTTTACGTTTAGACACTGGATGCGATCTCTTATTTTATGCATAACAACCACGGTAGATTTAGTTGCTTATCCAGCCTAAAAAATCACATTATGTGTTAAACTTTCGCTTCTGATTGTAGCCTGCTATAGGCAAATGTGAAACTACGTTTTGGTACGTCTATCGTAGAGGTGTGCCCTATCTGTTTTGCGCTATCATCGACATCCTTTTTTATACCCATTTTGACTCATTAGGTACTCATGGCAGAAAACGATAAAACCGACGACTTACTGAATCAGACACCGCCGCACAATATCGATATTGAAAAGGCATTGCTCGCGTCTTTGATGAGTATTGAAGAGGCGTACGACAAGATTGCCGATATCGTCACCAAAGATGACTTTTATGCGGGGCGACATCAATATATTTTTGATGCCGTTGCCCATCTGGCAGCAGTGAATGAGCCTTATGATACGGTCATGGTACACGACTGGTTAGAGGCGCAAAAGCTGCTCAAAGGCGCAGGTGGTGACAGCTACTTAGCCGATATCTTGAGTCAAAGTCCGGCAACGTTGTTTAACCTGACCGCTTATGCTCAGCGTGTGCGTGAGCTATCGACTCTGCGTCAACTGATTACCACGGGTAATGACATGCTGACACTGGCCTATAATCCAAAGGATCAAAGCGTCAGTGATATCTTGGACAATGTCGAAGGCAAGATATTTAGTATCAATGAGCAGCATAATAAGCGCGCTGAACAGCGTGGCCCTGTCGGTATTACTTCGGTCTTGACCAATGTTATCGATAAGATTCAAGAGTTAAAATCCAACCCTGACGGCATGATTGGTTTACAAACGCCATTTGTCGAGCTGAATAACAAAACGCAAGGTCTACAAGCGGGTGATCTGATTATTGTCGCTGCGCGTCCGTCTATGGGTAAAACCACTTTTGCGATGAACTTGGCAGAAGGGATTTTGTTCAATGAAGATTTGCCCGTTGTGGTGTTCTCGATGGAGATGCCTGCTGAATCTATCGTGATGCGTTTGCTGTCTTCATGGGGTGCGATTAACCAGACACACTTGCGCTCTGGGCAAATGAATGAAGATGAATGGGCAAAAATGATGAATGCCATTCAGCATTTGCAATCAAAGCACTTATATATCGATGACAGTACTGCCCTACCGCCCTCTGAGATGCGCTCTCGCTGTCGCCGTATCGCTAAAAACCATGATGGGCGCTTGGGTGCCATCGTGGTCGATTATCTTCAGCTGATGAAAGTGCCAAGTTTAGATGGTAACCGTGTTGGCGAGATTTCTGAGATTTCCCGTAGTCTAAAGGCATTAGCTCGTGAGCTTGAGTGCCCAGTGATTGCCTTATCACAGCTTAACCGTAGTCTAGAGAACCGTCCTAATAAACGCCCTATCATGTCGGATCTACGTGAGTCTGGTGCGATTGAGCAGGATGCCGATTTGATTATGTTCATCTATCGTGATGAGGTTTATAATGAAAACTCAGACCACAAAGGTGTGGCGGAAATCATCATTGGCAAACAACGTAACGGTCCTATTGGCACCGTACGTTTGGGTTTTGAAGGTCAATTTACCCGCTTCATTAATCTAACGCCAGAGTACTATCAAGGCGTCAGTTTTGAGAATGACGAGTAATCAGCGTTATAACATTTAAGTCTTAGTGAAATGTAAGTCCATACCAATTTTGGCTTACTCATAAGTTAGTAAATAGCTTTAATCACATAGCCAGTATGATATCAACTCCATTGATGCCGTACTGGCTTTATCACTTCATAATTCTACTCATATATAAGGCGATTATGCGCACTATTACTATAAAACCAAAAGCCATTACTCATAATCTCAATCAAGTAAAACAACGCGCACCCCAGTCTAAAGTGTTGGCTATGGTCAAATCCAATGCTTACGGACATGGCGTGGCGGCAGTCTTGCCAGCCCTGCAGCAAGCAGATGGTATTGGGGTCGCGACTTTAACCGAAGCATTAGAAGCCAGACAGCTAGGTTGGGAGAAAACCATCGGCCTAGTAGAAGGTGCGTTTACCGCTGATGAGTGGCAGCAAGCGATTGATCATGAGATTAGCTGCGTGATTCACCACGGACCACAGCTAGAGTGGGCACTACAAAATGTCCCGCCAGCTGGTAGTGCAACTAGAGTAGCTTGGCTCAAATACAACACGGGCATGAACCGTTTGGGTTTTAACGCTGAATGTGTGCTTTCAGCAGCAAAACGCCTACATGAAGCGGGTTATCAGCTGATTCTAGCCACCCATTTTGCCAATGCTGATGACCATGACCACCCATTAAATGCCATGCAGATTGAGCGTTTCTCAAGCGTACTAGCGACTTTGAAAGACACCATTAGCCCAGATACCCAAGGCTCATTATGCAACTCTGCTGGTATCGTCAACTTTCCAGAACATCATTATGATTGGGTTCGTCCGGGTATTATCCTGTATGGTAGCTCACCTGTCGTTGATAAAAGCGCGCAGGATTTAGACTTGCAGTCCGCGATGGAGTTTAGTGCGCAAATTATGGCATTACAAACGGTCAGTGCCAATGATGCGATCGGCTATGGTAGCCGCTGGCGTGCCAAGCAAGATACCAGAACGGCATTGGTCAGCGTTGGGTATGGAGACGGCTATCCGCGTGTAATAAGTGATGACGCTTATGTCACCGTCATCGATGCTAATAGTAGTCAAAGCTACCGTTGTCCGGTGATTGGGCGTGTGGCAATGGATATGATCGTCATTGATGTCAGCAAAACGCCTGAAAGTCTTGCTTTAGATAGCAAAGTCATGCTCTGGGGTGATGCGCCGCATGTCGATGAAGTTGCAGGTCATGCTGGCACGATCAGCTATGAGCTATTGTGTCGTCTCAGCATACGTCCAAACCGTACACAGGCATAATCATTAGCGGCACAGTCATTAGCATATGAGTATTGTGGCTTGCTAATGCGATTTTGGTCTATTTAGCAAGCCATTTGATCTTGATAAAATTGAGCGTTTACATTGAAAGTAAATACGCTATACTAAAAGTTTGTTGTCAACCCAGTATACGCACTGACGCGATGCTATTGAAGACTGATGACGTTTCACTGACTGCGATCGACTGCTAGGATTACTATGAGTTTGCGCCATTTTTTAACCTTATCTGATTTAACCAAACAAGAACTAGAAAATTTAATCAAACGCGCAAGCGAATTGCGTAAGATGCAACATGCAGGCGAGATATATCAGCCTTTTGTTGGTCGGACGCTTGGCATGATATTTGAAAAATCTTCAACGCGTACCCGTATCTCTTTTGAAACGGGTATGGGTCAATTTGGTGGTAATGCCATATTCTTATCACCTAACGATACGCAGCTCGGTCGCGGCGAGCCATTAGAAGACTCAGCACGTGTGATTTCTAGCATGGTAGATATCATCATGATTCGTACCTTTGGGCACGAAAAGGTAGAAACTTTTGCTGAATACTCAAGCGTCCCTATTATCAATGCGTTGACCGATGACTATCATCCATGCCAACTCCTTGCTGACATGCAGACCTATTATGAGCATCGTGGTAGTATCGAAAATAAGATCGTCACGTGGGTCGGTGATGGCAACAATATGTGCTCGTCATTTATGCAAGCTGCCAATCAGTTTGGTTTTGAATTACGTGTGGCAGCGCCCTATGGGTTTGAGCCTGATCCGAAACTTATGGAGCGTTTCTCACATTGCGTGAGTTTGGTAGAAAACGTACAAGACGCAGCCAAAGATTCTAACTTAATTGTCACCGATGTGTGGGCAAGTATGGGGCAAGAATCAGAGCAAAATACGCGCGCACGTCGTTTTGCCCCTTATCAAGTGACGCCGTCTCTATTAGACAAAGCCGATCCTGAAGTGGTGTTTATGCACTGCTTGCCAGCCCATCGCGGTGAGGAGATCTCTCATGATATGCTAAACGACCCACGCTCTGTCGTCTGGGACGAAGCTGAAAACCGCTTACATGCCCAAAAAGCATTGATGGAGTTTTTACTAAAAGACAAAATCAAGTTATCTTAATCACTTACATACCCTCATAGCTAAGCAAAGTAAGTTACTTGTCAAGCAAGACACAAAAAAGGCAGACTATATATTAGTCTGCCTTTTTTATTATTCATGTCCCGTCCTGAAATAAGTTTACGAAAAAGGAGCTTATTCATGGACAAGTTAGAGACTACAAGGGCTAAGCGTACG